>JAURHS010000040.1 GCA_030833205.1 Prosthecobacter sp.
GCAGGCGGCCCCCACGGTCAGCATGCCGGTGGATGTTGAAGAAAATCCGCAGGCCTACCAAGTGCGGGTGGAATTGCCGGGCGTGCGCAAGGCCGACCTGCAGGTTCAAGCTCACGAGGGCTGGCTTGAGATCTCCGCCAAACGCCAGATCAAGGGGGCGCAGGGCGAGTGCAGTCAAAGCCTGAGCCGTCGTCTGCGCCTGCCCGAGCAGGTGCAGCAGGACTCCATCAGCGCCCAACTGCAGGACGGCATCCTCACTCTCACCCTTCCCAAGCCGCCCCAGGCCCAACCCAAAACCATCCCCATCGAGTAAACCCCGTTCTCATGGCTTCCAACTCTCCACCCCTCATCTCACCATGAACACCTCCTCCACCCTTCCCTCCTCGGTTGATTCAACCCACAAGACCAACCCAACCCCCACCCCTCGTGCTCCGCGCTACAGCGTGGAGCCGCAGGAAAACAGTGTGCTCTTGCGCGTCGAACTGCCGGCTGTGCCGCGCGAGTCGCTGCGCATCGAGTTTGAGGATCAAACCCTCACCCTTCAGGCCCAGCCGCAACGCCCGCAGGCCGAAGGCTGGCAGAAGCTGCACAGCGAGATCAGCCAACGGCCCTACCAACTGCGCCTGCGCTTCCAGATGCCGGTCGTTGAGGACGGCGCGCAGGCCCGCCTGGAAGATGGCGTGCTTTGGTTGACGCTGCCACTGCAGGCCAAAGCCCAACCCCGACAAATCCCCGTGAACTAAGGCTCGGCTCAACAGGCAGGCGGCCCCACGGAGGGCAAGCGACCAAGCCACCCTGGCCCCAGTGCTCATCGCCAAGCTTCTGCCCACCCTCGAGAGGGTTGCAGTTGAAATGCGGTGGCGCTGGGGCCAGCATGTCAGCTTATGTCTTCCTACCAACTCTTGGTCACCGGCTGCAAGGGCCGCATGGGTCAGGCCGTGCTGGCCGCAGCCAAGGCGCAGGAGGTGCCCGTTGGCGCCGCCATTGATGTGGGCGATGATTTCGCCAGCGCGCTCAAGCAGGCTCAGTGCGTGATCGATTTCTCCTCACACCACTTCACCGCCGAGCTTCTGGCTGGTGCCCTGGCGCAGCAAGCGGCGTTGGTGATTGGCACCACGGGCCACAGCGATGAGCAACTCGCGCAGATCAAGCAGGCCTCCAGCCAGTTGCCGATCGTCTTTGCCTCCAACTTCAGCGTCGGCGTCAACACGCTGTTTTGGCTGACGCGCAAGGCGGCTGAGTTGCTCGGGCCGGAGTTTGACCTCGAGGTGGTGGAAATGCATCACCGCCTCAAGAAGGACAGTCCCAGCGGCACGGCGCGCAGCTTGGTGGAGATTTTGGCGGAAGTGCGTGGCCTGCAATACAACCGCGATTGTCGTCACGGCCGCTTTGGCGATGTCGGCGCCCGCCAGCCCAATGAAATCGGCGTGCATGCCCTTCGCGGCGGCGATGTGGTGGGCGATCACACCGTGGTCTTTGCCAATGTCGGCGAGCGGGTGGAACTCACGCACAAGGCCAGCAGCCGCGACACCTTTGCCCATGGCGCGGTGCGCGCCGCGCGCTGGCTTCAGGGACGCGCGCCCGGCCTCTACGACATGCAGGATGTGCTTGGCCTGCGTGCGTTGGGTTGAGCCGAGACCTCTCCGTTGCATGAGTGCCGCCACAACCCTGTTTTGTGCCATTGGCATCGGCGGCAACTTGGGCGAGCGCAGGCAGACCCTGGCCCAAGGCATTGCCCTGCTGGCCGAGGCTGCAGACCAGGGCGCGGGCCTTGAAGTGGCCTCGCTCTATGAGACCGCGCCTGTGGACTGCGCCCCGGGCACCCCATCATTTTACAACAGCGTGCTGACCCTGCATTGGTCAGGGCCCGCGTCTGACCTGCATGCCAGACTGCAGGCCATTGAGCAGGCCATGGGCCGCCCGGCCCAGCGCGAGCGCAACAGCCCAAGGCCCTTGGACTTGGATCTGCTCTTCGCCGGTCATCTGCAAAGCGATGATCCGCAATTGATCCTGCCGCATCCCAGACTGCACCTGCGTCGCTTTGTGCTCGAGCCTTTGGCTGAACTCTGCCCCGAATGGGAACTGCCAGGCCTGGGCCGCTGCGTGCAACAATGCCTAGCCGCCTTGAGCCCATCGCAAAACCCACAGGAGTTGCGCCGCATCGCCGCGCGGGGCTGGCATGACCTGCCATGATGGGCCCTGAGCCCGATGGCCTTGGTCTGCCCCATGGCACTGGCGCAGGCGCAAGGTTCTTGCCCTGAGCCGATTTCGCCCCATCTTGGGCGGCCCTGCCTCATGCCCTCCCTGGACAAAACCTACCTGCCTGCCGAAGTCGAAGCCCGCTGGTATCAGCAGTGGTTGGATGACAAGGCCTTTGAAGCCAATCCTGCACGCGTCAGCGACAAGCGCCCGGCCTACTCGATTGTCATTCCCCCGCCCAATGTCACGGGCATCCTGACCCTGGGCCATGTGCTCAACAACACCATTCAGGACATCCTGGCGCGCCGCGCGCGCATGCTTGGCCATGAGGTGCTCTGGCTGCCTGGCACCGACCACGCCGGCATTGCCACCCAGAACGCGGTGGAAAAAGCCCTGCGCAAGGAAGGGGTGATGAAGCACCGCGACGAGCTCGGACGCGACAGGCTCGTCGAGAAGATCTGGGAGTGGAAGGAGAAATACGGCGGCATCATTTTGCAGCAGCTCAAGAAATTGGGCGCAAGCTGCGACTGGAGCCGCACGCGCTTCACCATGGACCCGGACTACTCGCGCTGCGTGCAAAGCGTGTTTGTTGATCTCTACCGCAAGGGGCTGATTTATCGCGGCAAGCGGATGGTCAACTGGTGCCCGGTGGCCCTCAGTGCGATCAGCGACGAGGAAGTCATTCCCAAGGCGCAAAACAGCACCATGTACTACTTCAAGGTGCAGGTCATTGAGGAGCCCGACACTTGGCTGACCATTGGCACGACACGCCCGGAAGTGATCCCCGGCGATCAGGCCATCGCCGTCAACCCCAAGGACCCGCGCTACGCCCATCTCATCGGCAAGCATGTGCGCCGCCCCCTGCCCCTGGAGGATCAGGCCGCCCTGCCCATCGTGGGCGATGAGCATGTGGATTTGGAGTTTGGCACCGGCGTGCTCAAGGTGACGCCGGCCCACGACAAGGCCGACTTTGAAATCGCGCAGCGCCATGGTCTCAAGGCCGTGGATGTGATGCACCCCAATGGCATCCTCAACGACCTCGCCGGCCGCGACCTCGCCGGCATGGAACGCTTTGCCGCGCGCAAGCGCGCCGCGCAACTGCTCTCGGAGATTGGCGCACTGGTCAAGGAAGAGCCCTACCAAAACAATGTCGGCTATTCCGAGCGCGCCGATGTGCCGATTGAATCGCGCCTCAGCGAGCAGTGGTTCCTCAAGTACCCCAGCACCGAGGCCTCCCAGCAGGTGGTGGCCAAGGGCGAGATGCGCTTCTTCCCTGAGCGCTGGGCCAAGGTCTATGATCATTGGATGGGCGGTCTGCAGGATTGGTGCATCTCGCGCCAGCTCTGGTGGGGCCACCGCATCCCGGTCTGGAGCGGATTGATCCGCGGCCGCGACATTGCCGCCATCCTCTCGGGCTGCATGAACTCAGCCGCCGCCGCAGGCATCCACGCCGAGGCACTGCAGGGCGCGGTGATCTCCATCGGAGAACAACGCGACTTCCTCACGGCTGAAAACCTCGGGGCAATGACCCAGAGTCTCAACGATGCCGATGCCATGCATCGTGTGGTTCTTTGCACCACCAGCGAGGAGCTTGGCCGCCACTTTGAAGCGGCGGGATTGGACCGCGACGGCGATGTGCTCGACACCTGGTTCAGTTCATGGCTCTGGCCCTTTGCAACGATGGGCTGGCCACAAAAAAGCGCCGAGCTTCAGGCCTTCTACCCCACCTGCGATCTGGTCACCGGCCCGGACATCATCTTCTTCTGGGTGGCCCGCATGATCATGGCCGGCTACGAGTGGATGGGGCAGATGCCGTTTAAAAATGTCTACTTCACGGGCATCATCCGCGACAAGCAGGGCCGCAAGATGAGCAAGTCTCTGGGCAACTCGCCCGACCCGCTTGAACTCATCGAGCGCTACAGCGCCGACGCCCTGCGCTTTGGCATCATGCGCAGCGCGCCCCTGGGGCAGGACATCTGCTTTGACGAAAAGAATGTGGAGCTTGGTCGCAACTTCTGCACCAAGATGTGGAATGCGGCGCGCTTCCGGCAGATGCAGGGCGGCGAGTTTGAGCAGGAGATGAGTGCCGCTCTGCTCAGCGGCGACGACAAATGGATCCTGCTGCGGCTCAATACCGTCATCAACGAAACCACTCAGGCCCTGGAGCAATACCGCTTCAGCGACGCCACTGCCTCGCTCTACCGCTTCTTCTGGAGTGAGTACTGCGACTGGTATGTGGAGGCCAGCAAGGCCGTGCTGCAAGGCAGCGACGAGGCGCGCAAACGCAACACCTTGGCGGTGATGGATTTTGTGTTCGGCCAGGCCCTGCGCCTGTTCCATCCCTTCCTGCCCTTCATCACCGAGGAGCTCTGGCATGGCATGGGCTTCAGCGCAGAAATGCCAGCCGAGCAGGGCGGACGCAGCCTCATGAACGCCCCCTGGCCCAAGCCCCTGAGCGAGGATGAACTCGCGCACTTCGGCATCCTGCCCGAGGACGAGACTGCGGCGCAGGCGCGCTACGAGGCAGTCAATCAGGGCCGCGGCCTGAAGAGTCTGTTTCAGATCAACCGCCGCGTGCCCATGGTGCTCAAACCCACGCAGGCCCTTGCCGATCACGAGCGCGAAAGCCTCGCCCTGCTGCTGGGGGCAGACCCGCTGCAGGTGGATGTGGCGCATGTCGCCAAGCCCGGCACACCCAGTGCACTCACACCCCTGGGGGTGATTTACCTGCCACTGGATGGCGTCATTGATGTCGAGGCCGAGCGCCAGCGCGTGGCCCGTGAACTGGCCAAGGCCGAGGCCGAACTGGCCAAGGTCATCGCCAAGCTTGCCGATGAGAACTTCACCGCCAAGGTGCCTGCCAAGGTGCTCGAGGAACACCAGCAACGCCGCGAGGAGTGGCAGGGCAAGGTGGAGAAATGGCGTGAGCTTGGGCAGGCGCTCACCGCCTGCTGAGCCGCCAACCCACAGCAGTCTCAAGGGCCAGCGCACTCATCATTGGCGCTTAATCACGCGCCTCTTCGGGCGCGTGTTCCAAGGCCTGTCTGGCCAACTCCGCGAGTTGGGCGCGGGCCTGCTCGCCCTGGGGTGAATTGGGGTCCACCTCCAGCAGCACGAGGCGAAACCGCCCATCATAACGGCCGCGGCTGTGTTTGACACAGCAAGGCTTGCAGGCGGTGTTGCGTGCAAACTTGCGCACTCTGGCAATGACATGGTGACACTGCGGACAGCAGTAAAGATGACGCCGGCGCACCTGGCGTTGCGGCAGGGGCAGATCGTGCCTTGCGCTCTCATCGGCAATGCCCAGTTCGGCGCAGGCGCTCCGCCACTGCGTGCCATGCGGCGCAATGCGGCGGTTGCCCGCGCGATGATAAGCCACCAAATGCGCCAACTCATGCAGCATGGTGCGTTGGATCTGGCCCTCAAACTCATGCAGACGCGGGTTGAGCTCAATGCGCCAGGCCGGGTACTTGGCGTAGCCCGCCGTGCTGCGCATGCGCGGATTCCAGACCACCGCGATGAGCTTGGCTGCCCCAGGCATCTGCAACTCCTCAAGGCGTTGCCGACACTGCCGAGTCAACTCCTCATCCAGCGGCAAGCCGCCGGAGGACGGCGCCGAAGGCGGCGCCTCCCGCAACAGAGGTGCGGGGGAAAGCAGCGGGCCGTCGCTGGTTTTCCAGGGCGGCGTGGCCGCAAAATCCAGCATCAATTGCCGCAGGCGACTGCGCAGGTTCATGGCTTCTGCGCTGGCTTGCCGCTGCGGCTCTGACGATCGCGGATGCGGTGCTCCTGATCGCCGAGGGCATAGACCATGTCAGGCGCCACGCTTTGCATCAAAAAGACATTGGCACCAATCACACTGCGCGCGCCAATCACCGTGTCGCCGCCCACGATGGTGGCACCGGCGTAGATGGTGACATGGTCCTCAATGGTCGGGTGGCGCTTGGTGCCCGAGAGGGCCTGCCCCGCCGCCAACGACTTGGCCACCAGGCCCACGCCCTGATACAACTTCACATGGCTGCCGATGCGGCAGGTCTCGCCAATGACCACGCCAGTGCCATGGTCAATGAAGAAGTGGCTGCCGATCTCAGCGCCCGGATGGATGTCAATGCCAGTGCGCCCATGCACCCATTCCGTCATCATGCGCGGCAACAGGGGCACCCCCGCCTTGTGCAGCAGGTGCGCGCTGCGCTGAATGGCAATCGCCTCAAGGCCTGGATAGGCCAGAATGATTTCCTCAAAACTACGCGCTGCAGGATCGCCATCAAAAGCGGCCTGCACATCGCTGCGCAACAATTGCCGAACGGCTGGCAACTGCAGCAAAAACTCATCGACCAGGCTCTGCACGCGGGCCTCGCTGGTTTCCTGCTTGGGATCCAGACGCAGCACGCGTTGCAGCTCCATGCGCAGGCGCCCGGCAAGGCTCTCGACGCGGCTGGCCGTCACCGCCTCAAGTTGATCCGCAGAAATGGCACCCTGCGCGAAGAACCCGGGAAAAAGCAACTGCAGCAGATCCTCGCACCATTGCGCCACCGTGCCCTTGGCAGGCAGGTCACCGCTGCCGAAGTGATTGATGCCCCCGATCTCGCGGTAGGAGGCCATCAGGTGGTGAACGATATCGGCTTGCGGATTGCCCATGAGGATTGGTTGCAGACTCCGGAGTGCAAACCCCAGAGCGCTCATGCTAGGGCAAGGGCACCTGCCGTCAAGCCGCCCACCCTCGGATTTTGCCCCAAAGTCGCAAGGCGCATCTCCTGGCCGGCCTCGCCTCATCGGCAGGGCCTGGCCCGAGGGTATGCTGCTCTGGAAGTTAGGGCAGGTTGGTGCTGCCCATGAGGAAGCGGTCGCACTCGCGTGCAGCGCCACGGCCTTCATTGAAGGCCCAGACCACAAGGGATTGGCCGCGGCGGCAGTCGCCACAGGCAAACACTCCTGGCAGGTTGGTGCTGTACTGACCGTGCTCGGCCTTCACATTGCTGCGCGCATCACGATCCACCTTGAGGCTGTCGAGCAGAGGCTGCTCTGGTCCAAGGAAGCCCATGGCCAACAACACAAGCTGGGCAGGCAGCACGCGCTCGGTGCCGGCAATCTTCTGTGGCCCGAAGTTGCCCTGAGCGTCCTTCTTCCACTCAACATTGACCACATGCACCGCCTTGACCTGGCCATGCTCGTCGCCTTCGAAGTGTGTGGCGGTGGTGAGATACACGCGGGGATCGTCGCCAAATTTGGCGGCGGCTTCCTCCTGACCGTAATCCATCTTGTAGGTCTTGGGCCACTCCGGCCAAGGATTGTTGGCGGCTCGGGTCATCGGTGGCTTGGCCATGATCTCGAGCTGACTGACGCTGTTGCAACCATGGCGCAGGCTGGTGCCCACACAGTCGGTGCCGGTGTCGCCGCCGCCGATGATGATGACATCCTTGCCCTTGGCGTGAATGGGGCTGTCCTGGTTCTCGAGCACGGCCTTGGTGTTGGCCGTGAGAAACTCCATGGCAAAGTGGATGCCCTTGAGCTCGCGGCCTGGCAGCTTGAGGTCACGCGGCAGTGTGGCGCCGGTGGCGAGAATGACGGCGTCGAAGTCGGCACGCAATTGCTCCACCGTGATGTCTTGGCCCACATTGACGCCACAGCGAAACACGATGCCTTCAGCCTCCAGGACGCGGATGCGGCGCATGACCACCTCGTTCTTGTCGAGCTTCATGTTGGGGATGCCATACATGAGCAGGCCACCGGGGCGATCGGCGCGCTCAAACACCGTGACCAGATGTCCAGCTTGGTTGAGCTGGGCGGCGGCACTCAGGCCAGCAGGTCCAGAGCCCACCACGGCAATCTTCTTGCCCGTGCGCTGAGCGGGTGGGTTGGGCTGCACCCAGCCTTCTTCCCAGGCCTTGTCAATGATGCTGACTTCGATGTTCTTGATGGTCACCGGCGGCTCGTGAATGCCGAGCACGCAGCTTCCCTCACAAGGCGCGGGGCAGACGCGGCCCGTGAACTCTGGGAAGTTGTTGGTCTTATGCAGGCGGTCCAAGGCCTCGCGCCACAGGCCGCGGAAGATCAGGTCATTCCACTCGGGAATGAGGTTGTTGATCGGGCAGCCGCTGGCCATGCCACTGATGAGACTGCCGCTGTGGCAAAAGGGAATGCCGCAGTCCATGCAGCGTGCTCCCTGGCGTTTGAGCCGATCGTCGGGCAGGTGAAGATGAAACTCCTTCCAGTCGGCGAGGCGCTCAAGCGGCGGCCGGTCTGATGGCAGTTCGCGGTTGAATTCGATGAAGCCGGTAGGTTTTCCCATGAGTCGTTGAAGTCTTGCGGTCGTTGTGCGGGTGAGGTGTCCAAGGTGGCCGGGGCATCAGCCCCCACCGACGCGGGCGGCGTCCTTGGCATTGGATTCGAAGGCGGCAATCAGGGCATCGTCGCCGGTAAGGCCATCGGCTTCCGCCTTGGCCAGGGCCTTGAGCACGCGGGCGTAATCGCGGGGCATGACCCTCACAAATTGGCGCAGGCTCTGCTCCTCCCAAAGGGCCAAGACCTTGAAGGCCTTTTGGCTGCGGGTGAGGTCAGCGTGCTTTTTGATGAGTTGGTAGAGGGCCTCAATTTCTGCGGGGTCGCTCACCGGGCTCAAGTCGACCATGCTGCTGTTGCAGCGGGTGGCGAAATCGCCGTCTTCGTCGAGCACGAAGGCGATGCCTCCGCTCATGCCCGCGGCGAAGTTGCGGCCGGTTTTGCCCAGCACGACGACGCGGCCGCCAGTCATGTACTCACAGCCGTGGTCGCCCACGCCTTCAACCACGGTGTCCACGCCGCTGTTGCGCACCGCAAAGCGCTCGCCGGCCATGCCACGCAGGAAGAGCTCTCCGCTGGTGGCACCGTAGAGTGCGGTGTTGCCGGCGATGATGTTTTCCTCGGCGGCAAAGGTGCTGCCCTCAGGCGGGTAGACCACGATGCGTCCGCCGCTCAGGCCCTTGCCGACATAGTCGTTGGCGTCGCCTTCCAGCTCGAGGGTCACGCCGCGTGGCACAAAGGCCCCGAAGCTTTGACCTGCGCTGCCTTGGAAGTGCAGATGCACAGTGTTTTCAGGCAGACCGTTTTGATGGCGCTTGGTGATCTCGTTGCCCAGGATGGTGCCCACCGTGCGGTTGATGTTGCGGATGCCAAGCTTGGCCGAGACCTTCTCGCCACGCTCGATGGCCGGCTCGCAAAGCTTGAGCAACTGAGTCAGGTCGAGGGACTTCTCCAAGGCGTGGTCCTGGGCCTCGGTGCAGTAATGGCCGACCTCCGGCCCAACCTTGGGGCGGTAGAGCAGCTTGCCGAGGTCCAGCCCGCGGGCCTTCCAGTGGTCCACAGCCTGTTTGGCTTCCAAGACATCGGTGCGACCCACCATTTCCTCGAGGCGGCGGAAGCCCAATTTGGCCATCCATTCGCGCACTTCCTGCGCGATGAAGCGCATGAAGTTGACTGCGTGCTGGGGATCGCCGCTGAATTTGGCGCGCAGTTGCGGGTCCTGAGTAGCCACGCCCACCGGGCAGGTGTTGAGGTGGCAGACGCGCATCATGATGCAGCCCAAGGTGACCAGTGGCGCGGTGGCAAAGCCAAACTCCTCAGCGCCGAGGAGGGCGGCAATGACGACATCGCGGCCAGTCTTCATCTGGCCATCGGCCTCCACCACAATGCGGCTGCGCAGGTTGTTGAGCAGGAGGGTCTGGTGGGTTTCCGCCAAACCAAGCTCCCATGGCAGACCCGCGTGCTTGATGCTGGTCTGTGGCGAGGCGCCGGTGCCACCATCGTAACCGGAGATCAGCACCACATCCGCATGGGCCTTGGCCACGCCGGCAGCGATGGTGCCCACGCCAACTTCCGAGACGAGCTTGACGCTGACGCGCGCAGCGCGGTTGGCGTTTTTCAGGTCATGGATGAGCTGGGCGAGATCTTCAATGGAGTAGATGTCGTGGTGCGGAGGCGGGGAAATGAGGCCCACGCCTGGGGTGCTGTGACGCACCTTGGCAATCCAGGGATAAACCTTGCCGCCGGGGAGCTGGCCGCCTTCGCCGGGCTTGGCGCCTTGGGCCATCTTGATTTGGATTTCGCGGGCCTGACTCAGGTAGAGGCTGGTCACCCCAAAACGCCCAGAGGCCACCTGCTTGATGGCGCTGTTTTTGGAGTCGCCCTGCTCATTGGTCCAGGTGTAGCGCGCGGGGTCCTCACCGCCTTCGCCGGTGTTGGACTTGCCGCCGATGCGGTTCATCGCAATAGCCAGGGCCTCGTGAGCTTCGCCGGAGATGGAACCATAGCTCATTGCGCCGGTCTTGAAGCGCTTGCAGATGGATTCCACGGACTCGACTTCCTCGAGGGGCACGGGCTCGCGGGCCTTGAAATCAAGCAGGCCGCGCAAGGTGTAGAACTGGCGCGTCTGGGTGTTGACCAGCTCGCTGTACTGCCGGTAGGTGTCGTAACTGTTGGTGCGCACCGCCTTCTGCAGGGTGTGAATGGTCAGCGGGTTGAAGAGGTGGGCCTCGCCCTCGCGGCGCCATTGATAGTCGCCTCCCACTTCAAGCGCATTGACCTGCACATCGCGCGGCGGGAAGCCGCGCTGGTGGCGCTGAATGCATTCCTCGGCAATGACCTTGATGTCGCTGCCCTCGATGCGCGTGGCCGTCCAGGTGAAGTACTTTTCAACAAAGCTGGTGGACAGACCCACGGCTTCAAAAATCTGCGCGCCGCGGTAGCTCTGCATCGTCGAGATGCCGATCTTGCTGGCCACCTTGATGACGCCCTTGGTCGCCGCCTTGATGAAGTTCTTCACCGCGGTCTTGTGGTCCACGGTGGGCAGCAGGCCCTGACGGATCATGTCGTCGAGAGTCTCAAAGGCCAGGTAGGGGTTGATGGCGCCGCAGCCGTAACCAATGAGGGTGCAGAAGTGATGCACCTCGCGTGGTTCGCCGGATTCCAGCACGATGTCGCACTGAGTGCGAGTGCCCTTGCGAATGAGGTGATGGTGCAGGCCGCCCACCGCCAGAAGCGCGGGGATGGGGGCGCGCTCCGCGCTCATGGTGCGGTCGCTGAGGATGAGGAGATTGCGGCCTTGAGCAACGAGGGCATCAGCCTGCGCGCAGAGCTGGTCCATGGCGCTCTCCAAGCCCTTGGCGCCTTGGGCGGCGTCAAAGGTGATGTCGAGGGTGGCTGAGGCAAACTGGCCGCTGGCAATGGCCTTGAGTTTGGCCAATTCCTCATTGCTGAGGATCGGGGTCTTCAACTCGATGAGGTGGCAGGACTCCGGCTTGGGCTCAAGCAGGTTGCCCTCGCGGCCAATGGTGGTGATCGGCGAGGTGATGATCTCCTCGCGAATGCAGTCAATGGGCGGGTTGGTGACCTGGGCAAAGAGCTGCTTGAAGTAGTCGTAAAGCAGCTTGGCTTTGTTGGAGAGGACGGCAATGGGGATGTCGGTTCCCATGGAGCCGACGGCTTCAACGCCATCGCGGGCCATGGGCACCATGAGCATGCGCAGGTCTTCCCAAGTGTAACCGAAGGCCTGCTGACGCTGCAGGATGGTCTCGTGATCAGGCGGCGCCACGGCAGGCCCGTCGGCGATATCGGCCAGCTTCACCAGGTGCTGATCCAGCCACTGGCGATAGGGCTTCTCAGAGGCGATCTTTTCCTTGATCTCGTCATCGGGAACGATGCGCCCTTCCTCCATGTTCACGATGAACATTTTTCCAGGCTGCAGACGGCCCTTGTGCTTGACGCGCGAGGGCTCCAGCGGCAGCACGCCGGCCTCCGAGCCCATGATCACCAGATCATCATGGGTGACATAGTAGCGCGAGGGGCGCAGACCGTTGCGGTCGAGCGTGGCGCCGATCATGGTGCCATCGGTGAAGGCCACCGAGGCTGGGCCATCCCAGGGCTCCATCAGGCAGCTGTGGTACTCATAGAAGGCTTTCTTGGCCTCGGACATGGATTCATGACCACTCCAGGGCTCGGGGATCATCATCATCATCGCATGCGGCAGCGAGCGGCCGCTGAGCACGAGAAGCTCAAGGGAGTTGTCGAAGATCGTGCTGTCAGATCCGTCGATGTTGATGACAGGCTTGATCTTGTGGATGTCTTCTCCAAACAGCTCGCTGGCGAAGAGCGACTGACGGGCGTGCATCCAGTTGATGTTGCCGCGCAGGGTGTTGATTTCGCCGTTGTGGGCGATGTAGCGGTAGGGGTGGGAGCGTTCCCAGTTGGGGAAGGTGTTGGTCGAGAAGCGCGAGTGCACCAGCGCCAGTGCGCTGTCCATGGATGGGTCCTGCAGATCGAGGTAGTAGGCGCCGACTTGGGCCGGCGTGAGCATGCCCTTGTAAACCAGAGTGCGGGCCGAGAAGCTTGGGGCGTACCAGTTCTCGTCAATTTTGGTGACGCGAATGGCGTTGTGCGCCACCTTGCGCAGGACATAGAGCTTGCGCTCGAAGGCCAAGTCATCCTTCAGGGCAGGATTGCGCTTCACGAAGACCTGACGCACCCAGGGCTCGCTGGCCTTGGCGGACTTGCCCAGCGTGCTGTTGTCGCAGGGAAGATCGCGCCAGCCAAGGACCGGCAGGCCTTCAGCGGCAGCCACCTCTTCAAATTTGGCCTGCGATGCGGCGCGGGCCTTGGCATCGCGGGAGGTGAACACATTGGCCACGCCGTACTGTCCGGCGGCAGGCAACTCAAAGCCGGCGGCTTTGGCAGCCTTGGCCAAAAAGGCATGCGGGGTCTGGATGAGGATGCCGGCGCCGTCGCCGGTGTTCTCCTCGACGCAGGCGCCGCGGTGATCCAGATTTTCAAGGATCTGCAGGGCGTCTCGAACGATCTGATGGGATCGTTTCCCCTTCATGTGGCAGACAAAGCCCACGCCGCAGGCGTCGTGCTCGCGGCTGGGATCATAGAGGCCCTGAGCGGGCGGGAGACCGTTGGGGGTGCGTCCTGGGGTGGTCATTTTCGATAAAAAGGGGGTGGGCATTTAACCGAGAACTGGCGGGAGCGCAAGCCGCAGAGTGGGGCCGTTTTGGGCCGAAATCCGGGAGGCTTGGCGCCAGCGAGGCGCGGGGGGGTGAGAGTACGCCTCTGGTGGCAAGCAGGATTGGTGCCCAACGGCATGGCGAAAAAGAGGCCGGCCTCAGCGGGGCCCGCGGCTTGGGCGCGGGGTCAGGCCCTGAGGGCTTGCATCCCGGGAGCCTTTTGCGGATGCTGGCCCAACTCATGGCCGCCATCCTCGCCTTTTTCGTGATCGCCTTGGTCTCCCTGATCGCGGTGCGAGTTGGCGCTACTGCCCTGATGCTTACTGGATTAAGCTGGGACACGGCCAGCTTTCAGTCCTACTCGGCCTTCTTTGGGGTTGGCTTCACGACCCGCGAAGCGGAGATGGTGGTCAACCATCCCCTGCGGCGACGCATCATCCGCGACCTCATTTTGGCAGGCAATGTGGGCCTGACCTCCGCCTTGGCCACCCTGGTGGTCACCCTGATGCAGTCGGCGAATGCCCTGCACCTTCTTGGAATGGCCGCGGCGGCGGCAGGAGGCCTGATCCTGCTTCTTGCCCTCACCAAGGTGGGCTGGTTGCACAAGGGATTGGACCGGATCATCCGCCACACCCTGGAACGCAGCGGCATGGTGCGGGTGCTTGATTATGAGCTCCTTTTGAGAATTCAGCACGGCTATGTGGTCTCCGAGGTTGAGGTGCTCTCTGGCACGCCATTGGCCGGCCGCCTTCTGCGCGAGTCCAGACCTTGGGACCATGGGGTGGTGGTGCTGGCCGTACGGCGGGGTGACCACAGCCTGCCCGGCATTCCCGGCCCGCATCAGCCCATTGAGGCCGGAGACATCCTGACCGTCTACGGCCGCGAAGAGGACTTGGAAAAAATCAACCAAGGCTGAGGGCGGCTTGGTCGGGTTCGCAAGGCGACAGGGTCTTGGGGCTCAGCCCGCAGCAGGCTCAAGCAACGACGCGCCTAGATCTGCTGGCGAGGTTTGCACCCGCACGGCCTTTGCGGTCGCGTCTTGGGTGTGGATCAATCCCGACAAAGTGAGGTCGGTGCTTCCCTTGCTCACCGCTAAACTGGCCGTTACAGAGGTGGCGGCCATGTGGTTGTCATCGCGCCGCCTTGCGAGAAGGTGACGGTGACCTTCCCATGCCCTCAAAACGCAGCAGGCGTCTGTCAAGCACTGCAATTGCCGCGGGTTCAAAACTCTGACTGCATCGGAAGGCCGCAGCCCCCCCGAAGCTTCAGCGCAGCGGTTGCAGGGCACGCGCCAAGGCGTTGCGGGTGATTTGCTGCACTCTGGGGTCAGGGCCGTGGGGTCGGCTGAAGTGGCTCCAGGGTGGCATGTGCCCCGGAGGGCTGGCCAGGCCCTGGGTCCAGAAGATGGTGCTGGCGTTGAAGACGATGTTGCCGCGCGGGCCTTCAAAGACCGTGGAGGCGTACGCGCCCAATCTTGTGCCCCCAGACCACACCGGGCCTTGGCTGACCACCTCAAGACTGGGGCGCTTGAGATCAGGCTCGCCATGGAACTCCCAGCCCACCAGACCGGGAATGCTCTCGCCGCCCTTCATGCCGGTGTTGGCAAAGAGCCAGTGATCGGGCTTGGAGCAGACCCAGTCGCCGCCGCCATTGAAGGGCACCACGGTGCGTGCGCCAATCAGGTCGCGTTCATCGGGTCCGGGTTTTTCGAAGGGCCCCAGCACCTTGGAGTAGGCGCCCTTTTCGTCCTCGCGAAACTCGCCAAAGCAGGTCTCGCGGGTCAGGCGGCGATTGGCCTGTCCCTGCGCATTGGGGCTGAATGGCGTGACCATGTACACATCATTGGCCGAGAGCCACAGCACGCTCAGGCCCTTGTCAATGCTGTCGCGCACGCTGTGGTACTGGCGCAGGTCCCAGTACTCATCGTGGCCCACGCTGAGCATGACCTTGGCGCGCTGCAGATTGGCGGGTTCGAGGCTGTCCACATTGGAGGCGTAGGTCACATCATAGCCCTCCTTCTCCAGCCAATAGAGCAGCGGGTATTCCCACAGCAGGAACTCGCCGCTGCCCATGCTCAGGGGGTTGTCGAAAATCTGCACATACTTGCCGTAGGGGCGGTCAAAGCTCACGCTGACGCCCGGCGCGTGCGCGGCGCGCGGGTCGGTGTAGAGCGATTCATTCACCGGCCAGCGGTTGTAGGCCTGCCAGGTGTTGTCGCTGCATTGAAACAGGATGTCTGCCGGGCGCTCGTCGCGCACGATGAAGATGATGTAGCTTTGCCAGTAGGGCTTTTGCGGGTCATCGGGCAGGGTATTGAGGCGCCCCAAATACACGCCACTGGGCCAGTCCTGCGGAATCTGCAATTCCGTGCAGGCCTTCCATTGGCATTCGCGCAGGCGTTGCTCGCCCATCTCAGGCACGGGTTGCTCCCGCCCTTCAAAGGGGCCGAGGCGCTGCATCAGGCGCGCGCCCTCGCCGCCGTAATAGCCCATGCGGAAGATCTCGATGTCAAAGCGTGCCGCAGGCTTGGTGCTGACCATGATCTGCAGACTCTCACCGGCCTTCAGGGATTGCTTCGAGCAGTAGCCCTCGATGCGCGAGCAGCGAAAGGACTGCGGCCCATCGGGGATCATGCGCGTGAGTTGGAAGGCGGCTCCAGCGCGCTGATTTTCCTGGGCAATGAGTTGCGGGTTGGCCCTGGCTCCGGCGGCCTGAAGTTGGCTTGCCAGGGTTGCCGCCGTGCCGGTTTTGATGAAATCGCGCCGATCCATGATCAGCCATACGGCGCGGGGCCGGAGAATCGCTCAGCCCCGAGGCCCTTTCCCCTGACTATCAGCTTGCCTGTGGGGTCAGGTGCCGCATTTTGGGGGCCGCCTCGCCGCCCCGGCAGCGCAGGCCCCTTGAGTTGCAGCCCCCTGCCCCCTTTCCCCACTTTTCCATGAGCACCGACGCCGCCCCCCAACGCCAATACAAGGACACGGTGCACCTGCCGCGCACTGACTTCCCCATGAAGGCGGACTTGGTGCAGCGCGAGCCCAAGCGCCTGGAGCAATGGGAGCAGTCCGGTCTCTATGAGCGCATTCAGGAGCGCAGCGCCGGCCGCCCGCGCTTCGTGCTGCATGACGGCCCGCCCTTTGCCAATGGCGATGTGCACATGGGCACGGCGCTCAACAAGGTGCTCAAGGACGTGATCGTCAAATCCAAGACCATGGCGGGCTTTCACGCGCCCTACATTCCGGGATGGGACTGCCACGGTCTGCCCATCGAGTTCAAGGTGGTGCGCGAGGCCAAGGACCTCTCGCCGCCGGAGATTCGCCGCCGCTGTGAGGCTTACGCCCGGCAGTACATCGATATTCAGCGCAAGAGCTTCAAGCGCCTCGGGGTCTTCGGCGATTGGCAGAACCCCTACCTGACTCTCGATCCAGCCTACGAGGCCGACATCATGCGCACCTTTGCGCGCTTCGTCGAGCAGGGCCTGGTGTACCGCAGCAAGCGTCCTGTGCTCTGGAGCTTTGGGGCGCAGACGGCACTGGCTGAAGCCGAGGTTGAGTATCAGGAGAAAACCTCGCCGGCCATTTATGTGGCCTTCTCGCTGGTGGACCCACCTGCAGGCCTCGAGGGCGCGCAGCTGGTGATCTGGACCACCACGCCATGGACCTTGCCGGCCAACCTTGGCATCGCCCTGCACCCTGAGTTTGATTATGTCTGCGGCGAGTTTGCCCATCAGGACGGGCGCAGGCTCAAGCTCATCATCGCCCAATCTCGTCTCAAGGCCTTTGAGGAGGACAGCGGCTTGGCCCTGCAGGACGCGGAAGGCTGCCAACGCTTCAAGGGCGCGCGGCTTCAAGGTGGCTTGGCCCAGCACCCCTTCCTGCCCCGCCACTCCAAGCTGCTCTGCGCCGACTTTGTCACCTCAGACACCGGCACCGGCGCGGTGCACATGGCTCCAGGCCATGGCAGCGACGACTATCAAGTGGGCCGCCAACATGGCCTCGAGGTGCTCTCGCCCGTGGATGACGCGGGCTGCTACACCGCGGAGTGCGGCCTGCCTGAGTTTGTTGGCAGGCATGTGTTTCAGAGCAATGCCGGCATCATCGAGCTGCTGGCTTCCAAGGGCGCGCTGTTGGCGCAGCAACCCTACAAGCATCAATACCCGCATTGCTGGCGCAGCAAGACGCCCATCCTGTTCCGTGCGGTGGAGCAGTTCTTCATCCGCATTGGCGACCTGCGCCAGAAGGCCCTGGCCGCCATTGATCAGGTGCAGTGGCAACCCGCCTGGGGCCGCAATCGCATCTACGGCACGGTGGAGAGCCGTCCGGATTGGTGCATCAGCCGTCAACGAACCTGGGGCGTGCCGCTGCCTGTGTTTTACGACGCGCAGGGCGAGGTGATTCTCGATGCCGACTTGGCGCGCAAGGTGGCCGATCTCGTGCAGCAACACGGCACCAACCTTTGGTTTGAAAAGGACGATGCCTACTGGTGCGAACAACTCGGCCTGCCTGCGGGCTGCCGCCGTGGCAAGGACACCCTCGATGTCTGGATTGATTCTGGCTCCTCCTCAGTTGCGGTGCTCGAACGCCATCCGCAACTGCACTGCCCCGCCGATGTCTACATCGAAGGCACGGACCAGCACCGCGGATGGTTTCAAAGCAGCCTGATGATCAGTGTGGCGGTGCGCGGTGCTGCGCCTTACCGCAGCGTGATCACCAACGGCTTTGTGGTGGACACCAACGGCCGCAAGATCAGCAAGAGCGATCAGGGCAGCGGCAAGTCCGCCAAGCCCATGACCGCCGAGCATTACTTCAACAAGTACGGCGGTGACATGGTGCGCCTGTGGGCGGCCAGCGTGGACTATCAAAACGATGTTCCCTTCAGCGAGGAACTCTTCCAGCAGACCGGTGAGACCTACCGCAAACTGCGCAACACCTTCCGTGTGCTGCTGGGCAACCTGCATGGCAGCAGCCCGCTGCCTGACGCTCCCCAGTGGACCTTTGTTGATCGTTGGATTTTGCTGCGCCTCGAGCGCCTCATTGAGGAATGCCGCCAGGCCTATGCGCACTACGACTTCCGCCGCGTGATCAGTGCCATCACCCAGTTTGTGGCCAATGATCTCTCGGCCCTCTACATCGACATCACCAAGGACAGGCTTTACTGCGATGCCGCGGCAAGCCCGCGCCGTCGCGCCACCCAGGCTGCCATGCACCGCATCACCGCCGATCTGGCCCGCCTGCTGGCCCCGGTGTTGGCCTTCACTGCCGATGAGGTCTGGGAGCATTTGGGCCAGCAGGGCAGTGTCCATCTGCAGGACTTCCCCCAGGCGCAATTGCCTGCCGATGCAGCGGCCATTGAGGCGGCGATGGACGAGTTGCTCAAGGCTCGCGGCGTGATTCAACAGGCAATCGAAAGCGCCCGCCAGGCCAAGCGGATCGGCTCCAACCTCGAGGCCAGCGTCAAACTTGAGCTTCCCGCCTCGGGTTATGATCATGCCTTGTTTGGCGATTTGGGCGCACTGAAGGAATGCCTGATTTTAAGCGACTTGAAGATCAGCCGTGGCAGCAGCCTCAGCGCTGCGGTTGAGGTTTGCGCCGATGCCAAGTGCGAACGCTGCTGGCGCCTGCTTCCTGAAGTCGGCAGCCACGCGGCACACCCCACCCTCTGCGGGCGTTGCATCGAAGCTCTGGTTTGATGCCGGCGTTGGCCAGCCAACTTCATCGCAGTCTGTGCCAGGCTCAGCGCTTGGGCGCGGGCTTGCGCTTCTCCTCTTCCTGCTGTTTTTCGGCGCGCTGCTTCTCTGCGTTGTCGCGGTAGAAGAGCACTCCGTTGCGCTTGAGATTGGAGATCAGGTCTGAGAATTCCGTGCGCAGTTTGGGATCATTGGCCAAGGCGCCCAGCAAGCCCTTGCCGCTGGTGATGTTGCGCACCGTGCCTGCAAAGGCATCCGCGGCAGAGCCCACGGATTTGAGCGAGCCCTCGGCGGATTCCATCACCTTGTCGGCGCGTTCGAGTGCGGGCTTGAGCGAATCAAGCATGGGCCCCAAACGCTTGCTGGCTTCCTCCAGATTGGCGCTGCTGCGCTTGAAGCTCGCCGCCGCCTGACTCAAATCCGCCATGGCGGATTTGAGGTTGGCGGCATTGGCCTCGTCGAGCACCTGCTCATCCACCCGGGTCAGGGCCTTGTTGAGGTGCTCGATGCTCTCGCTGAAGTGCTTCAGCGTGGCCTCGGAAAGCGCGCTTTGATTGACGCGGTCGGTGCTTTGCTTGATGGACTCCAGCACCGTGCGCACATCCTGGCGCAGAGTGGTGCGCACATCATCGAGCACCACATCCACCTTGCGCGCCACGACTTCGGCCTGGCTCTGCAGGTCGGCAAGACCGCCACTGGCTGCGCCTTGAATGATCTTGCTTGAGTTGGGCTCGATGAACTGATTGCTCTCCTTGCCCGAGGGCTTGATTTCCACCAGCGCATCGCCCATCAGGCCAGCCGAGCCGATCGCAAAGCTGGCATCAGCCGGCACCCGCACATCCTTGAAGAGCTCGACATCAATGATCACGCCCGTGAAGGTGGGATTGAGCATGGGGCTGTGGCTGACCTTGCCCACCCGCGAGCCGCCCAGGAACACCGGTGAACCCTCCTTGATGCCTGCCGCGTTGGGGAAGGACACGCGCAGGGTGTAGGTGTCCTTGAAGATCTCGCGTACGCGCCCAAACTGCAGGATCAGGCCGCCCAACAGCAGCAGGCCAACCAGCACGAAGAGGCCGACCAGGGTTTCAGTTTTGCGATTGTTGTCCATGGAGATCGGTGGGAGTGGAGTGACAGGGGGTCATGCGGCGGTATCGCTGCGCCCGTGGATGAAATTCTGCACGATGGGGTCGGCGCAGCGTTCCAACTCGGCCGGGCTGCCGAGGAAATGCAGCACGCCGCGGTAGAGCATGGCCACCCGATCGGCGATCTTGCCAATGCTGCGCATGTCATGGGTGACGATGATGGAAGTGACGCCAAAGCGTCGCTGCATGCGTTGGATCATGCGATCAATGATGTCGGAGCCGATGGGATCGAGGCCGGAGTTGGGCTCGTCGTAGAGGATGCACTCGCTGTGGTCGATGATGGCGCGGGCAATGCCGGTGCGTTTGCGCATCCCGCCGGAGAGATTGGTGGGGTACTTGTGGCTGTGTTCGGTCAGATCCACCGCACTCAAGGCCTCGCGGACGCGGCGATCAATCTCGCTGCGGTCGCGCAGGCCGCGCTCCCAGAGCGGAAAAGCCACATTCTCGGCCACAGTGAGATTGTCAAACAGCGCCGCCCCCTGAAAGAGCATGCTGACCTTGCGGCGGATCGGAGCCATTTCGCGCTCGCGCAGCCCGTTGACGCGAATGCCGCCGACAATGACATCCCCGCTGTCGGGCTGGATCAGGCCAATGATGTGCTTCATGAGCACGGTCTTGCCCTCGCCGCTGGGGCCGATGATGCAAAGCGTCTCGCCGTGGCGCAGGCTCAGATCAATGCCTCGCAGGACTTCCTGCGCGCCGAAGGCCTTGCGCACGCCGCGCAATTCAATGAAATGCCCGTTGTCCGCAGGGACAGAGGATGGGGAGGTTGCGGCGTGTTCGCTCATCAGGCCGTGCCAATGGGGAAGATGTAGTTGAGCAGAACCGAAAGGAAAAAATTCACGATCAGCATCACCAGCGAGGAAATCACCACCGCGCGCGTGGTGCCGGCGCCCACGCCCACCGCGCCGTTCTCAGCCATGAGTCCCTGATGACAGGAGATCAGCGTGATGATGATGCCAAACACAAAGCCCTTGATCATGCCAATGGAGAGATCCTGCATGTTGGTGTGCTCCAGCATGTGCGTCACATACCAGGCGCTGGGCATCTCATAACCCAGAGTGGAAACGGCGTAGGAAGCCGCCAAGCCAAAGGAGATGCTCTCGGCCACCAAAAAGGGCATCGAGATCATCATGGCCAAGAAGCGCGGCAGGACCAGATAATCCACGGGATGCACGCCCATCACGCGCAGCGCATCGACCTGCTCGGTGACTTTCATCGTGCCAATGTCCGCAGCCATTGCCGCGCCGACGCGCCCCGCCACCATCAGGCCGGCCAACACGGGGCCCAACTCGCGGCAGAGGGCCACGGAGACCACCGCGCCCACCGTGGTCTCGACGCCAAAATCCTTGAACTTGGCATAGGTCTGGAAGGTGAACACCGCGCCGGTAAAGGCGCCGGTCACAATCACCACCCCTTGCGAGCCATAGCCGATGGCCACGATCTGTTGCGCCACCAGACGCAAACGCCACACCCCACTGCACAGGGCGGTCCATAGCTCCCGACACAGCGCGGCCAACTGGCCCAAATAGACCAGAAAGTGCAGCATGACGCGGCCGGGCAAGGCCAGAGGATTGCCGATTTGTGGCATGAGGATGAGGAATCCCCACCATGCCACCATCCCCGCCCCCAAGCAACGGCAGGCCGCAGACAAATCCAAGGGACCAACGCATTCCAGTCTTGACCAAGCTAACATATCAACGCATCGTGATGGGTTAGACTATCCAGTAAACCCCTCAGCACTAGCCCCTTCCCATGAGCAGCAACCACAAAGTCAAGGACATCGCCCTCGCCGATTTTGGCCGCAAAGAAATCGAGATCGCCGAGCATGAAATGCCCGGATTGATGGCCACCCGCGAAAAGTATGGCCCGCTGAAGCCCCTGGCTGGTGTGCGCATCACGGGCTCCCTGCACATGACCATCCAGACGGCAGTGCTCATTGAGACCCTGCAGGACTTGGGTGCTGATGTGCGCTGGGCTTCCTGCAACATCTTCTCCACTCAGGATCACGCCGCCGCTGCGATTGCCGCGAAGAACACCCCGGTCTTTGCCTGGAAGGGTGAGACCTTGGAGGAGTACTGGTGGTGCACCTGGCAGGCCATCTGCTTTGGCGGCGACCTGGGCCCGCAGCTCATTGTGGATGACGGTGGCGATGTCACCCTGCTCCTGCACAAGGGCTACGAGATGGAAAACGGCGACAAGTGGGTGGACAGCCCCAGCGACAATCATGAGGTCAAGGTCATCAAGGACCTGCTCAAGGACATCGGCAGCAAGCAGCCCGGCATCTTCCACAAGATGATCGCCGAACTCAAGGGTGTCTCGGAGGAAACCACCACGGGAGTGCATCGTCTCTATGAGATGGCCAAGGCTGGGCGTCTGCTCTTCCCCGCCATCAATGTCAATGACAGCGTCACCAAGTCGAAGTTCGACAATCTCTACGGCTGCCGTCATTCCCTCACCGACGGCATCTTCCGCGCCATGGATGTCATGCTCTCGGGCAAGGTGGCGGTGGTCTGCGGCTATGGCGATGTGGGCAAGGGCTGTGCACAGGCCCTGCGTGGTCAAGGGGCACAGGTGGTGGTCACCGAGATCGACCCGATCTGCGCCCTGCAGGCTGCCATGGAAGGCTATCGCGTGCTGACCATTGAAGACACCTTGGGCTGGGCCGATGTCTATGTCACCACCACGGGCAACAAGGACATCATCCGTGTCGAGCACATGGAGGCGATGAAGGACCAGGCCATCGTCTGCAACATCGGACACTTCGACAACGAGATCCAGGTGGACCGCCTCAACAGCCGCAGCGATGTGCGTCGCACCAACATCAAGCCGCAAGTGGATCGCTACACCTTCCCCAAGGGCAACAACATCTACATGCTGGCTGAGGGCCGTCTGGTCAATCTGGGTTGCGCCACCGGCCACCCCAGCTTTGTGATGAGCAACAGCTTCACCAACCAGTGCCTGGCGCAGATGGAGCTCTGGTCCACCCGCGACAGCCGCCCCATCGGCGTGACTGTGCTGCCCAAGAAACTCGACGAGGAAGTGGCCCGCCTGCATCTGGCCAAGATCGGCGTGCGCCTCACCACCCTGACCAGCGATCAGGCCGACTACATCGGCGTGGCGCAGGATGGCCCTTACAAGTCCGATCACTATCGCTATTGATTGACGGGGCGCAGGACTCAGTCGCTGCGCTCTTGTTGGGCAAGAGAAAGACATCAAAGGGCGGTGGCTTGGTTCAAGCCACCGCCTTCTTCTTTTCGGCACGACAACGACGCCTGCTCATCCCCCTCATCTCGATGCGCAGCGGGAGGGGAACGACGCCTTCAGGGAGTTGAGGGTCATTGACCTTCGCGTTCTTGCTCCAGATGAAGCATCGCTCTGACCACTCCAATTCAAGCGACCATCGGCTGGCGCTGACAGCCAACACGAAACGGCCCTTAAGCATGGCGCTTGCCCCCAATCCGAAGTGCGAGGAGCGAACGGTCCCCCAAGGCTCCAAGCCATTTCTTCTTCTTGGCAGCTCCGCGAACCGCGCTCATGGTCCTGACCCTGCGATGCTCATCGATGGCCGCCCCTACCGAACCCTGTGGATGCAGGCCGAGGACTGTGTTTGTGTGATTGATCAGCGCCTCCTGCCTTGGCGGCTGGAAGTCCTGGAATTGCGGCAATGCGCGCAGGTGGCCGCCGCCATCGCCGACATGGCCGTGCGCGGCGCCGGCCTGATTGGAGCCACCGCAGCCCATGGCATGATGCTCGCCGCGCGCGAGGCGCAAAGCCCGGCGCAGCTGCAATCCCTGGCCGGGATGCTCATCGCCACCAGGCCCACGGCGGTGAATCTGGCCTGGGCAGTGAAGCGCGTGCAGCAGGCCATTGAGCGCGCGCCATGGAGCCATCGCGCCGAGGTGGCTCGCGCTGAAGCCGCAACCATTGCCGACGAAGACGCTGCGGCCTGCGCGGCCATTGGCCAACAGGCCTTGCCGCTGCTCAAGACCATGGCCGCAACCAAGCCCCAAGGCGAACCTCTGCGCGTTCTCACCCATTGCAACGCCGGCTGGTTGGCCTTTGTTGATCATGGCAGTGCCACGGCGCCTCTCTACGCGGCGCAGGCGGCAGGCCTGAGTCTTGAAGTGTGGGTGGATGAAACCCGCCCGCGCAATCAGGGCGCGCGCCTGACAGCCTGGGAGCTGCAACAACAAGGCATTGCCAGCACCCTCATCGCCGACAACCTCGGCGGCCAACTCATGCGCGAAGGCCGCGTGGACCTGGTGATCGTGGGCGCCGACCGCGTGGCACGCAACGGCGATGTGGCCAACAAGGTGGGCACTTACCTCAAGGCCCTGGCCGCACGCGACAACGGCGTTGCCTTCTGGGTGGCCCTGCCCTGCTCAACCCTCGATGCCAGCTTGGCCAATGGCGACCACATCCCCATTGAAGAACGCAGCCCCCGCGAGCTAAGCCACATCGAGGGCATGGATGAATCCGGCCAAGTCCGTGAGGTGCAGCTCTGCGCGCCAAACACGCAGGCGCTCAATCTGGGCTTTGATGTGACCCCGGCGCGCCTTGTTGACCGCTGGATCACCGAGCATGGTGTGTTTGATCAGGCTGCGGCGCTCTTCGCCGCTGCTCAACGCCACTGAGCCAAGGCCTCGAGCTTGGCCGCCGCAGCGCCGCTCTCCAAGGCCTGACGCGCCAAGGCCAGGCCCTCGGGCATCGCCGCAGCCTTGCCCACCACCACCAAACCGGCAGCTGCATTGAGCAGCGCAATGTCAGCGCGCGGCCCGCGATCCTGGCCCTGCAAAATGGCGCGCACCAAGCCCGCGTTGTGAGCCGCATCCCCACCCACCAGATCAGCGAGTTGTGCCGGAGCCAATCCCAGCTCACGCGGATCCACACGCAGGGAGGCCAGCTTCCCATCCTTCAAGGCGCAGACCTCATTGCCGCCCAGGCTGGAGAGCTCGTCCATGCCGCCATGGCCGGGCACTTCACCGTGCACCACCCAGGCCGCACGACGCCCAAGGCGCTGCAGGATTTGCCCAAAAACCGGCAACAAGGCCGGAGAAAACACGCCGATGAGTTGGTGCGCGGGGCGCGCAGGATTGAGCAGCGGCCCAAGCATGTTGAAGACACTGCGCTGGCCCTGTGCCGCCAACAGTCGCCGCGCACCAGCCACAGCCTTGAAGGCAGGGTGATACAGCGGCGCAAAAAAGAACCCCAAGCCCAACTCCGCCATGCCCGCGGCCACCCGCGGCGCAGGCAGATCAATGGCCACCCCAAGAGCCTCGAGCACATCAGCTCCGCCGGCCTTGCTGGTCACCCCACGATTGCCATGCTTGGTGACACAAACCCCGGAGGCTGCCAGAATAAACATCGCCGTGGTGCTGACATTGAAGAGATGCAAGCCGTCGCCGCCGGTGCCCACCACATCGAGCATCGGGCCGGGCAGTGCGGCAACATCAAGGCCGGGATCCAAGGCGCGCTGCAAAAAAGCCTCCACCAGCACCGCAATCTCCGCCGGACTCTCCCCGCGCCTGGCCCAAGCCAGCAAAGCCTGCGCCTTGGCCTCGTCAGCCACCGCGCCATCCACCAGCCAGGCCGCCACCTCACGGCATTGGTCTGCGGTCAGCTCCGCGGCGGCGATCAGATCAGAGAAGTCGTTTGGCATGCAGCCTGCAACTTGCAGGCAAAATCCGGCCTTGGCAATGCGCCAGCGCATTGGACCCAAGTCACAGGCTCCCCACTGGCCTGCGCCCGGCGTTGACTTTGACGCGTTTCCCCAGCATGGCAGAGAGCCAATCCTCATGAGCACCTCCCCCATTCTGGGCATTGATCTGGGCACCACGCATTCGCTGGTGGGCGTGGTGGATTGCGGCCTGCCCATTCTGCTGGCCGACGAGGACAATCATCGCCTGCTGCCCTCCGCCCTGTTTGTGGACAAGGACGGACAACTCAGCGTCGGGCGCGCCGCACTCCACCGCCGCGAGCTCGAGCCCCTGCGCCTGATCACCAGCGCCAAGCGCCTGCTGGGCCGTCGCCCCGGCGAAAGCGACTGGCAACCGCCCTACGACCTGCGCGCCCTGGGACAAAGCCCGGTGAGCGTCGCCGCCGCCATCCTGCGCCGCCTGCGCGAAATCGCCGAGTTCCGCCTTGGGCAACCCCTGAGCCGCGCCGTCATCACCGTGCCGGCCTACTTCAACGATGCCCAGCGCAACGCGACCAAACAAGCGGCCAAACAAGCCGGCCTGGAGGTGGAACGCATCCTGAGCGAACCCACCGCCGCAGCCCTAGCCTATGGACTCAACCGCGCCCAGGGCGAGAGCCGCATCGCCGTCTATGATTTGGGCGGTGGAACCTTTGACATCAGCATCCTGCGCCTGCGCGACGGAGTCTTTGAGGTGCTCAGCACCGCAGGCGACACCCAACTCGGCGGCGATGACATGGACCGCCTGTTGGCCCAGCGCCTCAACCCGCAACAGCCGGATTGCCCGCGCCTGATCGCCGCCGCAGAGAGCGCCAAACGCACCCTCTCCACGCAGGAGCAGGCCCGCATTGAAATCCCCTTTTACCGCGGCGCCGAACATCTGCAGGCCGAGATCAACCGCGCCGAGTTTGAGCGCATGATTGCGCCACTGTTGGAGCGCAGCCGCACCCATTGCCTGCGCGCTCTGGGCGACGCCGGATTGAAGGCCGCAGAGTTGGACGCGGTGATTTTGGTCGGCGGCTGCACCCGCATCCCCGCCGTGCAACGGCTGGTGGCCGAGGTCTTTGGCCGGCCACCGGACATGAGCCAACACCCCGATGAGGCCGTGGCCATGGGCGCGGTGATCCAGGCCGGCATCCTTGAAGGCAGTTTGCGCCAGGTCCTTCTGCTGGATGTGACCCCGCTGTCCCTTGGCATCGAAACCTACGGCGGACTGATGAATGTGCTCATCCCTCGCAACAGCACCCTGCCCTGCAAAGCCGGCGAGATGTTCACCAACGCCGTAGCCAATCAAGGCGAAATGCTCATCCGCGTGCTGCAGGGCGAACGCGAGATGGCCGCCGACAACTGGGAGCTCGGCCGCGTCCTGGTTCCCCTGCCCGCCGGAGCGCGCGGCAGCGCCCGTGTCGGCGTGCAATTTTCGCTGGACGCCAACGGCATTCTCGAAGTCCTCGCCCGCGACACGCACAGCGGCGAGGACCGCATCCTGCAGATTGAAAACAGCGCCGTGGATGTCAGTGACGAGCGCGTCGAAGCCATGATCCAAAGCAGCGTGGAGCATGCCTTTGAGGACATGCATCAACGGCAATGGACTCAGGCCACGATGAAATCGCGTGAACTGCTTGAAGGCCTCGACGCCGCCTTGAGTGAACTGGGGCCGGCGCTGAGCGCCGAGCAAGCCGCCCCCATCCACGCCGCCGCCGCGCAGCTGCGCCGCCTGCTTGAGCAACAGGCCCAAGACCTGCAGGCCCTCAAACAAGCCAACCAACGCTTGGACGAAGTCACCCAAGAGTTGGCCGTGATGCTGGTGGAACGGGCCCTGGAGCAGGCCGGGGACCTGCCCTGAACTTGAAGCCGGCGGCTCTGGTTCAACTCCTCGCGCTTGTGAAACCGCAACATGGATGAGTCACGGACTCAGCCTTCATCGCCGCATGTCCAAGTGCAGCGGCAGAATCAGCATCCGGCACGCAAGGGCTTCGTCCAGGTTGAGGCTGCCGGTGATGCTGCTGCCATCGCCAAGCCTTCCTGCAACGGCCTGCCGTCGCTTGCCACCGCCAGCAACAAGGCAGCGCACCGCAGCGTGACCGCCAGCCTGTTGTCCTCCTGGCAGATCAACCCAAGCCGATACGCCTGCTCGCCACTGCCGCTTTTCAAGA
>JAURHS010000124.1 GCA_030833205.1 Prosthecobacter sp.
ATTGCGCCAGGCCACCCTGGCGGCAAAGCCGAGTTCCTCCTGGGTTTGCAACCATGTGCCGCTATTGGCAATCTCTGCCTTCACCTGCACGAGGCGTTGCTTGATGCAGGTGTTCGTCTCACTGCCGTATTGTTGCAGGAAGCGCTCAGCCTCCTCGGTCAGGGGCAGTTGCGATTTGACGAGGACTTGTTCGTGCAATGGGCAGCTGGGCTTAAAATCCGGGAGTCGCCAACTGCCCGGCTTGGCGATGGCGCCCTCACCGCGCCGAGGGTGATGAAAGCTTTCGGCCTTGGCATCAAGAAGTGGCAGTGCCGCGCAGGCCTTGAGCACCTGATTGTTGAAGGCTGCCGGCCCACAGACCAAGACCTCACAAGGGCCCAGAGGCGCAAGGTGTTGTTGCCAGTGCTCCTCTGTGGGTCGTCCCTGGGTGCCGCTGGCCCAGGTATGCAATTCAATCTCGCCCTGCGCTGCAGCCTCGCGGAGAGGCTGCAGATAGGCGGCGCAGGCCTCGGTGCGAAAGACATAGTGGATGATCAGGCGTCGGCTGCCGAGCATGCGCCAGGATGAAATCGCGGTGGTCACGCCGATTCCCGCCACGATGTGGACCAGGGGTCTGGGGTCAGCGGGATCGGGCAGCAGACTTCCTTGGGGCGGCGAGATGCGCACCAAGGCGCCCTGCGGCGCATGACTCATCCAATTCGAAAACAGGCCCCCGTCCTCAATCTTGACGCCCAATTCATAGCCGCTGCGGTCCGCGTCGGTCAGTGTGTAAGGCCGCCCCACCCAGCGCCCGTCAAGCAGGGCCTCCACCAGCACATGCTGTCCTGCCCTTGCGGGCGGCACGGGTTGATGATCCAAGCTTTGCAGCCGCGCAGAGATGGCCCCATCGCAGAGTGACCGGGTGCTCAGCCGGCAAAGCAGGGACTCCTCCTGCCCCATCATCAGCGGTAGGCGGGCACGGCAGCCACCGCAGACCGTTCCCGCGCCTGTGGCCCGCATCAAATCCTCGACGGTTCCTGCCCCCTTTGCCGCCAAGCGCAGCGCGGTGACTGTGGCATTGGTGCAGGCGCAGACGACTTCAGATCCGCCCTGCACCTGCTGGGCGGCACTCTCCTCAATCCATTGGCCGTTGCGCAGCGCCTCCAACTGCCAGCGCTCGAGCACGGCTGCGCGCAGCAGTGCTGCCATCGCCTGTGGGAGCCCAGGCCAATCCTCGCTGGCGCGCAGGCCGACAAGTTGATGAGTCTCGCGCAACACCAGCAAGGAGAGTCGCCCCTGTGAAGCGGTGATCATTTCCGTATCATCACCGGCCTGCTTGGATCCTGCCTCAACGATCTGCTCACGCGGGAAATGGCGGACTCGGACTCGTCTTGACTGTGGCAGGGTGTAATCCGTGACGACACAACTGCTTCCGTTGACCTCTGCGGCAAAGCGGTAGGCGGAGCCAAGCTTTGGCAGATTGTGCACAAAGGAGAGGGACTTCAGAGTGGTGCCAGTTGAGCCCTCCTGACGCAGCGAGGAGCGCAAAATCTCAGCGGGGATTTCGAGAAGCTCTACGGCGCCAACGGCGACGGCTCGCAATCCGCGCGGTTGCTGGGCCTGCAGTTCACGCTCTCCGAGCATCAGACCAGGGCCCACAGTTTCATGGGCCACCGGGCAACCTGGAGCATGCAGGCCGACCTGACCGGAGACCACAAAATAGGCGCAGTTGGCAGGATCCCCAGGCTGGAAAATCACGGCGCCCGCCGCCCATTGCCGTGGGGTGGGCGTCTGCTGCCATGCAGCCTCTGAGGCCAACTCCGCCGAGAGTGAGCGCAGCTTTTCCAGCGCCTGCTGTCGTCCAGCCTCATCCAATTTTGCTGCGGCACTGGCATCGGCTTCCAGACAGTCGCGGAACAGGCCGGCAGGCAGGTGGGCGGCGCGCACCGCCGTCAGGGCCAGGATGCTGGCATTGGCGAATCGTCTGCCATCGCGCAGGCTTTGCTCTCCAAGCATGCTGCCGGGCTTGGTGACAATGCGGATCGGCGTGATGCGTGCCGTGGCATCCTGGGTGTAAACGCCAACCCGCCCCTCCAGCAAGAAGAGGACACCACTGACCCCGCCGCCCTCAGCAATGAGCACTTGGCCCTCGCTGTACTCACGGCTTTCCGAGGCCAGCACGGCCCGCTGCATCATCTCCTCGGGCAGTTCTGTGAAATAGGCCCGAAGCTGCTCGCGGATGCAATCCGTTGAGGTGGTTTCACTGGCAGATGGCTGCATGTGAACCTTTAGTGAGGCAGAGGTGAGTTTAGGGCAAGGCCTTTCTCGCCTGCAGCGCTGAGGCAGCTGAGAGGCGGGTCTCAGGCCAGTCCTGAGATGGGCTCTCCTTTGCCCAGGACCGAGAGCAGTGCCGGAGGGAGGCCGTCGGTGACCCTTGCCTCGCCGACATCCACCAGGGTGTGCATGATGGTGGCAATCAAGTCGGGGATGGTGACGGGTTGCGACGAGGGCTCAGCTCCCTGCCGATCACTTTGGCCAACCACCTGGCCCATCTTCAAGCCCCCACCGTAAAGCATCAGCGGGGCCAAGCCGCCCCAATGATCCCTGCCGCCCTTCACATTGAGCTTGGGGGTGCGCCCCATCTCGCCACAGCACACCAGCAGCACCTTGTCCCGCAGGCCACGCTGTTCGAGGTCCTCAATGAGCGCGGAGACAGCATGGTCAAAGGGGGTGCCCACATACTCCATGCCCACCTTGCAAGGTGCGTTGTTCACATCGGCATGCATGTCCCACACAAAGCTGGTGGTCACGGTCACAAAACCGCATCCTCGTTCGCAAAGACGGCGCGCCAACAAAAGCAACCTGCCCAAGCTTGCGGCATGATCAGCGTAGTGCTCGCGGTTCTTCCACTGCGCGCTGACGCGGTCCTTGGGCAGCAACGGCGCCGTATCATAGCGGGCGATCAGGCGGGGATCTTCGCGGCGAAGATCAAAGGCATCGGCCACCCCGCGCCGCAGCACCTCCATGGCCTCTTGCTCGAAGCGCGGCATTCCTCCAAGAGATTCATTGCCGTCCATGGAGCGCTTCCAGCCATCGAGCGCCTGCATGAGAGCGAACCGATCCTGCAGTCGCTGAGGCGGCAGATTCAGGGTCATGTCAGCCTGTGCCGAACTGCCCGCGCCCGGCACGAATGGCTTGTAGGTCGCGCCTAGATCGCCACTGGAGGTGAAGTCGCCAAACTGCTTGATGACTGGGCCGGCCTGAGGGCAAACCGCCTGGGGAAACAGCGCCACATTGGTTGGAATGGCGCTGGTCGGCCGGAGGGGCCCCGCAATCCTTGAGTACAGCGAGCCAAGATTGGCCTGCATGCTGTCACGCCCAACGATGGTCTTGATGTCATGCACGCCGTCGCCAGTCACAAAGGAGCGCACGACGCTGAACTTGTCAGCCAACCCTGCCAGACGCTTCATGGTGCCGCCAAAGGTGATGCCTGGCAGTCTGGTTCGAATTTCTCCCGTGACACTGCGAATCTCCGAGGGAGCTTCCATTTTGGGGTCGAAGGTCTCAAACTGCGATGGTCCCCCATGCATGAAGAGAAAGATCACCGACTTGTCCTTGATTAGCCCCTTGGATTTCGCGGCGAGGAACTCTGGTAGGCCCAGTGCCCCCAGGGCTCCGATGCGCAAAAAGTCTCGCCGACCCAGTGGTGTTGGTGGGGAATGCGGAGCGGCAAAGCGGAGCATGGCACGGAGACTCGCGCATTGATACGCTGTCACTGCGGCCACTGTTTCCCGGTGCACAAAAAGCCCGGAGGGGATTGCTCCCGCTCCGGGTGATTGGAATTGAGGTTGGAACAGGGATCAATAGCGATCACGGCCACCGCCGTAACCACCACCGCCGCCGCCACCGCCGTAGCCGCCTTTGCCGCGGCCACCCTTGCCGTAGCCGCCGCCACCACCGCCGCCGCCGCCGTAGGAGGGGCGCTCTTCCTTGGGACGAGCCTCATTGATGGCGAGGCGACGGCCCATGAATTCTTGGTCGTTGAGGCCCTTGATGGCCTCTTCCATGGCGATGCTGGTGTCCATGGTCACGAAGCAGAATCCGCGGGGGCGATTGGTCTCGCGGTCCATGGGGATGAAGACTTCGGTCACGGTGCCGTATTGGCCGAAGAGCTCGCGCAGATCGGATTCCATGGCGGAGAAGGGCAGGTTGCCCACATACATTTTGGTGTTCATTGCTTGGTCTGGTATCGCCAGCCCGTGCAGGACAGTTAGCTCCAACTGCGGATTTCAGAACACCAAAGAACCCGGGAGTCGCCTGATGAACAGCTATGTCTGGCCTTCATCAGACTGACAGGCGACCCTACCGCTTGCAGGGGGTGCTGACAAGGCCTCATTTGCCAAAGGCCCTCGAAATCAAGGCGAAAAGAAGACCACGACGCCTCATCGGCAGCGATTTAACCGCGCGGCCAAAGGGATGCATCTTTTCTCGCTCCATCAAGAAAAGCGCACCGCTACCCGACTCGGTGTCCACTGAGGAGGGGCTGATGTCGTGTGGCCAGACCTTGCTGAGCTGCCTGCGCCAGCTTGCGGGGGTCATGGCTGATTCGGCGCGAAGGCACGGGCATCCACCCTAGCTGCGAATTGCGCGATGGGTTGCATGCCGCGCCGCCCATCGCAGTGGCTGACAAACAGTGTGCCTCCCTGAACAAAATAGATCGCATCTTGCTTGAAGAGGCGCCCCAGATCACAGGCCTCGTCAAAGCTCAGGGCAGCAGCAAACCCCGGTTCCTCGTGTGCCCCCTGAGGGGCATGGCCGCTGATCTCGCCCAGCAAGGCGGAGCGCTCCTGCAAAACGGTGCGCAAGGCTTCATTGGCCTTGGTGTTTTGTTCCAGACTCCAGGACTCTCCAGTTGTGGCATGAGCGGTGAGAATGGCAAAGCACTCGGGCAAGTCGCCAATGGCGATGCTGCTGCGAAAGCGGGTTTGAAAGTAGGCCGGGTGCATGGAACGGGCAATGAATGGCCTCGCAACGAGGTTGACGCCAGTGGTATTGAGGCTTTTTGGCCTTTGCTTATGCAGCAGTGACTTTCCAAATCAGGGTCGGCCCGTACCGAGGGGGGAGCCAGCCAACACAGGACCAGCGGTGCGCCCCACAGATCAGGTCGCGACCCTCAAGGTCCCGCCAAGCCTCGTAGCTACTGCACTTCGCGCGCCGGACTTTGATCAGGTGCGGCAGGTCACAGTTTGAGCCATCACTGATGATCAGCCCAGTGGGTTTCAAGGTCCGATAGACATCTCCAAGCAGGGTGGGCCTGTCGCCCTCATGTTCCGGCGCCATGCTAAAGAAACGCAACCCTGATCCGCCTTCGCCCGAGCTGTCACCATTGTGCATGATGGCGGTGAGGCTCTCGGGCTTGCATTCCGTCTGCAGAAAATCCGCCGCGCATTGGCTGAGGCGATGCAGACGCAGCAGGCGGCCCGGGACTTCTCGATCGCGGTAAATCTCAGTGCAACGAGAGGCCGAAAAAGGAGGTGGAGCCCTGCCGTCAACGAGCGGCTCCCGCAGTCTCGCGCTGGCCACCATGAAGCGCCCCGTGAACTGCTGTTCGACGAGTTCGTATCGGGGTTGTCCCAACAACAGCGGAAGCAGTGCTGTTTTCTTGAAGGTGTGCAAGTCCACCAACCAGAGGTCGGCACAAAGACTGTGGAAAGTCTCAATGGTGGCCTGGTAATCGAGCCCCACACAGGCGTGTAGCAGGGAGCCGTCACGAATCAGGTCACGAGCTCCAACGGAGAGAAATGCCTTGCTTTCTGGGCTGGGGAATTCGACGCGCTGGTCCAAGTTCAAGGAGATTGGGGGCGGAGTTCGGTGGCGCATTGCAGTCGTGGGCATAAGCAAACATGATGCCAATGGGGTGGGACATTGGTGGGGTGATGCCCGGCCGTTTCCTTGGATCGGCCTGAAGCCAACCCATCGGCTGAAACCCACGGACGATGCCTCTGCGTCAAGCCCGCCATGCCTCAGCTTCTGCCGCGTCGCCTCTGCGTTGGGTTTGGGTTGCCCTTGGCATGAAGCGCCTCTTGCACTACCCGGCTGCCTCTGGCGTCCCCCAGTCACCGCTCGCGGCCCTCCTCATCGGGACAGGTCACCGTCTGAAGTGAGCCTGTGGACCTTAGGCCCAGATGGCCATGCGCAGACCTTGGGCATCGCGCTGCACCTCGGAGGGATGGGCGATGGCAAGGCCTTGAGCGATGCGCCGGGCGCTCCATAGCGCAGCAAAGGCATCGAGCAGATCATCCTCAGCCCAGCGCCTGCGGCCCCGCTGTGATTTCGGCCCCAGCGCAGCTCGGCACTGCCCAAGCGCTTTGGGCCACTCGGCTTCAATCATCTGCGCGCGCATCAAACGCCCGGCCGCGGATTGCTTGGAGGGCTGCAGTGCCTCGGCCTTCTGGCCGCCCTGGCTCCAATAGGCGAAGGACAACTCGGGATGCACCTCAACGACTTGTTCCCTGATGTTGGCTTGAGAGTGCAGCCAGGCATCAAGTTCGCGAATCTTCGGCAGGATGTTGAATAGCTGTTTGGAGAGCCCCAGACCGCAATGCCTACGATGCCAGGCATTGGCCGCCGGGTAGTCCTCAGCAGCATCCAGCAACTCCCGCGCCGGTGCGGGAAAAAGGCAACTGGCTCGCCGGCTAAGAGCGCGCTTGGCGGCAGCGTCGCAGAGCCGCTTCGCCCCGGTTTCCAATGAGGCAGGCATCAGCCCGATGGGCATGTCCAAGGCCAGCAGGTCGCCGCGCTTGAGCACAGGGGATAGATCCGCCAGGGAAGGAACGATGCTTGCGCTGGGTTGAGCCGAGCGCGCAGGCAGCGAGAGGAGCAACCAGCCTCCGGCGCATCCATCCATTGCCAAGAGCCTCATGGTGCTGGATTCGGGTTGGGCGCGAAGCTGCCGTTTTTAAGAAAGCGCAGGGTGGCCTCAATGGCCGGAGCATGGATGAGCAGCGTGGGATGCGTGCTGTGCAGGACCAAGTGCTCCTTCATGCCCGCGACCTTGGTGCGCTCCACCGCCACCTTGCCGTCATCCGGGCCGGGGATCATGGCGCTGTTGATCCAATTGATGCTGCGGTCTCCGGCGATGATCCCACACTCAAAGCCCAACGCTCCGAGGCGGTTGGGCCTGCTGTCTGGACCCGTGCCCAATTCCTGCCCCGCTGGGCCGTTGAGCCACTTGAAAGCCTTCCAGTGCGCGATGCGGTCCACCACCTCACTGCCTTGATTGGGCGGAGCGATCATCACCACTCGCCGCAGGCGCGGCAGGCCAAGGCTTGCCATCATCTCGCGCAGCACGATGCCTCCCATGCTGTGCGTCACCGCGTGCAGGACGCCGCAGCCTGCCAAGCGCGGGTCGTCTTTGATGCGCGCATGAAGCTCGCGGGCCAGATCGGCAATGGGCTTGTGGCGCGAATCATACTCGAGATTGGCCACCGCATAGCCCTCCTTGCGCAGCGCCTCTTCGATGCGGCCCATGCTTGAAGACCGGCGCGCCAGCCCGTGCAACAGCACAACGCCCTGTGAGGGGGCGTTTAGGCTTGGCGCGTCGCGTGGAGGCGAAACTGCGGTCTTGCTCACTAGGGCCGGGGGCAGGGGATGGGAGCTGGCCAACAGGACCATGGGCATCAGCAAGGCCAGGGCAAACACCGATCACGATATACAGGTGGCGCGGACTGCACAAGTCGCAGCTTTTGCCTGTGCTGAGCTGGCTCCTGAATCGCGAGTGTAGCGCAACTTTTGAGCCGCAAAGCGCGTAGGCTGCCCGTGGTCCTCTCAGCGCGCGCCTTGTTGTCTCTGGTTCTCCTTGGGTCCATTGCTCAGGCCCAGCACCCCGATCTTCCCATCGGGCCCAATGCCGATCTTGGCGGCAGGTTGCTCTTGCCTGCCGAGGATGAGTGGAATCGCGATGTGTCCCGCGACCCAGTTGACCCGCTCAGCGATGCCATCATCGCGGGCATTGGAGCGGACAAGGGACTGCATGAAGACTTCGGCCTCATCTGGAAGGGGCAGCACGGCGGCATCCCCTACCATGTGGTGGGAGCCGATCAGCCCATGGTGCCGGTGAGCTTTGGTGCTGGTGCCGATGAGAGCGATCCCGGGCCCTATCCCATTCCCGCCTCGGTCTGGATCGAGGGCGGGCCGCAGGCCCAGGGCGATCGTCATGTGCTGGTTTTGGACAAGGACCGCTGGAAACTTTACGAGCTTTTTAGCGCCTTTCCTGTGGATGGCGGCAAGACATGGCGCGCGTCCAGTGGTGCCGTGTTTGATCTGGCTTCGCCCAAGCCAAGGCCAGCGGGTTGGACCAGCGCGGACGCTGCCGGATTGCCCATACTGCCGGGCTTGGCGCGCTACGATGAGCTCTGTGGCCGTGGTGAGTTGCGTCATGCACTGCGCTTTACCGTGCGCCGCAGTCGCCGGGCTTATGTGGCGCCGGCCTCCCACTTCGCCAGCACCCTGCGCGATGAGAACCTGCCGCCCATGGGCATGCGCGTGCGGCTCAAGGCCTCAGTGGACTTGAGTGGCTATCGTGGGCCAGCCCGAGTGCTGCTCGAGGGTTTGAAAAAACACGGCATGATTTTGGCGGACAACGGCGGGGATTGGTTCATCAGCGGTGCTCCCGACACGCGCTGGGTGCATGCGGACCTGCTGCCCATTCGCAGGATCAAGGGCCGCGATTTGGAAGTCGTCAGAATGGGCCCCATGACCACCAGATAAGCCCGAGGCCACAACACATGAGCATCAGCGATTCCTCTTTTTCATCTGGTCCCAGGATCGTGGCGTTGGTCCTTGGCTTGCTTGCCAGCGCCAGGGCCCAAGATGCCGTGCTTGGCGGTGCGCTGAGTTCCCCCTATCCCACGCTGCAACACCTCGCCGTGGAGTGGGAGGTGCAGGGCGATGCCAACCACAACGCCAGCGCCAGCATGCGCTTCCGGCCTGAGGGCGCGGCGAATTGGGTGCAGGGCAGGGCACTGCGTGCCATCCCGTCTGGCCGCAGCCGCAAGGCTCTGGCCCCCTTTTCATGGTCGCAGCGTTTCAGCGGCAGCCTGATGGACCTCAAGCCCGGTCAGGCTTATGAAATCGAGGTCAGCCTCAGCGATCCCGATGGGGGCTCAGTCACCAAGACGCTTCGCCAAAGCACAAGGCCGGAGCCGGCGGCGGCGGCCGATGCCAAGGCCAGACGAGGGGGCAGGGAGCTGCTCAATGCGGCCAAGCCCGGGGACTTGATTCTATTGGAGGACGGCGATTACGGAGCCGTGAGTCTGAACCGCGATGGCGAGCCCGGAAGGCCCATCGTGTATCGTGCCGTCGGTTCTCAGGCGCGCTTTGCGGAGATCGGCATGACGGGCCGCAAGTGGGTTCATCTCGAGGGCCTGCAGGTCAATGGGCCCATTCGTCTGAATCAAACCCAGCACTGCGTGGTGCGCCGCTGCCGCATCCGCAGCAGCTTTGGCATCAAGGCCTACAAGCCCGGCATGGAGAATGCCCTTATCGAAGACAATGACATTGAAGGCATTCGCCCCTGGAAACCTGAGATCATGGGCGCCAACGGCGACAACGAAGGAGAGGGCATCCAATTCACTGGCAGTGGCAATGTGGTCCGCCACAACCGCGTGCGCGGGTTCCGCGATTGCATCAGTCATCTCGAGGACGACAGTGCCGCCCTGCAAGCCTGCAACGACATTCACCACAACGACATCAGCGCCGGGCTTGATGATGGCATCGAGGCGGATTTTGCCGCGCACAACTGCCGTGTGCATCACAACCGCATCACCAATTGTTTTGTTGGCATCTCATCGCAACCAGGCCTTGGCGGCCCCAATTACTTTTATCGCAATGTGCTTTTCAATGTCATCCACGAGGCCTTCAAGATCAGCCGCGAAAGTCAGGGCGATGTCATCGAGCACAATACGGTGATCAAATCCGGAGACGGCTTTGGCATCTACACCAGCGAAGCCTTTGATGGCGCCCTCATCACGCATAACCTCTTTGTTGCCTGCAAGCCCATCGAGGGCGCCAAGTACAACGGCTATGGCCCTGGCCGCGGCCGCGCCGTGGATGTCCAGAACTTCGGCCCCAATTGCCGCATTGACCACAACGCCTACGCCGTCATCGGCATGCCATTCGAGGGCAAGATCGGCTCCTGGACCTTCAACAGCCTGCCGGCCAAGGCCCACCGCGCCAACCCAAGACTGCACGAGGCCCACGGCCGCATCCTGGAGTGGCCCGTTGCACTCAAGCTGCCGCTGCCCCTCGAGCCGGCCCAGTTCTACACGCCGCCTGATCTCAGCGCCCTCAATCAGGCCGGAGCCTATTCAGGCGAGGGGCCGCCGCATTACGGGCCAAGGCCATGAGGCCGCGTGGCTACCTCGGGGCGGCGGTACAGACCAAGGCCCCGCAGCCGCGATTTGCCAAGCTCCCACCTGCTCAGCAAGAACCATGCGCACCTCGGTTAGGGGTTGGTGATTGCCGGGGCGCTGCAGTGCTTCCTCGGCCAGACCCTGAAGTCCTTGGCGTCGAGGCGGCAAGAGTGACTGTTGCGTGGATTCTTGCGGGCAAAAAAGGCCCTTGCCAAGCTGCTCATTCTGCCCATACATAATCACCTCTTTCCGCAAGGAACGGGTAGGTACCCAAGTGGCCAACGGGGGCAGACTGTAAATCTGCTGGCTTTGCCTTCAGTGGTTCGAATCCACTCCTGCCCACCATGCTGATCCGCAAC
>JAURHS010000180.1 GCA_030833205.1 Prosthecobacter sp.
AGCGACACCTGCGCCAACCTCAGTGCGGGCACCCAAGTGATTGCCACCAATGAGGACGCTGTGCCAGTGGCTCTCAAGTGGGGCTCTCGTTGTTGGGGCATCCAGTTCCACCCGGAAGTGACCCACTCTCATGAGGGCACTGACATTCTGCGCAATTTCCTGACTCGCAGCGGTGCCGACCTTGCCGCTTTTGACATCGCCGCCTTCAAGGCCCAAATGCTGGAACGCATTCGCGCCGAGGTCGGCAACCGTGAGGTGATCTGTGGCGTCAGCGGCGGAGTGGACAGCACCGTGCTGGCCGTGCTGCTGCACAAGGCCGGCGTCAAGGTGCGCTGCATCTTCATCGACACCGGTCTGATGCGTCTCAATGAGGCTCAGGAAGTGCGCGAACTCTTTGCGGAGGTGGGTGTGCCCATCGAGCAGATTGACGCCAGTGCCATTTTCCTTGGCGCGCTGCGCGGTGTGACCGATCCAGAGCAAAAGCGGCGCATCATCGGAACCCTGTTTGTCGATGAGTTTTGGAAGGTGGCGGACCATGTGGAATTGCTGGCTCAAGGCACGCTTTATCCCGATGTCATTGAGAGCGCCACCAGCGGCAGCATCGCCAGCAAAATCAAGACTCACCACAATCGTGTGGATCGGATCATGGAGCTCAAGGAGCAGGGCAAGGTGCTTGAGCCCTTGGCCGAGCTCTTCAAGGATGAGGTGCGTGCCTTGGGAGCCTCGCTTGGTATTGCTCATCGTGCCCTGTGGCGCCATCCCTTCCCCGGCCCTGGTCTTGCCGTGCGCATTCCCGGCGAGGTGACCGCCGAGCGCGTTGCGATCACCCAACAGGCGGACGCGATCTTCATTCATGAACTGCGCCGCACGGGCTGGTACGAGCGCACCTGGCAGGCCTACGCGGCCTTGCTGCCGGTCAAGACCGTCGGCGTCAAGGGCGATGAGCGTAGCTATGAAAACCCCGTCGTTTTGCGCGCGGTGGTCAGTGAGGACGCGATGACTGCCGATTGCGTCGAGCTGCCCTACACCGTGCTCAGGCAGATTTCCAATCGCATCCTCAACTCAGTCAAGGGCGTCAATCGAGTGCTCTACGACATCAGCACCAAGCCGCCAGCCAGTATTGAGTGGGAGTGAGACTCCCTTGCTTCAGGCGGGCTCTGGGCCGCCTCCACCTCTCGGGACGCTGATTTGGGAGCGGGCAAGCCCATGGCTTTGCGGTTTGGCTGCGAACCCGAAGCTGGCTCAAAGGTCTGGTGCCCGTGCTTCCACATAGAGAGATTCTTCTTCGCGTTCTCTCAGATTCAGTGCCCCGGGTTCGATGATGTGGGTGTTGCCTGCTGGCATGACCTGAACTTCAACGAAACCCTGCCGTTGAAGCAGGTCGCAAAGCGATTTGGCATCGTAGCCCCAGAGGTGATGCCGGCTGCCAGTCAGGGCAAATGCAAGCCGCGCCCTGAATCCTCGGGGGTTGGGAATGCAGAACATGCTGCGTGTCAGAAAGTGGTCGAGGTTGCCATGGCTGAGGTAGTCAGCAATCCAAAGGGAAACATCAGGCACGACCAATCGGAGTAATCCGCCGGGCATGAGAACGCGCCGCGCCTCACGCAAAAACAGGACCGCCTCAGTCGGGTCGAGATGCTCGAGCATGTGTGAGCTGTAGAGCACCTCAAGACTCTGGCTGCGCACCGGCAGGTGCCTTGTGGCGTCCGCCCAGTGAATCTGGTGCCTGCGGCAGAATTGAACATAGTCCCGCTGTCTGGCATTCAGTAGCCCAAGAAGGCCTGCCAGCCGGCAGAGCAGAGGCAAGCGCGACAGGCGTAGGCTGGGGGAATTGTCAAAATTCAGCCAACCCAGCGTTGGCGAGGAACCACAGCCCACATTGATTCGCTTGGCGCTGTGTGTCGGTGGCACTTCAGACATGGACCTCGGTTCGGGGGCGAAACCACGACTGTAGCCTCAATTGTACCCTGGGGAAAGCAAAACCGCATCTCGCACGAAGCCCACGGCCCTCAGAGTCGCAACAGCCCAGCCACTTCATCCAGCAAGTGATCAGCGCCAGATTGCTGGAGTTCCTCTCGGCTGCGAAAGCCCCAGGTCACGCCGATGGCCAGCATGCCGCAGGCCTGCGCAAATTCCATGTCAATGCCGCTGTCGCCCACATAGCCGCAGGCGGCGGGCTCCAATCCCATCAGGGCTGCCGCCTCCAAGCCGCCGGCTGGGTCGGGTTTGCGCGGAACTCCCTCGCGTTGGCCAAACACGACCTCGAAGGGTTTCTCTGGGAAGAAATGCGCGCAGCACAGCTGGGTGAAGTGGTCGGGCTTGTTGGAGATGCAGCCCAGTCTCAGGCCCTGAGCCTTGAGCTGCTGCAGGGCCTCGGGGATTCCGGCAAATGGCCGGGTCAGGCGATTCCAGTGCTGGGCGTAATGGGCTTGATAGCTGCTCAGGGCCTCATCAATGGCCGCCTCATGCCGATGGCTCGGCGGCAGCGCGCGTTGGATCAATTGTCGCACCCCGTCGCCGATGAATTGGGTGTAGGTTTCGAAGTCGTGGGTGGGATGACCGCGCTCCTGCAGCATGGCGTTGACGGCATTGGAGAGATCGGCCAGCGAGTCAATGAGGGTGCCATCGAGGTCAAAAATCAGGGCCTGCAGCGCTGGTCGTTTTGTCATGGGAATGCTCACCAGACCAAGCTGCAGGGCCTTGGCAATCGCAAAGGCACAGGACCTCCCTGATGGGCTGGCGGGGATTGGTCCTGCCGGGGCTTGCCCATGGGGGGTGTCGCATCTACCTTAAGGGCCCCGTTCCTCCCAAGCCATGCTGACCCTTCACGAAGTCTCCAAGTCCTTCAATGCCCGCGCCCTGTTCACAGGGGCGAAGATGACGGTCAACTATTCCGAAAGGGTGGCCTTGGTGGGGCCCAACGGTGCGGGCAAGTCCACCTTGTTTTCGTTGATCCTGGGCCAGGACCAGCCCGATGCCGGAGAGGTGCAGCGCGATGAGTGGACCACGATTGGTTTCCTGCCGCAGGAAAGTGAGCCGGTGGGAGAAGAGACCATTCTGGATGTGGCCACCGGCCGCGCCGGTGAAATGGAGCGCCTCGAGAAGATTCTGCGCGAGCATGAGGCCACCGGCGATGTCTCCAGCCCTGACTACAATCAGGCGCACTCCCAGCACGATGCCCTCAATGACCCCCAGGCCGAGGCGAAGTGCAAAAAAATCCTCAAGGGCTTTGGCTTCAAGGAGGAGGACTTCAACCGCCCGGCACGCGAGTACTCCGGGGGTTGGGTGATGCGCGCGCACCTGGCCAGGCTGCTGGTCATCGAGCCCGATTTGCTGCTGCTCGATGAGCCCACCAACCATCTCGATCTGCTCTCGCTGATGTGGTTCCGGCAATACCTCAAGAACTATTCCGGCGCCATTCTGCTCATTTCCCATGACCGCGATTTCATGGATGAACTCATCGAAACCGTTTACGACATTGATGAGGGAAAGCTGGTGCGTTACACCGGCAATTACAGCAGCTTCCTCAAGCAGAAGGAAGAGGCCTGGGAGCGCTCCTATCAGGCCTGGAAGAACCAGCAGCGTGAGATCGAGGACATGCAGGAGTTCATCGAACGCTTCCGCTCCGTGGCCTCGAAGGCCGCGCAGGCCCAGAGCCGCGAGCGCCAGCTCGAGAAAATGGAGAAGCTCGACAAGCCCCGAGCCCTGAAGAAGGCCTTTCGCTTCAATTTCCCACAGCCGCCGCGCAGTGGTCAGCGTGTCATTGCCCTCACGGACATTCATCAGGCCTACGGCGAAAAGAAGATTTATCAGGGCCTGGATTTGGAAATCGAGAAGGGCGAGCGCACCGTGTTGGTGGGCCCCAACGGGGCGGGCAAGTCCACCCTGATCAAGATCATGGCCGGTGTGGTGCCCTTCCAGAAGGGCGAGCGGCGTTTCGGCACCAATGTGCGCATGGGCTATTTCAGCCAGCATCGCGCCGACACCCTCGACCAAGAGTGCAGTGTGCTCGAGGAGATCAAGCGTTGCTCGCCGGAATTGCGTGAGGACGACGCGCGCAGCATTCTGGGCAGCTTCCTGTTCAAGCGCGAGGATGTGCACAAGAAGTGCAAGGTGCTCAGCGGTGGGGAGAAAAGCCGCCTGAATCTGGTGAAGTTCCTGGTGGACCCCCCCAATCTCCTGCTCATGGACGAGCCCACCACGCACTTGGACATCTGGGCCATTGAGGGATTGATCCTCGCCCTGCAGCGCTTCGAGGGCACGCTGGTCTTCATTTCCCACGATGTGCACTTCATCCGCAGTCTGGCCACCCGAGTGCTGCACATCAACTCGGGCAAGGTGACGCCCTACGCTGGTGGTTACGACTACTACCTCGAGAAGACCGGCGGCTTTGGTGATGAACGCGCCGCTGTCATCGCGGGCTGAGGTTGAGGCGACTAGGCCAGCCTGCAGGCAATCTGCAGTTGATGGGCGCCGCTTGCCCCGGCGTCGGCCTCGATGCTTCGCATCTCCAGCAGTTCCAACCTGCAGGCCTGCAGGAGGGCGCGCAGCGAATCAGTGGAGAAAAAATTGACGTGCTCGTGCCAGTGCCTCTTCGCCGCTGCAGGCGGTGAGCTTTGCTCCCGCATCAGAGTTTCGTGCGGCACCTCAAGGTAAAGCAGGGTCTGGGGGCGCATGGCTTGTCGAATTTCTGCAAGCAGCGCCGCGGGCTGCGAGACATGTTCGAGCACATTGCTGCAGACAATGAGGGAGTAGTCGTTGGATTGTGCCTCATCAAGGCCTACCTGCCTTGCCCCCGGCACCACAGGCTTGCCGCTGATGTCGTAAATGTCGCAGCATTCGCAGCGGCCTTGAAAGGGCGTGTTGCTGCCGCTGTCTCCACCCCAGTCCAGGACTCGAATGGCTCCGTTGAGGTGGGGCTCGAGAAAGGCTTCGATTTGCGGCAGATACGCCACTGGCTTGTCGTAGAATCGGCAGCGCTGCAGCCAGCCGGGTTCATAGTGCTCGCGGAGTGCATTGTAGGCTTCGCCGCGGTAATCCTGGTAGAGGCGAGAGAGTTCCGCGTCGCTGAAGC
>JAURHS010000205.1 GCA_030833205.1 Prosthecobacter sp.
CGGGCTTGGCTGCGGGCTTGGCTGCGGGCTTGGCTGCGGGCTTGGCTGCGGGCTTGGCAACGGGCTTGGCTGCAGGCTTGGCCGCGGGCTTGGCCACTGTCTTTGAAACAGGCTTCACGGCCTTCTCTGCGGCTGGCTTGGCCGTTTTCTTGGGGGCTGGCTTGGCCTTGGGAGCTGCCTTCTTGGCTGGTTTTGCAGCGGGCTTTTTGTTCGCAGGCATGGCGCTTGGAGGGGGAGAGGGTGAATCGAACCCTGAGACACAGACGCAGGGGGCATGGAGTGTGGCTTGCTTCGCCTAGAATGGCAAACAGAAATCCTGCGCCAACTCCGACAACCAGGCCGACAAGGCCAAATGGGGGTAGCCCGGACAATTCTCCGTCCCTTTTCCCGAAGGCGCTTGCCAGAAGACAGCCCCTCCGATAAAGAATGCTGACTTCTCACCATGAGCGCCGACTTCTCCTCACCGCAAATTCCAGCCTTGGGCATCATGCAGCCGCTCGGCGATCAGGACCGCGATCTGCTCAGCGGCTACGGCGAATTTCGCCCCGTCCAGCCTGGCAGCCATCTCATCGAAGAGGGTAGCGTGCAGACGAGCCTGTACTTCGTGATCAGCGGAAAACTGCATGCCTCTGCCATCCGCGGCGGCCACAGAGTTTTGTTGGGGAGTGTGGGCGTGGGGGAGACCGTTGGAGAAATCAATCTGCTCGATCCCTCGGCCGCCAGTGCCACGGTCACCGCGGTGGAATTCAGTCAGGTTTGGTGCATTGATTCCAAAAGCTTGGAAGCCTACATCAATGAGTACCCCAAACCTGCGGCATGGTTGCTGATTGGTGTGGGTCGCACCATTGCCCATCGCCTGCGCGCTGTGAACGAGAAGGTTGCCAGCTTCTACGGTGGCTGAGGCGTTGCTGCCTTCTTCACGAGCCGCTGCGAACCAGCCAGACTACAGCCAGTGGCGGCAAGTCCAGCTCGATGCTTTGCGCTTGTCCCTGCCAGGGGATGTCGTGGGCGGGAAGACGAGGGGCGTTCACCACGCCACTGCCTCCATATTGCCTCGCATCCGTGTTGAGAATCTCGAGGTAGTCTCCAGGCTGCATCACCCCAAGCCGGTAGCCACGACGCGGCACCGGAGTGGCATTGACAACCACATGCACGCACTGGCCCGATGAGCCTTGGCGCACGAAGGCAAAAACGCTGTGTTGGGCATCGCTGGCATCAAGCCAGAGAAAGCTCTCGGGCTCGTGATCCAACTCGTGCAATGCACCGCGGCGGCGATACTCGTCATTGAGATGACTGACCAGGGAGGCCAATCCGGCGCCGTCGGGCTGTTGGAGCAACGGCCAGTCCAATTCGCGCTCGTGACTCCATTCACGCTGCTGTGCCATCTCGCCCCCCATGAACAGCAACTTTTTACCGGGATGCGCCCATGCCCAGGCGTAGAGCAATCGCAAATTGGCGCGCCGCTGCCAGTCGTCACCGGGCATTTTGTTGAACAGACTTCCCTTGCCATGCACCACCTCGTCATGGCTTAACGGCAGAACAAAATTCTCGTCGAAAGCGTACAGCAGGGAGAAGGTGGCTTCCTCGTGGTGGTAACGGCGATGCAGCGGATCTTCGCTCAGGTAACGCAGGGTGTCATGCATCCAGCCCATGTTCCATTTCAGGCCAACACCGAGACCTCCAAGGTGGGCTGGCTTGGTAACGCCCTCAAATGCGGTGCTCTCCTCGGCGATCATGCAACAGCCCGGGAATTGCAGGTAGGCCTGGGTGTTGAGTTCGCGCAGGAAGGCGATGGCCTCGAGATTTTCACGGCCCCCATGAGTATTGGGCACCCATGCCCAGGGCTTGCGTGAATAATCGAGATACAACATCGAGGCCACGGCGTCCACGCGCAGGCCGTCAATATGAAACTCCTCCAACCAGTAAAGGGCATTGGCCACCAAAAAATTGCGCACCTCGTTGCGCCCGTAGTTGAAGATCAGGGTGCCCCAATCTGGGTGCTCTCCCTGGCGGGGGTCGGCGTGCTCGTAAAGCGCGGTACCATCGAAGCGGGCGAGACCATGCTCATCCTTGGGGAAATGGGCTGGCACCCAATCCAGAATGACACCGATGCCAGCCTGGTGGAAGGCATCCACCAACTGCCGAAACTCATCTGGGGTGCCCAGCCTGCTGCTGGGTGCATAATACCCTGTGACCTGATAACCCCAAGAGCCCTCGAAGGGATGCTCGGCCACGCCCATCAACTCCACATGCGTGAAGCCCAAGCGCCGAACATGCCCCACCAAAGACTGGGCCAACTCTGCATAGGACTGCGGGCGACTACCATCGGCAACCCTTCTCCACGAGCCTGGATGCACCTCATAGATGCTCATCGGTTGACGGTGGAGGGCCGCACTGGCCCGTCGCTGCATCCACGAAGCATCGCTCCAGACATGCTGGCTTGCCTGCGGCAGCAGGCTGGCGTGTTGTGGGCCGTGCTGGGAGAAAAAGGCGAATGGGTCAGACTTGCGTCGCAGGACGCCATCGGCGCCCAGGACCTCGAATTGGTAATGCGCTCCCGCACCCACCGCCGGCAGAAAAATTTCCCAAACTCCACCGCGATTGCGCATAGGATGCACGCGGCCATCCCATTGATTGAAGTCGCCAATCAGCGAGACCCGTTGCGCGTTGGGCGCCCAGACTGAGAAGCCTGTCCCTGTCACACCTTCAACATCCCTTGGATGGGCTCCAAGCCATTGCCAAAGACGGTAATGCCGCCCCTCGCGAAAACTCGCCAGGGCGGATTCATCCAGAAGCGGGCCAAACCGATACACATCCGCGCGGCGAACTTCGTGGCCCTGCTCATGCCAGCAGAGTTCATAATGGCCCCATTGC
>JAURHS010000147.1 GCA_030833205.1 Prosthecobacter sp.
CCTCCGCTTAGTCCTCCGCTTAGTCCTCCGCTTAGTCCTCCGCTTAGTCCTCCGCTTAGTCCTCCGCTTAGTCCTCCGCTTAGTCCTCCGCTTAGTCCTCCGCTTAGTCCTCCGCTTAGTTCCCGATTGGGGCCTCGCTGCCGAGGAGGGCGAGGGCGGTTTCGTCCGGGGTCATGGGACGCCATTGGCCGGGGTGCAGGTCTTGGGGGAGGCAGAGCTGGCCGACTTGTTGGCGGTGCAGGGCGGTGACACGGCAGCCGACGCGGTGAAACATCCGTTTGATCTGATGATAGCGGCCTTCGTGCAGGGTGACTCGGGCGAGGCGGGGAGCAAGAAGCTCCAGTCTCGCAGGCAGGGTGGTGATGTTTTCGGTGTGAAAGTGGAAGCCGCGGGCAAAGGCCTCGACGGCGTCTGCTGCTGGGTCCCTGTCGAGTTCAACGCGGTAAACCTTGGGCACCTTGAAGTCGGCGGCCATGAGCTGCTTGGACCAGCGACCGTCATTGGTGAGCAGGAGCAAGCCCGAGGTGCTGCGGTCCAGTCTGCCGGCGAGGTGGAGGCTTTCCTTGTCGGGGTCGGTGATCGCGTCAAGGACTGTGGGGTGTTTGGCGTCCTTGGTGGCGCTGAGCAGGCCAACGGGCTTGTGCATCATCAGGTACAGGGCGCGCTGGCCCTGCTGCACGATTTCCTCATCGAGGCAGACCGTGCAAAAGCGATCGGTCTGCGCGTGGCCATCCAGGCTGCGCTGGCCATTGAGGCTGACTCGCCCGGCGGCGATGGCGCGCTTGGCGGCGTTCCTGCCCATGCTGCGGTGATGGGCCAGGAGGCGATCGAGTTTCATGGGCAGGGTGGGGATTTATACCACCATTCCCGCCGTGATCCAGCCGCCGCTGATGTCGCGGGCATCAAAGCCTCGCTGCAACAGCAGGCGCACGGCGTAGTAGGCCCGCTGTCCGACGCCACAGTACACATGCAGGGCCCGATGCTCAGGCAGTTCGCTGAGGCGGTCGCGCAGTTGCGGCAGCGGGATGTTGAGGGCGCCCTGGGCATGGCCCGCAGCGAATTCATCGGGGTCGCGCACATCCAGCAGGAAGGCATCGGCAGGCAGTGAGGCCCAGTGGGAGAGCGGCAGGTCACCGCGCAGGTGGTTGGCGGCTATGAAGCCGGCGTAGTTGAGGGCATCCTTGGCGGCTCCAAACTGCGGGGCATAGCAGAGTTCGGCTTCTTCGAGGTCAAAGACGGTGCCGCCTTTTTGAATCAGGGCGGAGACGACATCAATCTTGCGTGCCACATCGCTGTGGCCAATGGCCTGCATGCCCAGGATGCGACCATCGGGTTTGGAGAACAGGAGCTTGAGATGCAGGGTCTGCGCACCGGGGTAATAGCCAACATGGTGCTTGGGGTGCAGGTAAACCTTTTCGTAGCTGGTGATGCCGGCTCGCTGCAGGGATTTTTCGCTGGCGCCGGTTTGCGCCACGCTGAGATCGAACAGGCCGCAGATGGCAGTGCCCTGCACACCTCGGAAGGCGCTGTCGCGTCCGGCGATGACATCGGCGGCCACTCGTCCCTGTCGGTTGGCAGGGCCGGCGAGGGCCAGCAAAATGTCGCTGTCGGTGATGAGGTCATGCACTTCCACCGCATCGCCAATGGCGAAGATTGCCGGGTCGCTGCTGCGCATCTGAAGGTCCACGGCGATGCCGCCGCGCTGGCCCAGGGCAAGGCCTGCCGCCTTGGCCAGTGCGGTTTCCGGGCGCACTCCAAGGCCGAGGATGACCAGGTCAGTCAGCAGGCCTTGATTGACGAGCAGCTTGTCGCCCTGCTGAGCCACGCTGCTGAGCGCGGTGTTGAGTTTGACTGCGATGCCGCGGCTTTCCAGGTGGGCCTGCAGTGGCCTGACCATCTCCGGATCCATGGAGGCCATGAGCTGTGGGCCGTTTTGCACCAAGGTGACTTCAAGGCCGAGGTGGCGGAGGTTCTCAGCCATCTCCAAGCCGATGAAGCCGCCGCCGGCCACCACAGCATGCCTTGCCTTGCTGCTGGCAATCCATTCGCGAATCTCGCGGCTGTCGGGAATCGTGCGCAGCGTGAAGACTCCCGGCAGGTCCAGCCCAGGGATGTCAGGCTTCAGCGGAGCGGCACCGGGCGAGAGCACGAGGGCGTCGTAGGGGTCCTCAAAGGATTGGCCGGTGAGGAGGTTCTTCACGCTGACAGTCTTGCGGTCGCGGTGGATGGCCGTGACCTCATGATGGACCTGCACGCCAATGCGGAAGCGTTCATGAAACAGCTGCGGAGAGGCAAGCAGGAGGCTGGATTCCTCGGCAATGACGCCGCCAACATGGTAGGGCAGACCACAGTTGGCAAAACTCACGAAGGGGCCGCGGTCATACACGGTGATGTGGGCTTGTTCATCAAGCCGGCGCAGGCGAGCCGCGCAGGAGGCTCCACCGGCGACACCGCCAACGATGATCACTTTTTGCGCAGGTTTCATGGGGCCTAGGCGCAGCAGGAGTGATTGGAGCATGAGCCTTGGCTCACGCGGTTCCAGGGCATCTTGGCCAGCAGAAGCGCAAGACCACAGAACCCACTGAGCCCCGCAAAGAGGAGGCCTGCGCCAAAAAACAGGCTCACATAAACCCAGCGCGGGTCCACCCACAAGGCCAGCAGCGAGGCCGTCAACACGCAGAAGCCCACGGCGATCTGGACCTGACGCATGAGGGGCATCACGGCCTTGGCGGCCTTGGCGCAGGGCAGAGCGGCGGCCTGCCAGGCGAGCATGCCACCCTGCAGATTGCCGACCTCGACAAAGCCTCTGGCCAGCAGCTTCTCGGCTGCGGCGGCACCGCGCCTGCCGGAGCGGCACATGACGATGACGGGGCGCGCGGGGTCAAGCTCACCGCAGCGCTGCTCGAGCTGGCCCAGCGGGATGAGCTTGGCGCCGCTGATGTGGGATTCGGCGTGCTCAACGGGCTCGCGCACATCAACAAGCTGGCAACCCTGTTTCAGGACTTCCGCGAGCTCATGGGGAAGAATGGAGGTTGGGGTTTTCATTGGCGTGGAGTCGGGGAGGCAGTAAACTGCTCTTGGTTTATGTTGCTATATTACTATATAGCGATATAGTGTCAACCTTCTCTTGTTGCCATGCCCAAAAAAATCCACCCCAGGCGCGATGCTGGCGCCAAAGCGTTGAGCGATGCCACGCTGGAGCTCATCGCGCAGCGCTTCCGCGCCCTGGCCGAGCCCATACGGCTGAAACTGCTCAACACCCTGATGCAGGGCGAGAGGAATGTGACGCAACTCGTCGAAGCCGCAGGCACTGGCCAGGCCAATGTGTCCAAGCATCTCTCCGTGCTCAAGCAGGTCGGCATGATTGCCACGCGGCGCGATGGCCTGGTCACCCTTTGCTCGATTGCAGACCCGAGCATCAAGCAACTCTGCGAGATCATGTGCTCCAGACTCAAGGCCGAGCATGAACAGCGTGCCAAAGAGTTTGAGGACCTGTAAGCCTGCCGAGGCTTAAGCCTGAGGCAGCACGAGGCCTGCACCTGACCTGGGCAGCGATCCTGAGGGCCTGCGCCCGCTGCCCTTCCCTGAACATGGCAAGGTTGTTGACCCGCCCCCGCCTTGCCCCCGCCCTCAGTCGGGATCGAGGCCGGCCTCTGGAGGCCCTGGGCTCCGGGCCGCGGCTTGCTGCAAATGTCCAGCCTCAAGGCTCAAGTGCATCGTACCTTCGCTGGCCGTCTTTGAGCAATATTTTAGGCCGTTTATTCCTTCTTGATGAGAGTCCTAAACTCAATCAGATCAAACAGATCTCTTGGATGAACAGCAAGCCGGGGGGGTGCGCAGTGCTCAACCACGAACCGGTCATGCATCTTGGATGCGCCCTTGTCGCTGCGCGGCCGGGGGTCAAGCGCGTTGGGCCCAGCGCAGCTTGGCTGGGGCGGAGCGCGGGTTGGCGCGCTGCTCCTGCGGGCTGGCGCGTTGCACTTCCTGCGAGACAGCGGCGTAGAGGCCGCTGCGTTGCCCTTCCTGAAAGGCCTTTTTGACGCGGCGGTCCTCGCCGCTGTGGAAGGTGAGAAAGGCCACGCGCCCACCGGGGCGCAGGCACTGGGGCAACAGCCGCAGCAGGGTGTCCAGCGCGCCGTACTCTTCATTGACGGCAATGCGCAGCGCCTGAAACACGCGCCGCACGGCTCCATCCATCTCTTCAGCCCTGCAGCGTGCTGGCAGGGCCTGCCGCACGGCATCGGCAAGCTGTCTGGTGCTGGTCAGCGGCTGGCGCTGACGACTGCGGCAAAGCCCTGCGGCAATCGCCTTGGCATGGACTTCATCGGCATGGTCCAACAGCATTGCCGCGAGATCCTCTTCGTGCACGGCGGCCAGCAGTTGCGCGGCGGATGGTCCGCGCTGCGGGTTCATGCGCATGTCCAGCGGGCCATCGGCCTTGAAGGTGAATCCACGCGCCGGGTTGTCGATCTGCATCGAGGAGAGGCCCAGATCGGCAAAGATGACATCAGCGCCATCCTGCCAGCCCTGCTCGTTGAGGGCGTGGACCAAACCGGCAAAGTTCATGCGCTTGGTGCTGAAGCTCTCCGGGCCTAGGCCGGCAGCGCGCAGCCTGGCCTCGGTGCGTTGGATCTCGAGGGGATCAGCATCCAAAGAGAGCAGATGCCCGCCGGGCTGCAGCGCCTGCCAGAGCGCACGGCTGTGTCCGCCATAGCCAAGCGTGCAATCCACTGCCCGCTGGCCGGGCTGCGGCCGCAGGCACTCGATGACGGCATCCAGCAGGATGGGCACATGCTGGCCAGCCGGGGTCTTGCCAGAGGCCAGCACTTTGGCGATTTCATCGGGATAGCGCTCGGCGTTGAGCTCCTTGTACTTGTCCTCAAAACGGCGCGGGTTGCGGCCGCTGTAGCGCGGGCGCCGCCGGTGCAGCGCGGGCGCTGCTGCGGGCGGTGCCTGTTCTGGATTGCCATCCTGGCTCATGCCCTCAGAGTTCATTGTACTTGCGGTTGTTGCCTCGCGATTTGTCAGCGGGGTAACGGGCTTCGTTGCGCTCCAGCTTGGCCTGCATTGCCTCAGCCAGCGGGATGTCGAGATTGTGCGCCAGCTCAAAAAGCAAAATGGCCACATCGGCGATTTCATCCGTGATCTCCGCGCGCTTGTCCTGCAGGAGTTGCGGCAGTTGCTGCGGCTGCTTCCAGACGAAGTGTTGCAGCAACTCACCGGCCTCTGCGGCGATGGCCACGGCCATGTCCTTGGGGTTGTGAAACTGCTGCCAATCGCGGGCATCGCGAAAGTCACAGATGCGCCGGGTGAGGTCCTCAATGGTCATGCGCCACGAATGCTCCCGATCAAGGCCTTTGGCAAACCCGCATCTTGCCGCCACCCAGGCCCAAGGGTCTGAAAACGCATGAGGGAGACGCGGCGGCCTGCACCTCAAGGCTGGGGTCCGTTCCGCTTGTGCACAGGCAAGGCAGCTGGGCAGACTGCTCCGACTTGAGCGCAGAAAGCCAACCGATGGCCTGAGATGCGGCGAGCCGATGGCGGCACGCAGGTATTTTTCGAAGGCAGAAGCGCCCCTGCAGCGGCGTTGATTGAAGGCATGACGCCCCTGAAGTCCCTTTGCCTTGCCTTGGCCATTGCCATTTCCCTGCCGGGCCCCGCGCTTGTTGCCGCCGGCACTCTGGAGATTTACTGGGTGGATTCCGAGGGTGGCGGTTCAACCTTGATGGTCACCCCAAGTGGCGAGTCCATCCTGGTGGACACCGGCAACCCCGGTGGGCGCGATCCGCAGCGCATCCACAAGGTGGCCACAGAACTGGCCGGCCTCAAGCGCTTGGACCATGTCATCATCACGCACTTCCACGCCGATCACTTCGGCGGGCTTGCTGAGCTCGCCGAGCTGATGCCCGTGGGCACCCTTTACGACAAGGGTCTGCCAGAGGGCAGTCCTGATGGCAAGGCTCAGGATCTTCGTTGGACCCTCACCAGCAGGCCCTACCGCGAAGCCAAGGTGCAGCGCCGAGTCAGGCTGGCTGCCGGGGATGTGCTGCCCTTGAAATCAGCGGCCGACAGCCCAGCCCTACACCTGCGCTGTTTGGGCGCCAATCAAACCTTCGTGCCGGCACCGGCTGGCGCGGCAACCAATCCCCTGACTGGCAGCGTGCCGGACAAGGCCCCGGACAACACCGACAACGCCAACAGCGTGGTGCTGTTGCTTGAGTTTGGTGACTTCCGTTTTTTTGACGGCGGCGACCTGACCTGGAACGCCGAGGCCAAATTGGTCACCCCCATCAACCGAGTCGGCAGGGTGGACCTTTATCAGGTCAACCACCATGGCCTTGAGGTCAGCAACAATCCCCTGCTCATCCACAGCCTGCAACCCAGCGTGGCGGTGATGAACAACGGCCCGCGCAAGGGGACCGGACCAGCCGTGATGCAGGCCCTGCAAAGCAGCCCAGGAATCAAGGCCATCTACCAGGTGCATGAAAATGTGCGCGAGGACGCCGTCAACACAGCAGACCGGAGCATGATCGCCAACCACGGCGACTTGGGCGAGGCCTGCGCTGCGCACCCCATCCGCTGCAGCGTGGCCGCCGACGCCAGGAGCTTCACGATTGAGGTCCCCTCGCAAAAGCACCGCCGCAACTACCCCACCCGCCAGCCCTGAATCCAAAGTTCATGGCGGGATCAAGGCCTTGGCTGGTTCCCTCGAGCCCTGCAGCCGCGAGCTGACCCAAGGCGTTGTTGCCCACAGCGGCAAGGCCATCCTCAGCGCAGGGAGGATGGGGCGAGCGTCTTCAGCGGCCCAAGCCTTGCACCCAAAGCCAGCCGCCCTGAGCCACGCCAATCACCCGGAGTCACATCAGGTTGCCGTCCCGTGTGCGCGGCCCTCAGTGATCCAGTCGCTGGATCAGCGGGTGAATGCGCTGGTTGAACTGGCGCATGGCCTGCAGCAGCGCGGTGTAGGGCTCGCCGCGAAGATTGATCACTCCCTTGTTGCTGTCGCGGTTGGAGGGGTCGGCGCTGCGGTCGGCGGGATTGTTGTCGCTGAGTTTAAACCAATGCCAACCCACGCAGCTTTTGGATTCAAGCAGGCCAAGGGCGAAGTTCTGGTAAAACAAGCCGCGATCGGCCTGTGTGCGCACCACCCAGCCTGCGCCGCTGGTGTTGGCCATGCCGCTGTCCATGCCCTTGACATAGAACTCCGTGATCAGACATGGCTTGCCCGACCACTGCAGCCACTGCTGAAGCTGCTGCTGCTGCGGGTTCCAGTGATCGTAGTGGTTCATGGAAATGGCATCGCACCAGGCGCCAGCGGCCTTCCACACGGAAGACGCACTCTTGGCAGGACCATGAAAGCGTGAGCCCAGGCAAAGATGATGCGGCAACACCGCGCGAATGGCCTGGGTGCTGATGCGGAAGTACTCCTCATAAATGAGGTGCAGAAACTCGCGCTCGCGCTCGTCATGGATCGGGCCGCGTTCCTTGACAAAGGCCTCGGCCCGGGCGCGGCCCGCGCCCCTGGACTTGAGCAGGCGTGCGAGGCTGTCGCGCTTGATGGGCAGCTCGTTGTCAGAAAACACGCCCACAAGCCAGGGGTCATTGGCCAGACCTGCCAACTGCTCGCGGCAGATCTGCTCGCAATGCTGCGCAAAGCCCGGCTCAAAAATGGGGATCACATCATCAGCATAACCCATGTGCCCGGATTCCTGATGGGTGAGCCCCAGCTTGCCCCCAAAGCGAGCCATCAGGCCGAGGGTGACCGTGTAGGCCATGGGCCTGGCGGCGCGGGCGATAGCCGCATGGTCTGAAAAGCCCCCGCAACCCACAAAGCCATGCTCACGCAACAACTGCAGACTGCCGTCAACAAAGGACTGGGCCTTGGCCTGTTCCAGCCCGCGCTCTGCCTTCACCGAGGCCATGCCGGCAAAGACAAAGAGCCCACCCTCGGGGTCAATCATCCACCAGCGATCGCCGATTTTCTCGATCCGGAAAAACCCGCTTGGCTTTGATGCACCAGCCTTCAGGCCGCCAAAGCGCGTCAATTCATCGGGGCGCGTGGGCAGCAAGCCTGCTTCATCCAGCAGGCGGGTCTCCCTGCCCTTCCACGCGTCGCTGACCTTGGGCTTGGCATCCACAAAGCGCGTCGCCTGCGCCAGCAACACAGAACCGCAGAGCAGGGGCAACAGGAAGATCAAGACACAGCAGACGCGCATGGCCTGATCTCTACCACGCCGGCATCGCCACGCAATGGCAAGGC
>JAURHS010000067.1 GCA_030833205.1 Prosthecobacter sp.
CCAGGCGCGTGATCCTCTCCGAGCAGGGCTTTCACACCCCCGACGGAACCCAGGCCGAGCAACGCCAAGCGGCAGCCTTTGTTTATGCTTGGGAGAAAGTCAGCCGTTTGCCCGGCATTGACGCCTTCATTTATCACCGTCAGGTGGATCATGCCCAAGAGGGCGGCCTGCGTTTAGGTTTGTGGGAACGCCAGGCCCAAAGCGTGGCCACCCCGCTGCGGCCCAAGCTTCTACACGCCATTTTTGCCAAGGCCGGCAGCCCGCAGTGGCCAGCTGCAGCTGCTGAGCTCTTGCCCATCAGCGGCCTGAAGAGTTGGGCGCAGTGACAATCACGGCGGAGGTCGGGCAAGGCGAAATATCCAAGCCAGCGCTGTTTTTCGTCAGAGAATCAATCCTTGTCGTGTTGATGACTTGATGCGCGCCTTGAAAACCCTGATTCACCGCTTGGGTGTCCTGAACTACCTGCGGCAAAGCGGGATGCCGCTGGCCCTATGGCCTCACCAGTGGCGCAGCCTCTGGACCATGAAGTCCCTGCGCAAACGCTACCAAGGGGAATTCGAGTGCTATCGGCAGCAGAGTGCGGCATTGGAGTTGTCTCAGGATTGGTTTACTGGAAACATCCCGCTTTGGCTTTCAGTGATGGACGAGTTGGGATTGCGTCAAGCCCCATTGAGGGCGCTGGAAATCGGCTGTTGGGAGGGCTTGTCCGCCCATTTTTTGCTCACGGCTCTCCCTCAGGCACGGATCACCTGCGTGGACACTTGGCAGGGGGCTGACGAGCACCGCGACGCCTCCTTCGAAGGCGCGAGGGATCTGTCAAGGATTGAGGCCCGTTTTGATCGCAACCTCGCCGCCTACGCGGATCGGGTGCAAAAATACAAGGGCGAGTCGCAGCACTTTTTCGCCACTGCGGAGCGCCGACCTGTCTACGATTGGATTTATGTGGACGGGTCCCATCATGCCGATGATGTGTTGTTGGATGCCATCAGAGGCTTCCGCCTGCTGCGCACTGGAGGGGTGATGGTCTTTGATGATTACCTCTGGCGATACTACCCAAGGCTGCGCGACAATCCCGCGGCGGCCATTCACCAGTTCCTGAAATTAAAAAAGGGCTCTTACCGCGTGTTGCGCTCTCACTACCAGCTCATCCTGTGTCGGATAGCGACCTGATTTTTTTCAAGGCAGGGGGTTGTGCTCTGCGAACTTGAACGAGTTTCTGTCGTTGAATCTCTGATGAATGGCATTGCCTTGATAAGCTTGACCGCATGGAGTTGTGCGATGCTGGCATTGCCTGCCTTGGAGGCGGCCGATCCGCTCAAACACTGGGCCTTTGAGGCGCCGCGCAGGCCTGCTGTCCCTGAGGGCGAGGGGAATCCCATTGATGCCTTCATCGCGCAGCGCCTGCGCGCTGAAGGCCTTGGGTTCAGCCCGCCGGCCCCGGCGGAAAAATTGCGCCGCCGCCTTTGTCTGGATTTGGTGGGTCTGCCGCCCAAGGCTTCGCAGTTGAGCCAGCCCGAGAAGGAGCTGGTGGAGTCCCTGCTGGCCAGCCCGCATCATGGAGAACGCTGGGGCCGGTTGTGGCTGGATGCGGCGCACTACGCCGACAGCAACGGCTACGAGAAGGATCCGATGCGCCACATTTGGTTCTACCGCGATTGGGTCATTGAGGCGATCAATCGCGATCTGCCCTACTCGCAGTTTCTCATCGAGCAATTGGCCGGCGATCAGTTGCCCAAGCCCACGCAGGCGCAGATTGTGGCCACGGGCTTTTTGCGCAACTCGATGATCAATGAGGAGGGTGGGGTGGACCCTGAGCAGTTCCGCATGGAGGCGATGTTCGATCGCATGGACACGCTGGGCAAAAGTGTGTTGGGCCTCACCCTGGGATGCAGCCAGTGCCACGACCACAAGTACGACCCGATCAGCCAGCGCGAGTACTACCAGTTGATGGCCTTCCTCAACAACGACAACGAGCCCTGGCGCGTGGTGTACACTGCGGCTGAGCAGCAGCAGCGCGCGGCCCTGCTTCGCCAGTGGCGCATGATGGAGGAGGCACAGCGCCTGGCCCGTCCGCAGTGGCGAGGCGAGGTGTTGGCATGGCTCAAGACCTTGGAGCGTCAGCCCAACTGGCAGGTGCTTGCCTTTGAGGACGACCCTTCTGGCGGCGAGAAGGCCCTGCGCCAAAGCGATGGCAGCATCCTTGCCCAGGGCTATGCTCCCACGCGCAGCGAGGTTCGACTGACGCTGCGCTCGTTGCATGGTCACAAGCCGGCGCCCCTGCGCATTGCCGCCGTGCGTCTGGAATTGCTCAACGATCCCAATCTGCCGGCCTACGGCCCAGGGCGCTCACAGAAGGGCACCGCGGCACTGACCGAGTTTGGTCTGTCGCATGGTCCACAGGGCAAGGCGGTGGCGATGAAGATTGCCCATGCCAGTGCGGACTTCGGTGAGGCGCCCAACACCGCGCTGGTGGCCTTTGCCCGCGATCAGGATGCGGCGAATGACAAGCGTGTGACCGGTCCGATTGATTACGCGGTGGATGGCAATGCGCTCACCGCCTGGGGCATTGATGCCGGCCCCGGCAGGCGCAATGTGCCGCGGGTGGCAGTCTTTGTGCTGCAGCAACCCTTGGTGTGGAAGCCCGGCGAGGAGTTGGCCATCACGCTGAGCATGAAGCACGGCGGCTGGAACAGCGATGATCTGCAGACGATGAACCTTGGCCGTTATCGCCTCAGTGTTTGCGATGATGCGCAGGCCAGGGCCGATCCGCTGCCGCCGCGCATTCGCGCTGCCATGGCCCGCGGGCCGCTGAGCGAGGAGGTGTTGGGCGAGGTCTTTGCGCTGTGGCGCGCCAGACAGCCTCCGTTGGCGCAGGATCAGGCGGCCATCGAGGCGCTCTGGAAACAACATCCCGAGGGCAGCACCACGCTGGTGCTCGACGCGCGCGAGCAGGCTCGCGCCACCCATCTGCTCAAGCGCGGGGATTTTCTCAAGCCTGCGGAGCGGGTGGACGCCGCCGTGCCAGCGGCACTGCATCCCCTGCCCAGAGGTGCTGACGGCTCGCGGTTGAGTCTGGCGCGTTGGCTGGCCAGCCCGGATTCTCCAACCACTGCGAGGGTGATCGTCAATCGTGTCTGGCAGACCTACTTTGGCACGGGCTTGGTGGACACGCCCGAGGACTTTGGTCTCCAGGGCAGCAAACCCTCGCATCCGCAATTGTTGGACTGGCTGGCCTGCGAGCTCATGGAGCATCAATGGAGCCTCAAGCACCTGCATCGCCTGATCACCAGCAGCCGCACCTACCGGCAGGACAGCGTGGTCAGCGCCGCCTTGCTGCAGCGCGACCCGGACAATCGCCTGCTTGCCCGGGCCTCGCGTCTGCGGGTTGAGGCCGAGGTGCTGCGCGACATTCAGCTCTCGGTCAGTGGCTTGCTGGATGCCAGCATTGGCGGGCGTCCGGTGATGCCGCCTGCGCCGCAGTATTTGTTTGAGAAGCCGGCCAGTTACGCGCCATTCCCCTGGCGTGTGGAAGGCGACTCCCAAAAGTACCGGCGCGCGGTTTATGTGTTTCGGCGCCGCAGCACCCCGTATCCGTTTTTGGCCACCTTTGATGCGCCCAATGGCGAGGCCAGTTGTCTGCGCCGTGCGCGCAGCAACACGCCGTTGCAGGCTCTGATGACCCTCAATGAAACCCTGAGCCTTGAGGCTGCAGAGCATCTCGGAAGACGACTGGAACAGGAGGCGGCGCGCAGCGATGAGCGTCTTGCCCTGTCCCAGGGCTTTGTGTGGTGCACTGCCAGGCAGCCCACACCACGCGAGCAAGCTCTGTTGCATTCAGCCTGGGCGCAGTTGCGTGAGGAGGTCCAACCCGGCGAGCGTCCAGCCTGGGCGCTGCTGGCGCGGGTGCTGCTCAATCTCGATGAAACCGTGACGCGGGAGTAGGGGCGCGGCCCTTACTTGGCACCGATGTCGGAAGCCTTGTGGAAGCCGTCGGCAATCACGGTTTGCTGGAGGTTGTCGCGGTCCACGGCCACGATATCCAACAGCACCGTGGGCACAGCCAGCTTGCCGTTGTCGGTCTCGCCTCGCGCCACGATGGGTTTGCCGGTGGCCAGTTTCACCGCCAGCTCAGCCGCACCGCGCGCCAGCTTGGGCAGGGGTTTGTAGATGGTCATGGTTTGCGTGCCGGCCACGATGCGTTGGCAGGCGGCCAGATCAGCGTCCTGACCGGTGACCAGCACCTTGCCGGCCAGGCCCTCGTTTTGTAGGGCTTGAATGGCGCCGCCGGCAGTGCCGTCGTTGCTGACCAAAATGGCGTCGATCTCGCGCCCCACCTTGGTGATGGCGGCGTTGGTGATGCGCATGGCATTTTCTGGTTTCCAGTCTTCAGCCCAATCCTCGTGAACGATCTGCAGTTTGCCCGCATCAATGAGGGGTTGCAGGATTTTTTCCTGGCCGATCTTCAGCAGTCTGGCGTTGTTGTCGGTTTTGGCGCCAAGGATGCGCACGATGCGCATCGGGCGGCCCTGAGGCAGGCGCTGGGCAAGATATCGCGCCTGCTCCTCGCCGATCTTGAGGTTCTCAAAGGTGATGTACAAGTCCACCTCGGCGCCGGTGATCAGGCGGTCGTAGGAGAGAACGGGAATTCCCTCGGCATGCGCCATCTCCACGGCCTTGGCCATCGCCTCGCCGTTGTGCGGGATGATCACCAGCGCATCAACCTTGGCAGCAATGAGGCTTTCCACATCGCGCAGTTGGCGCGTGTCATCGCTGTTGGCCGAGCGCACCTCGACCTTCGCGCCTAGAGACTGGGCCTGGGCGGTGAAGTCATCGCGGTCATGGATCCAGCGCTCCTCCTTGAGGGTGTCCATGCTCAACCCAATGACCGGTTGGCGTTTGGCCTCGGCTTGCGTGTTGCCACTGCCGCCGCGCAACACCAGGCCCGTGGCCACGCTGAGGATTAGGGAGGCGATGACCAGGACAAGGCGTGCGTTCATGGGTGGCGATGTTTAGCGGTTTGCCTACACGCCCGCAAGTCCGGGCGTGCAGCGGCCATCAGGGCTTGTTGAGCGCTGGGTTGGCTTTGCCCTTGGCTTTGGCTTTGCCCGGCGGTCTCGGCTCATCGCCCCAGGCGCTGCGGCGTTGCCCCTGCCACTCGTCAACGAAGCTGCTGGCCGCCCAATCCTCCCATTGCCAACTCAGGTGCTCAGCCATGGCAGGGAAGCGCTTGAAGAGATCGTTTTGCTCACTGCGGTCCTCATCAATGCGGTAAAGCTCCCAGGGTTCCTTGAATTTTTGCACCAATTTCCAAGGGCCGATGCGCAGCCCGCGGTTGCCCTCGTGCATCCAGAAGATGGGCGTGACCCGGTGCAGAGGTTCCCCACGCAGGGCGGGTTGCAGGGGGATGCCTTGCATCGGCAAGATGGAATGCTCATTCCAGCGCGCGGGATACACGGCATCGGCGGCCTGAACGAAGGTGGGCATGAGGTCCACAAGATGCGCAGGTTGATGCTCGAGTTGCCCGCGTCTTGCGGCGGGCAGCCCGGCGGGCCAATGCACAATGAATGGGGAGGAAATGCCGCCCTCGTGGGTGAAGTGCTTGTAGCGGCGCAGCGGCGTGTTGCAGACCGTGGCCCAGCCCATGCCCAGGAGCACATGACTGTCGGGGCCGCCCCAGTCCTCACCCTGAGTGATGCCCAAGGGGCCGCCCTCAGCGTTGCCGCCGTTGTCGCTTAAAAAAACAATGAGCGTGTTGTCCAACATTCCCTCAGCCCTCAGGTGTGAGACCACCCGGCCCACGCTCTCGTCAACCGCCTCAATCATCGCTGCGTAGATGGCCATGATTTGATCCTGACGATCCTGCTCCTGTGGGCTGAGGTCATTCCAGGCAGGAACCTCCGCAGGACGCTCGGGCAGGGGCCAGCGCTTATCCACCAAGCCTGAAGCCAATTGCCGTTCGTGTCTGGCCTTGCGCAGCACATCCCAACCCGCCTTGTAGCGGCCGCGGAACTTGGCAATGCGATCCGCCGGTGCCTTGAGCGGGAAGTGCGGCGCGCCGTGGGCGAAGTAATGGAAGAAGGGCTGGCCGCTTCGCTTGGCCTCGCTGATGAACTGCAGGCTCCATTCGGTGAACATGAAGGTGCTGTACCAGTTGCCCTCGCCCACCTCAGGGCTGTCGGCAGCCACTTTGCGCCCATCGAGATACACCCATTTGCAATCGGGTTTGCTGCGCTCCTTGGGGAAGTAGAGTTCACCGTACTGGGTGGTGGCACTGCGGGCGAAACCATGCAGCCAAGGTGGAGTGCCGTGTTGCTGCCCCAGATGCCACTTGCCCACCATGCTGGTGTGATAGCCTGCCTGGCCAAGGACCTGCGCCATCGTCACGCAGCGTTCATGCAGGCGTCCGTGGGTGCCGCGGGATTGCGGCAGTCGCAGCCCATCCAGAAAGCCCATGCCGGCTTGATGCGGGTAAAGCCCGGTCATCAAACTGGCGCGGGTGGTGCTGCAACGAGCCGTGTTGTAAAACTGGCTGAAGCGCAGACCGTTTTTGGCCAGGGCATCGAGATGAGGCGTGGGGATCTCGGAGCCGTAACAACCAAGGTCACTGAAGCCAAGGTCATCAGCGAGAATGACGAGAATATTGGGGCGTGGTGCAGCCTGCAGCAATGGCAGCAGCAGTAAGAAGCCGGGAAGAAAGAATCGAAGTCGCATGGCGCAGGTGGGCAAGACAGGCAAACGCGATGGGCCCGCGCCGCATTGCCAACAATGCTCAGTGGCGGAAGATCAGGAATTTGCGGCAGAGGAAGTTCACTGCCACCGAGGTGGCAATAAAGCCCGCCTGAGCCACCGTGCTTGGCAATTGCCAGCGTTGGACCAGCCAGTGAGCCACGAAGCCGCCAGGGAAAAACCCCAAGGCCGCCACAGCGGCAAAGAGCAGGCGCTCCGCCCAGGGGCCGTGGCGACCGGGTGCGAAGACCAAGGCGGTGTTGAGCCGATAAGCCACCCAGGTGGCAAGGGGCCAGGCCAGGGCGTTGTTGAGCAGTAGATGCTTGGCCCTGAGCTCCTTGCCGATCAGCGTGCCCTGCCACTGCATGCCCTCACCAGCAGGAAAGAGGGTTTGACTCAGCAGCCACACCGACGCGCTGTGAACCAGCGTGGCCAGTACCCCACAGAGTGCATAGCGCAAAAACTGGGCAACGGGCAGCGGACTCACGGCCTAGCAGTAGTCGCAGGAGCAGGGAAGGCAAACCCGAAACCAAAAGGGTTAGCCCAAGTGGTGGTGTAGAATTGCATTGGATTTTTCCAAGGGTTCGCCATCTTATCCGTTCTGAGGTACTGAACTCCTTCCACAGCCTATGAAATTCACTCAACTGTCAATGGCAGCCCTTTTTGCGGCAGCCCTGAATCTCGGCGCCGCCGAAATTCGCACTTGGACCGATCTGCAGGGTCGTCAGGTGGTCGCCTCCTTCGTCCGACTTGAAGGCGGTGACATCGTCCTGCAGACCAAGGATGGAGCGCAGTACAAATTCGCCCTTACCAAGCTCTCCGCGGAAGATCAGAAGATCGCCCAAAGCAGTGCAGCTGCGGCACCTGCTGCTGAAGCAGCCCCCAGCTTTCTCGCCAATGCCACGGTGGCTCAGGCTGCCGCCAAGGTGGACCAGCTCGTCGCTGGCGGCCTGATCAAGGCCAATCCCGATCGCGTGAAGGGCGGCAAGGCCCCGATCACCAAGTTCAACCCACCAGCCAGCGACGAGCAGTTCGTGCGCCGCGTCTACCTCGACATCGCCGGGCGCATTCCCAATCATGATGAGGTGGCCGCCTTCCTCAAGGCCGGCGGAAGCGACAAGCGCGCCAAGCTCATTGACCAGCTGCTCGACAGCGATGGTTACAAGACCCATCTGTTCAACTACCTCGCAGAGATGCTGCGTGTGAAGGACAATTTTGAGCAGGACAATGTGCGTGGCACGCCCTACATCGGCTGGCTCAAGGAGCAGGTGGCCAAGAACCGCCCCTGGAACGAGATGGTCTACGAGATGATCACCGCCACGGGTAAGATGTGGGACAAGAAGCCTGACGGCACCTACAACGGCGCCGCGGGCTACCTGCTTCGCGATGCTGGCATGCCCTTGGACAATCTGGCCAATACGCTGACGGTTTTTCTTGGCACCGATGTCGCCTGCGCCCAGTGCCATGACCACCCCTTTGCGGACTGGACCCAGAAGCAATTTTACGAAATGGCAGCCTTCTTTGGCGCCACCACCACTCGCTTGGGTGGCAAGGACTTCGCCAACGGCGACCGCGGCAAAGAGTTGATGGACCAGATCGAGAAAATGATCGCCTCCAATCCCGAGCTCGACATTCGCCGCCTGCGCAATGGCCTGCAGAACTACATTGGCGCCAATCGCACTGCGATCAAGGACCGCGCGGTCAACAACCTCAAGCTGCCCCACGACTACAAGTATAAGGATGGCAAGCCAGGTGATGCCGTTGAGCCCAAGTTCGTGACCTGGAGCGCTCAGGACAAAAACAACCCCGCCTACAAGGCCGCCAAGAAGGAAAAGGGCGAAGAAAAGCTGCGTGAGTCCTTCGCCATTTGGATGACCCACCCTGCCAACCCCCGCTTTGCGATGGCGATTGCCAACCGCATGTGGAAGCGCGCCTTCGGCGTCGGCGTCATTGATCCCGTGACCAGTCTCGACAATGTGGACGACGCTTCAAACCCTGAGCTTCTCAAGCACCTCGCCAATGAGATGGTGCGCGTGAAGTTCGACCTCAAGCAGTTCATGCGCATCGTGTACAACACCCGCGCCTATCAATCTGAGGCCACCACCGAGAATATCGCGATGGGAGAGAAGTACTACTTCCAAGGCCCCATGCTGCGTCGGATGAGTGCTGAGCAGGCTTGGGACAGCTACATGACCCTGGTGCTCGGTCAACCCGACCAGTTCAAGGCACCGCTTCAGGACCTTTACGCCAAGTCCATTGATCTGAACCTCGACACGGTTGACCCGCAGACCGTGCTCATCAAATACGACGCCTACCGCAAGATCCAGCAGAAGGAAAACGAACTCATGGGCGGAGGCTTGGACATGGCCGGCGAGGACATGATGATGGCAGGTGGCGCCCGCAAGGCCAGCACCTCAACCAAGAAGACCGAGCCAGCCGATGACTCAGCCCAGGGCAAGTTCATCACCTATGAAGGCATGCGCCTGCTGCGCAGTGCTGAGCTTCCTCAGCCAGCTCCCGGTGGCCACTTCCTCACGGACTTCGGTCAGTCGCCTCGCAACCTCATTGATGGCAGCACCAAGATTGGCAATGTGCCGCAGGTGTTGATGATGATGAACGGCAAGGCGCAGAAGATGCTCACCAGCCCGGACTCCCTCATCTTCCGCTCGATGGAAAAGGTGCGCGACCCCTCCGCCAAGGTGGAAACCATCTTCCTTTCGGTCATGAGCCGCAAGCCCACGGTCAACGAGAAGGACATCGCCAAGCGCGCCTTGGCGCAGGGTGAAGACGGCTACGCCAACATGATCTGGGCCCTGATCAACACCCGCGAGTTCATGTTCATCCAATAAAGAGAGCACAGACCAGCATCACAAGTCACAACCACCATCAAGACACCCATGAAATCCGAACTCCTCAAACTCAACGACGCCAATCGTCGCCAGTTTCTGCTCAATGCGGCCAAGACCACTCTTGGCGTGAGCGTGCTCTCCGGCCTTGGCGCCAAAATGGCTGCCGCGGAAGCCGTTTCCAAGTCCGGTCCCGGCACGCCTGGATTCGGCAAGGCCAAGCGAGTCATCTACCTGTGGATGGGCGGTGGCATGACCCACATTGACACCTTCGATCCGAAGACCGGCGAGACCAAGGGCTTCAAAGACGCCGCCAAGGCCAAGGGCGACAACATTGGCTACTTGGGCGGTTACCTTCCCAAGCTCGCTGATGTGGCCGACAAGCTCGCCATCATCCGCTCCATGTCCTCGAAGACTGGCGTGCATGAGTCTGGCACCTACATCATGAAGACCGGGTACGAGCCCCGTGGCACCATCGTTCACCCCGCCATGGGTTCCTGGGCCTCCCATTTCCTGGGTCGCATCAAGGACAAGACCCTTCCTGACAGCGTGGTGGTCAACAGCGGCAGCGCCTACCCAGGCTCCGGCTTCTTCCCGCCGGCCATGTCCCCCATTCCGATCTCCAATCCTGAGACCGGCCTGCAGAACATTGCGCCCACCGCCTCGGACAACCAGTTCAAGAAGCGCATTGACTTGATGAACGAGTTCGACACCGGCTTCCGCAAGAAGTTCCAGTCCGAAGATGTGAAGGCCTACACTGAGTTTTACGACGAGACTCTCAAGCTGATGAAGAGCGAGGATCTCAAGGCCTTCGATCTCTCGATGGAGTCCACCGACACCCGCGAGAAGTACGGTCGCAACAACTTCGGCCAAGGCTGCTTGTTGGCTCGTCGCCTGGTGGAAAACGGCGTGCGCTTCGTTGAGGTGCAGATGGGTGGTTGGGACATGCACAACACCATCGACAATGCCATGACCACCAACGGCAACACGCTGGACACCGGTTTCTCGGCGCTGATCACTGACCTCGAGGCCAAGGGCCTGCTCGATTCCACCCTCATTGTTCTGGGTTCGGAGTTCGGTCGCACGCCTGATGTCAACGAGAACGACGGTCGCGACCACTACCCTCTGGCCTACTCCACAGTGTTCGCCGGTGCTGGCGTCAAGGGCGGTTACGCCTACGGCTCCACCGACAAGGACGGCCGCCGTCCCGCCGACAAGCAGACCAGCCCTCAGGATTTCCTGGCCACCGTGGGTCACGCCATGGGCCTGCCTGTGGACGAAGTCGTCATGTCGCCTTCCAACCGTCCCTTCACGGTGGCGGACAAGGGCGTGCCTGTTGTTGATCTCTTCGCTTGATAGCGCTGCCCATGAGGCCCTTCAGGCCTCTGCAGTTGATCACACCCAGCTTCCTCGGAAGCTGGGTGTTTTCTTTGGTGGGAGATTTGGTTCCAGGCCCGATCTCAGGGCTGATCCCGCTGCCTTTCCCGGCTGCCTGCTGATTTCTGCCTCGGTTCTGCGGCGTCTGCTGGCGGACTGATGCATGCCGCTGGCAGTGGCCATGCAGGCCGACTGGCCATGTCGCTTGCGCCAACAACTCGAGGCCCCTTGCCAATGACAAAAGGCCTTAGGCCACAAAACCGAACTTCTGCAGTTGCTGCTCGATGATGGCCTCACAGAGTCGCAGTTGTTGCTCCCGCTGGCGGCGGCCCTCATCGGCAATCTGTTGCAGGGCGTCAATGTCGTAGAGGTACACGCCTTCAATGGCATTGACGGCAGGCTCGACATCGCGCGGCACGGCGATGTCAATGACCAGCATCGGCTGCCAGCGACGGCGGCGCATGACTTCCTGCATCAAGTCCGCCTTGATGACGAAGTGCGGCGCGCTGGTGCTGGAAATGATGACATCCACCTCGTGCAGCACGCTTTCCCACTCCTCAAAGCGCAGGGCCCTGCCGCCCATTTCTGTGGCCATCTCCACGGCGCGTTCATGGCTGCGATTGGAGACGATGATGCTGTGCGCGCCCCGTGAGAGCAGACTTTGGGCGCAGGTGCGGCTCATGTCTCCGGCGCCGACAAGCATGATGCGGCAGCGGCTAAGGTCATGCACCTTTTCGGCAAGGTCCACGGCCACGCTGCCCACGCTGGTGGAGCCGCGTTGAATCTGGGTTTCGTTGCGGACCTTCTTCCCCACTGAGAAGGCCTGCTGAAAGAGTTTGTTGAGGGTGCGGCCCGTGCTGCCGCCCTGCAAGGCGGCTTGGTAGGCATCCTTGACTTGGCCAAAGATCTCGGTTTCTCCAAGGACCATGCTGTCGAGGCCACTGACCACGCGGAAGAGATGTCTTGCGGCCTCGCTGCCGTGCAGGGGGTAGGTCACCAGGGCTTCGCGTTGTTCGCTCTGCAGGTCGAAGTGGTCGCAGAGGTGATCAATGAGTTGTTGTTGGGCCTCAGCGCCGGGCAGGTGGTGGGTGGCGTAGATCTCCACCCGGTTGCAGGTGCTCAACACCAGGCCCTCGGCAAAGCCTTGCAGGCCGCCGACTTGTTGCGAGGCCTCGGCCAACTTGGTTTGGGCAAAGGCGACGCGCTCCCGCACTTCCACCGGCGTGGTTCGGTAGTTGAGGCCCAGGCAGACCAGTTGAGGTTGGGGGCTCGCCTGCTCAGCCATGCGAGGTGACAATCCAGAGGGAGATGAAGGGAATGACAAAGCCCAGCGCCGCAGCGAGGGCAGTCTGCCTTGGCGAGAGGCTGTGGCGCCAGATGGTCAGGGCGATGAGCAGGTAGAGGGCCCACACGCCCCAGGAGAACAGCAACTTGGGGTTGCTGATGGGCGTGTTGAGCTTGAGCAGGGAAATGAGCAGGCTCAGGGTCAGTAGCCCAAGGCCAAGGAAGACCTGCCGCGCAATGGCACGGGCAAGCCCTTGAATGGGCGGCAGTTGATAGAACAGGCTGCCAATGCGGTGCCGCTTGAGCAGACGCTCCTGCAGCAGATACATGCAGCCTGTGATGCAGGCCAGGGCAAAGGCCGCGTAGGCCACCAGGGCCAGTGCAGCGTGCAATTCCACCCAGCCATTGATTGGCCCGCGCGGCGGGTAATCAGGGAAGGCCCCGGGCAGAAGCAGGGCCAACAGCAGCATCAGCACAACCAACGGCGCCGTGAAGATCCCCAGCAAAGATAGCCGGAAGCCACTGCCCACCAGCGCGTAGAGCAGCACCACGCTCCAAGCGACAAAGACCAGCACATCGGAGAGGCTTTTCATCGGGCACTGGCCCAATTCCCTGCCGCGCAGCCATAGGGCCGTGCTTTGCAGGGCAAGGCCAAGCAGCATCAATGGCCACTGGCGTTGCACCGTCCAGTTGCCGGACTTCAGGCTGCGCAGGGCCGGGCGCACGGCAGCCAGAAAGACTGCCACGGCGGCCAAGAGAAACCAGCGGTCCGGGGGCATGGGTGAAGTGGCACTGATACGCGAGGAGTTGCCCATGCTGCAAGGGCGCACTTTCGGTGGCAGAGTTGCCCCACAGGCCGCGCCTGCGGCCTTGCATCGAGCGCTCAGCTACGGCAAGGGAGGGGAGCCGCATGAGCCAACATTTCGAGTTCACCTCTCCCGAAGCCGGCCCTGCCTGCGTGCCCGAATGGTCGCAGTGGCGGCCAACGCTGCGTGCCACCCTGCTGTTTCTGGTGGACGAGGCGGCCGGGCGAGTGTTGCTGATTCGCAAGAAGCGCGGCCTTGGGGCAGGGAAAATCAACGGCCCAGGAGGCAAGCTCGAAGCCGGAGAGGAACCTTGGCAGTGCGCCGTCCGTGAAACGCGAGAGGAGCTTGGCATTGAGGTGATCGAGCCCCGCCTGCATGGCCAGCTTTGGTTTCAGTTCGTTGATGGTCTCGCGCTCTACGCCGAGGTCTTCAGGGCCACGCAGTGGACAGGTGAGCCAATCGAGACTGAGGAGGCGCTGCCGCTTTGGACCTCGTTGAAGGCCCTGCCTTTTGAGCAGATGTGGGCCGATGACGCCCTCTGGCTGGGGCCGGTCTTGCGCGATCAGGCTTTCTTTGTGGGCCGCTTTGTATTCGATGCGGATCTGATGCTGCACGCTGACCTCCAATGGCTTGAGCAGGTCCCTGAATCGCCGTCCTGGGTCCGGTTTTCCTGAGTGGCCGCCATGGCCTGCACCCGAGGATGGGGTGGAACAAAAAAACGCCGTGGTTGCCCACGGCGTTCGAATCAATCCATCACCGCCCCTCTGAGCGGATCTTTCCTGCCAGATTATGCGGCGGGGGCCGCATCGCTGCCGCCCTCGGCTGCCTTGGGCAGGGTGAAGCGGAAGCGGATCTTGCCGCGCTTGGCAGCGGCCTTGGCCTTGCGCTTGGTGCGTTCCTTGGGGGTTTCGTGGGAGCGCAGGCGGCGGACTTCCTCGAAGATGCCCTCCATCTCAAGCTTGGTTTTCAGGCGCTTGAGGGCGCGGTCAATGGGCTCACCTTTGCGGACTTGGACTTCAGGCATGGCTTGAGAGGGGTAAAAAGAGGGGTTCGTAACTTACTTGAGGGGGTGGCGCCGTCAACCAAAAAGAAGGTCTTTCCCCCTGCCTTTGGCCTTGCCTGGTCCAGGGGCTTGGGCTAAGCCACGGTCATGCGGCAATGGGTTCGTCTATCGTTTGTTGTGCCGTTGGCGCTGGCCATGGCTGGAGCGCTTCGGGCACAGTCTCTCTCCAATGGGATCGCGGCAGTGGTCAATGGCCGGGTCATCACCAAGTCGGAGGTGCGGGAGGCCATCAATGCCCAGGAGCAGATGCTGCGGTTTCAGCTCCAAAATGACCCGACGGTGCTGCAGCGTGAGGTTGCCAAGCTGCGTGCCACGGCACTGGACAGCCTGATTGATCGCGAGTTGATCCTGGCGGAGTTCAAACGCCTTGGCGCCAGCCTCAAGCCGCAGTGGATTGACGACGATGTCAACGGCATCATTCGAGACAACTTCAAGGGCGACCGAGATGCCTTTGTTCGGGAGTTGGCGCGCTCCGGCATGACGGTGAAGGAATTCCGTGAGATGCGCGAGAAGATGATGATCGTCTCGGCGATGCGCGGGCGACAGTCGGCCACCGATGCTCCCGTGTTGCCCGGGGAGATCGACCGCTACTACGAGCGCAATATCGACAAATGGCGCAGCGGCGGCAGCATCAAGATTCGCACCATCACCATCCCCAAGTACAGCAGCGAGCCAGGGGCCAGCCCAGAGGGACAGAAAAAACTGATCAACGAGCTGCGCCGCAAGGTGCTGGGCGGCGCGGACTTTGCCGCATTGGCCAAGACTTACTCGCAGGACAGCCACGCCTCTGCCGGTGGTTCGTGGGATTGGATGCCGCGCGATCAGATGAAGCCCTCGATTGCCGCTGTGGCCTTCTCCCTCAAGCGCGGTGGTCTCAGCGAGATCATCGAGGAGGAGGGTGCGTACATCCTGCTGGGCTGCGAGGCTGTCAAGCCAGGCGATGCGAAGCCGCTCTCTGAATTGCGCAGTGAAATCGAGCGCTCCATTCAGGCCGAGCGATCCAAGGATTCCTTGGATGCCTGGATGAAGAACCTGCGTCGTCGCGCGGTGATCAAAAAGCTCAGCCAGTGAGCAGGGCCTGTCTGGTGCTTTGTTCCTTTGCCGACGCGCAGCAGGCGCAGGCCGCCGGCGAGGTGTTGGTGGCCGAGCGCCTGGCGGCTTGCGTGAGCGTGTTGCCGCAAATGCAGAGCATCTACCGTTGGCAGGGTGAGGTGCAGTGCAGCGCCGAGGCTCTGGCCATCATCAAGACCTCGATGCAGGTCTGGCCAACGCTGCGCCAGCGCCTGCGGCAATTGCATGCCTATGAGGTCCCCGAGGTGCTCGCGATCGAGCCGGTGGCGATCGATCCGGATTACGAGCGCTGGCTGATGGGGCAGGTGGGTCCGGAGGTCCCGCAAGCCTGACACAGTTGGCCGCAGGATGCGCAGCAAGCCTGTGCCTGCGCATGGCGTAGTCCTTAGCGCCGCACCAGTCCATGTTCCGCTCCCCTCTGGCTTTTGTATGGCTCGTGTTTGCTTCGGTGGTGCTTCGCGCCGAAAACGAATACGAGGAGGAGCCCATTGCCTACTCGCAAACCGCCCCCAGGGACGCGGCCGCCGCGTTGCAGCGCCAACTCGACGCTGGGCGAGTCACCCTGGATCGCCGCGATGCCTGGAGCCTGCTGGCTGGCTTGCTCAAGCAATTCAAGATCCCGCCGGAGAGCCAGGTCATGGTCTTCTCCAAGACCAGCAAGCAGAACGACCACATCGGCCCGCAGAGCCCGCGGGTGGTGTATTTTGGGATGGATGCCTATGTGGGCTACGCCCAGGGCGGCTCGATTGAGGTGTCCTGCATTGACCCCAAGCTGGGTCCCATTTTCTACCTGCTCGACCCGCAGGTGGAGGCCTCGCAGCCACTGCGCTTTGAGAGGGACAGCAGTTGTCTGAGTTGCCACGGCGGGGTGTTTACGCCGCAGGTGCCTGGTGTGTTGGTGCGCTCAGTGGTGCCTGGCCCCCTTGGGCACCCGCTGATGAGCCAAGGCAGCGTGGTGGTGGACAGCAGCACGGAGTTCAGCAAGCGCTGGGGCGGTTGGTATGTCACCGGTCGCCATGGCCAGGCCTTGCATCGCGGCAATGTGACGGCGGTGGAGAAGAGCGATCAAGTCTGCGAATTGCCGGTGGAGAAGGGGGCCAATGTGCAGGACTTGAGCCCGTTTTTTGACCTTAGCGCTTACCCGCGCGGCAAAAGCGACATCGTGGCCCTGATGGTTCTGGAGCATCAGACCGGCGTGCAGAATGTGCTTACCCGCGCCAACCACGGCGCGCTGCGCGCGATGCACCGTCAGCATGCCCTGCGTCGAGAACTGGGCGAGCCGCCAAGCCCGCAGCCGGTGGGCAGCGCGCAGCGCATCATTGAGCACGCGGCCAAACAGGTGTTGGAGGCCCTGCTATTCAAGGACGAGGCTCCGCTCCCGGAGGGCGGCATTGAGGGCGAGGAGGACTTCCAGACGGCCTTCGTGCAGGCAGGTCGGCGCAGTGGCGATGGGCGCAGTCTGCGTGACCTGCAGTTGCGCAGTCGGCTGTTTAAATACCGCTGCAGTTACATGGTCCATTCGCTGACCTTCGAGCACCTGCAGCCTCACCTCAAGGCAAGGGTCTGCAGCGGGCTGGAGGAGATCCTGCAGGAAGGCCCGCTGGCGGCGGAGTTTGCCTGGCTGGGCAAGGCTGAGAAAGCGCACATCCTGAGGATTCTGCGCGACACCGGCGTCCTGCCCAAGGGGCGGCAGGCGGGGGCCGAGGGCTGAAAACCTTCTCCAGGCGCATTTTTTTCGGGCAAAGCTGTGCCGCTGTGCTATGGCTGCGGCGCTCCCATCCCCATCTGCCCTCATGCCCAAAAAGACTCTCACTGACATCGATTTGCACCACAAGCGCGTGCTGGTTCGCGTAGACTTCAATGTGCCCCTCGAGGAGAAGGACGGCAAGATGGTGGTGACTGACCTCACCCGCATCCAGGAAACCCTGCCCACCCTGCGCGCCCTGCTGGCTCAGCAGGCCAAGATCATTCTTTGCTCGCACCTTGGGCGCCCCAAGGGCAAGCCCTGCCCCAAGCAAACCCTGGCGCCGGTGGTGCCGGTCCTCAGTGAATTGCTGGGCCTGCCCGTGCAGTTTTCTTCGCAGACGGTTGGCGACGAGGCCAAGGCCAAGGCACTGGCGCTGCAACCCGGCGAGGTGCTGCTGCTGGAGAACACCCGCTTCGAAGCGGGTGAAGAGGCCAATGACCCCGCCCTTTCCCGCGCCCTGGCCGAGCTGGCCGAGGTCTTCGTCAATGACGCCTTTGGTTCCGCCCACCGCGCACACAGCAGCACGGCAGGCGTTGCCGATCACCTGCCTGCGGTCTGCGGCCTTCTGATGCAAAAGGAATTGGCCTACCTGCACGACGAACTCGAAGCCCCGCAGCGCCCCTTCGTGGTGATTCTCGGCGGCGCCAAGGTCAGCGACAAGATCGGCGTCATTCAGCGCCTGCTGGAAAAGGCCGACACCGTCATCATTGGCGGTGGCATGGCATACACCTTTCGCAAGCTGGTGGAAGGCATCACCCTGGGCAAAAGCCTCTACAAACCCGAGTGGGAACCCATTGCCCAGGCGGCCTTGGACAAGGCGCGTGAGCGCGGCGTGAAGCTGTTGATCCCCGTGGACGCAATGATCACCGACGCCTTTGATTTCGACGCCAAGAAATTGGGAAACACCCGCTACACCGCAGTGGGCGAGGGCATCCCCGAGGGCTGGGAGGGCGTGGACATCGGGCCGGAGTCCGTCAAGCTTTTCTCTGCGGCCATCGCTGAGGCACGCACGGTGATTTGGAATGGACCGATGGGAGTCTTTGAAATTCCCACGGCAGCCAAGGGCACCTTTGACATCGCCGAGGCCGTGGCTGCCAACGGCAGCGCCAAGACCATCATCGGCGGCGGCGACAGCGTCAAGGCCGTCAAGAAGGCCAAGCTCGGCGACAAGATGACCTTCATCTCCACCGGTGGCGGCGCCAGCCTCGAGCTCCTCGAAGGCAAGGAACTGCCCGGCGTGGCCTGCCTGCAGGAAAAATAAGTCACCGCCGTCCCGATCAACGCGTTTTTCATCCAGCCCCCCAATTCCCTTCAGACCATGATCCACATCCGCAAGCCCATCGTGGCCGCCAACTGGAAGATGCACATGACCCCGCAGGAGACCGACGAGTTTCTGCGCTCCTTTGCGCGGCTGGTCCCCGAAACCTGCCCTGTGCAGATCGTGGTTGCCCCGCCCTTCGTCAGCCTTCCCCGAGCCCATGATGTGTTGCAGGCCGCCCGCCAAAGCGGCGTGGAGCTTGCGGCGCAAAACATGAGCCAGCACGCCGGCGGCGCCTACACTGGCGAGATCAACGCCCGCATGGTCAAGGAGTGCGGCGCGCGCCATGTCATTTTGGGTCACAGCGAGCGGCGCAGCCTGTTTGGCGAAACCAATGCCGTGGTCAATGCCAAGGTGCTGGCGGCCCTCGAGGCCAGACTCAATCCCATCCTCTGCATCGGTGAAACCCTGCAGGAGCGTGAGGCCGGTCAGATCGAGCAGGTGCTCGGCAGTCAATTGCGCGAGTCGCTGGCTGAAGTCGGTCCGCGTCGGGTGTTGGATTGTGTCATTGCCTACGAGCCCGTGTGGGCCATTGGCACTGGCCGCACCGCCAGCCCTGAGCAGGCCCAGGAGGCCCACGCCTTTGTGCGTCAGGTGCTCACCGAGCTTTACGGAGAGGACACCGCGCAGAAGTTGCGCATCCAATACGGCGGCAGCGTCAAGCCCGGCAACATGGCCGAGTTGATCAGCCAGAAGGATGTCGACGGAGCCCTGGTCGGGGGCGCCAGCCTGGAGAGCGCAAGCTTCTGGGAAATCTGCCGCGCGGCCATCGAGTGGACCGAGGCCCAGTGACCTGAGATCATCGCCGCCAAGGCCATGAGCGCAGAGGCCCACCGCATTGCCTTGATGCTTTGCGCGGCCTTGGTCTCTCTCTGCGCTGTGCTGTCACTGTTGCATCTGAGGCGCAGTCTGCGGAGTGCGGTGTTGCGCATCAGCATGGCTCATGAGATTCATCGCGCGCGTCAGCCGCGTCTCTTTGCCCTTGGCCTGCTCTTGTTTTTCGGGATGGCCTTGGCCCTGCTGATCACGGCCACGCGCCTGCTTCTTGCCGCCTGCCTTTCCTTGATGCCATGAGCCATTCGCGCCTTGCCTGCCTGTTGCTGGGGTTGATGGTCCTGCCACTTGGCGGGTTGCCCACGCCGCGCCTGACGGGCGTGCAAATGCAGCAGCAGGCCAGTGTGGTGGCTGAGGGCAGGCTGGTGCGGGTGCGACTCCTCAAGCGTTGGGTGGATGCAGATGGCTACGAGCGCGGCCTCTTTGAGTGCCGCCTGAAGGTTGAGAAGCTGCTCAAGGGCAGCCCTGCCCTGCTTGATGGCGAACTGGTCTATGGCGTGGATGCCTACGCCGAAGGCCGCTGGAATGTGATGCCGCCCAGAGGCCTGATTTACGAGGGCACGACCCAGGCGGTAAGCCCAGGCAGTCGGTTGCGGCTTCATCTCAAGCCCTCATCACTGG
>JAURHS010000100.1 GCA_030833205.1 Prosthecobacter sp.
GCCAAGCCCGCTGCCAAGCCCGCTGCCAAGCCCGCTGCCAAGCCCGCTGCCAAGCCTGCTGCCAAGCCTGCTGCCAAGCCTGCTGCAGGAACCCCCGCTTCAACTCCCGCGCCCCAAGTCAAAGCCCCGCCGCCAGGATCCTCGGCAGCCTTGGCCTCTGCTGCTGCGCAACGGCAGATTCTCGAGCCTGAGATTCAGCTCAAAAACCTTCCCACTGCCCCTCCTGCCAGCAAGCCCCTCAGCAAAGCCCTCAAGCCGATTGTTCCCTCAACCGCCGGCCTGCCGATTGCCCCTGCCAAGATGCCTGTGGTCTCCAAGGACAAACCCGTGGCCAACCGCGCGGGAGCCCTTTACTTCGACAGTCACATGCACACCCCGCTGTGCAAGCATGCTTGGGACACTCCCGAGCAGTATTGCCAGCAGGCCTTGGATGCAGGGCTCAAGGGGGTCATCTTCACCTGTCACTGCCCGATGCCTGATGGTTTCTGGCCTGCGGTGCGCATGGAAGAACACGAGTTCGACAAGTACCTGGAGCTGGTGCGCGATGCGCAGAAGACCTTCCGCAACAAGCTTGAGGTCGGCCTGGGCATCGAGAGCGAATACTTTCCCGGCTACGAGAAATACATCGAAGACCTGCACCAGCGCGCGCCCTTTGACTACTGCCTGGGCGGGCTGCACTGGCAGGCGCCGGAGTACCGCCTGCGCTATGAGCAGGGCACCATCGAGGGCTTCCGTCGCCTCTACTTCGACCACCTTGCCACCAGCGCCGAGACTGGCCTCTACGACTGCATCGCCCATCCGGACCTGGTGAAAAACTACCACCCCGACTCTTGGTGTTTCGCCATCATCAAAGGCACGGTGGCTCAAGCCTTGGACCGCATCGCCAAAACCGGCGTGGCCATGGAGCTCAACACCTCGGGCCTCAACAAAAGCTACCACGAAATGAACCCGGGCAATGAGATGCTGGCCATGATGGCCGAGCGCAAGATCCCGGTGGTTCTCGGCAGCGACGCCCATCGCAGCCTCCGCGTTGGCGATCAGTTTGTCACCGCGCTCAACAATCTGGTGCAGGCCGGTTATCAGAAGGTCAGCTACTTCAAGAAGCGCCAGCGCATTGATGTGAAAATCAAGGAAGTGCTCAGCAGCATTGCCAAGGCCGCCAAGACCGCGTTGCCAGCCAAGGCCTGACCTCTGGCCACAGGGCGCGAATGAATGAATCGCAGTTGCAGGCCAATGGGCCTAGTAGCTGCGTGCGAAGACCACGCGCTTGGCGCTGGGCTTGCCGGTGAGGAAGCACTTGCCCTCCTCGGCAAAGGCCTCGCTGATGGGAATGCAGCGAATGGTCACCTTCATTTCCTTGGCAAGGCGCTCCTCGTCATCTCCGCTGCCAGCCCAATGCATCAGGGCAAATCCACCAGGGGCGCCCTCAGCAAAGAAAGCCTGGAACTCCTCCAAGGTATCCAAGGCCTTCATGTTGGCATCGCGCATCGCCGTGGCGCGGGCCAGAAGACCATCCTGAATGTCCTGCAGACGCTCGACCACTGAGCCAATGAAATCCTCCTTGGGCACAAACTCCTTGGCCTTCGGGCCCTGATCGCGACGGCAAACGGCAACACTGCCATTGGCGATGTCACGCGGCCCCATCTCCACCCGAAGCGGCACGCCCTTCTTGATCCACTCCCAATTTTTGGAGCCGCCGGCAATGTCGCGCTTGTCCACCAAAACGCGCAGGGCCTCACCGTGAAAACTCTGCGCACGCAGCGTGCTGGCCAGAGCCTCGCAAGCATCAAGCACCTCCTGCCTGGTTTCCTCCTTGGGTGTCACCGGCAGGATCACGATGTGCTGCGGGGCCACACGCGGAGGCAGCACCACGCCATCATCATCGCCGTGAGCCATGATCAGGGTGCCGATCAGGCGGGTACTCACCCCCCAACTGGTGGTGTGCGCCAACTGTCTGGTGTTGTCGCGGCCCAGGAACTGAATGTTGGCCGCCTTGGCAAAGTTCTGCCCCAGGTAATGACTGGTCCCGGCCTGAATGGCCTTGCGATCCTGCACCATGGCCTCAACCGTGAGGGTGTCCAGGGCGCCGGGGAAACGCTCATTGGCAGTCTTCGCACCGGGAATCACGGGAATGGCAAGGTGGTCGCGCAAAAACTCCTCGTAAACCCGGTGCATCTGCTGAGTCTCGGCAATGGCCTCCTCTGCCGTTTCATGGGCGGTGTGCCCCTCCTGCCAAAGAAACTCAGCGGTGCGCAAAAACAAACGCGGGCGCATCTCCCAGCGCATCACATTGGCCCATTGATTGATCAGCAGGGGCAGATCGCGGTAACTTTGCACCCAGCGCGCAAAGGCTGCGCCAATGATGGTCTCTGAGGTGGGGCGAATGACAAAGGGCTCCTCAAGCTTGCCAGTGGGCACCATCTTGGTGCTGCCGTCAGGCTGCTTGACGGCCTCAAGGCGATGATGGGTCACCACCGCGCACTCCGTGGCAAAGCCCTCGGCGTGCTCGGCTTCCTTCTCCAGATAGCTCAGCGGAATCAGCAACGGGAAGTAGGCATTGACATGGCCCGTGGCCTTGAACTTCACATCGAGCTGACGCTGGATGTTTTCCCACAGGCCATAACCCCAAGGCTTGATGACCATGCAGCCGCGCACCTCGCTGTTCTCCGCCAGATCAGCGGCGCGCACCACTTGCTGGTACCACTCGGGGAAGTCCTTGTCGCGGGTCGGGGTGATGGCAGTCTGGGCACTCATGGGAGCCGCCGACTATGGGTCGCTGCAGCCGTCAATCAAGCTCCCAAATGCGCGCGCACAAAGGCCTTTACCGCTGCCGGCTCCGCCGCCAGGGGCTGGCTGCGCAGCGGCAGGCCCTTGAGCGCCTCCAGCGTGGGGTGGGTGACCTCGCGCCCGAGGGCCTGAGCCACGACCTCTGGGAACTTGGCCGCACTGGCCGTGCTGAGGATCACGCTCACCCCTTCCGGGGCCATGTCAGTGAAGGCACAGGCGGTATGCGGATCAGCCACATACCCCCAACGCCTCCAGACCTCGGCAATGCTCTGCACGATCTGCGCATCGTCCATGCGCGAACTGCGAATCGAGGTCTGCGGCTGCGGCCAACTCAGCACCTCTCCGGCCTTCATCCTGGCCATCAAGCCCCGTACCTTGGCTGCATCCCTGCCCTGCCACTCAAAGAGAAAGCGCTCGAAATTTGAAGCGGCAGCAATGTCCATGCTCGGCGCGTGGCTGGAGCGCAATTCCCCCTGCCTGTACTCTCCTGTGCTGAAGAACCGATGCAGGATGTCGTTGTGATTGGTGGCCACACGGAAGCCGCGGCAGGCCATGCCCATGCGCTGGCACCACCAACCCGCCAACACATTGCCAAAGTTGCCCGTGGGCACCACAAACTCTGCCGTGGAGCGCTGCGAGGCCGGCAGACGCAACCAAGCCCAGAGATAATAAACACACTGCGCCAACACGCGCGCGATGTTGATGCTGTTGACCGCCGAGAGATTGACCTCGCGCACAAAACCCTCGTCGCCAAAGCAGTCCTTGACCACCCGCTGCGCGTCATCAAAGAAGCCTGGCACGGCCAGGGCATGCACATTGGCTGCACCCGTGCAGGCCATCTGCCGCTCCTGCAGCGGCGAGACCCTGCCCTGCGGGTAGAGAATGAAGATGTCAATGCCAGGCTGGCCCATGCAACCGGCGATGGCCGCGCTGCCGGTGTCCCCTGAGGTTGCCCCGAGCACCGCCAGCCTGCGCCCCTGCTGGGCCACCTGCCTTTTGTAGAGCAGCCCCAGCAATTGCAGGGCAAAATCCTTGAAGGCCAGCGTCGGCCCGTGCCACAGCTCAAGCACCAGCGTGCGCTCGTCCAACTTCACCAAGGGAGCCACCTCTGCCGCAGCAAAGCGCGAATAGGCCTGCGCGGTCAGCTGCTGCCACTCCTCAAGCTCGATCTCCGGCGCAAAGCGCGAGAGAAACTGCGCCGCCAACTGAGGATAGCTCAGGCCCTCCCAAGTCGGCAGCAGCGCCGAGAGATCAGGCCAAGTCTGTGGCACGAACAGGCCCCCGTCAGCGGCCAAACCGGCCTCGACTGCCTCGGAGAAGGAATGCGGCCGGACCTGGCCGCGGGTGGATTCATAAAGCATGCGACAAAAAGACTGGACGGACCGTCCCATCAAAGCGCAGGGACTAAGCCGGAGCCAAGACCCTACGTTGACGGCAGGCAGCCGTCAACGGCAAGGCAACTGCCCAGCACCTGCTCCTGCCTCAGGACACGAGTCGCCCGAAGCGCTTCTCCAACTCGCGCATGGGCATCTCGATCAGGGTCGGTCGGCCATGAGGACAACAGTGCGGCAATTCACAAGCGAAGAGGTCGCGCAGCAAGGCCGCAATCTCCGCCTCAGCCAAGCGATCATTGGCCTTCACGCTGCGTCGGCAAACCGTCTTGGCAATGCTCTCCTGGGCCAGCCGCAAGGCCGTCCCAGAGCCCCGTCCCCCGGCCAGGGATTGCAACTCCTCAACCACCTGATCCAACCACTGCAAGGGGTCATCCACCTTGAGGAAGGCCGGCAGAGCCTCGACCTTGAATACCCCCTTGCCAAAAGGCTCCAGCTCCACCCCAAGACGGGCCAGAGTCTCGAGGTTCTCCTCCAAAATCAAGGCATCCCGGGTCGTGACCTGCAAGGTCAGGGGCATCAGCAGCCGCTGCGTCGCCACGGCTCCCTGGGCCAGGGCTCGATTCATCTTCTCGAAGTTCACCCGCTCGTGCGCCGCGTGCTGATCCATCAGGACCAAACCACGCGGACTCTCCAGGACCACAAACAACCGATGAATCACACCCAGCACCCGCAGAGACTGAGCCTCCAAGGCCGCATTGCCCTGCAGCACCGCGCGCCCCAGACTGGCGGCAGCCACCTCGGGCATCAACGGCATGGCAGGCTCGCTTGGTGCCAAGGCAACCGGGGGCCGCAACAAGACGGGCTCGGCGACCAGGAAATCATCCGCCCTCCCGACCAAACCCTGAGAGGTAGACACAGCAGGAGAAGCCCCAATCTCAGGTGCCGTCACTGAGGCTGAAGCCACCTCAGCCACCGCCGACGCAGGCACCTGGGCGGACGGCTCTGCCGCCACAACCCCTGGCCGCATCGGCCGACTTTGAATCCCCGTTGGCAACACCTGCGAGCGGCGCAGCGCCTCCGCCACGGCCCTGGCCACCGCCTGCTGCACGCTGCGCCCCTCGCGAAAACGCACCTCGCGCTTGGCCGGATGAACATTGATGTCGTAGCCCGCAGGATCCATCTGCAGAAACAAAAAGGCCACCGCGTGCTGGCCCTTCATGAGGGCGTCCTGGAACCCCTCGCGCAACCCGTAGTTGATGCTGGGGCTCTCCACCGGCCTCCCGTTGAGGAAGGTCACCTGCATCTCGCGGGTACTGCGGCTCACCCCAATCCCACCAATGAAACCGTGCACCGCAATGCCCTCGTGTTCCAGCCGGGGCACCTCAAGCAAACGCCCGGCCAACTCCGCCCCAACCCAACTGGCAATGCGCTCCTTGGGCCCATGCGTCGAGGCTGGGAAATGATGCATCACCGCGCCATCGCGCAGCAGGGTCCAAGCCACCGTGGGATGGGCCAGCGCATGCACCACAAACTGCTGCTCAATGTGGCCGTATTCCGTGGCCTCGCTGCGCAGGAACTTGCGCCGCGCCGGCACATTGAAAAACAAGGCCCTTGCCTCGATCATGGTGCCAGCACTGCAACCCTGCTCCCGCACGGCAAGCAACTTGCCCCCATGAATCTCCACCTCCGTGCCCACCATGGCCTCGTGCTCACGGGTGACCAGACGAAAGCGGCTGACGCTGGCAATGCTCGGCAGGGCCTCCCCACGAAACCCAAAAGAGGCAATGGCCTCCAAATCCTCCTTGGTGCGGATTTTACTGGTGGCATGCCGCTCCATGCACATCAGCGCATCCTCCCGATTCATCCCACTGCCATCATCACTGACACGGATCAGCGCCGAGCCGGCCTGCTGCACCTCGACCGTGATCTGCCGGGCCCCGGCATCCAGGCTGTTTTGCACCAACTCACGAATCACCGAAGCTGGACGCTCCACCACCTCACCGGCCGCCACCTGACTGGCCAAGGCATCTGAAAGAATTCGAATTTTTGACATGGCTTAATCAATAAAAATGCGCCTGCTGCATCGTAATGCTTGCATGGGGTTGGGCCCTGTGAAAAGGGCGCAGTTGTCTCCATTGTTTTTTGCGCTCCAAAATCGTGATTCGCATCCTTCCCGCCGCAGCACAACACCTCAAGACCCTGCTTGCCGCACAACCGGCAGGCTCGGAGGCCCGGGGCTTGCGCCTGAGCATCGAAAAAGGCGGCTGCGCCGGCTGGCAGTACCAGATGAAACTCGCCTCCCAACCCGCCCCCGAGGACAGCATCTTCGAGGAGCACGGCGTCTGCCTGATGGTGGACCAGGAAAGCCTGAAGTGGCTTCATGGAAGTGAGCTTGATTATGAAGATTCCTTGAGTGATGCCGGCTTCCGGCTCAACAACCCCAACGCCGCCAGATCCTGTGGCTGCGGCACCTCTTTTGAACCCCTGGCGCCATCCTCGCCAAACCCCTAAAACTTTTCACGAAAAAGCTTTCCCTCATCTCAAGAATGTCTCTAAGGTTTCAATTCATGATTTGGTTCTCGAAGGGCGAGATTCCCTTCCCTGCCTGACATGCACATCAACTTCCTCAGCGATGGCAGCGACCTGCGCACTTATGGCGGCGGAGGTCAGGGTGGCCCCAGGAAGGAGGCGCGCTCCGGCCTCTTTCTGTGGGTGATCATCATCACCCTGCTCATGGGGGCGGCAATCATCATCTGGTTCTGCAGCATCATGCTGTTTCAGTACCCCGAAAAGCCCTTCAACTACAAGACCCTCGCTCGCTTCAACAAACTTGAGCCTCTGCGCCCTTGGAGCCAGTTCACCGTGCCCACAGGCAAGCGCCTCGACCCCACCGCCCTGCTCAGCGAGTTCCTGTCCCACAGCCCGCAACAACTCGAAGCCCGCAACAACCTCCTCAAGCGCGCCTTCATCCAAAATTACCGGCACGACAAGCCCTTCTATGTCCTTGGCCAATTCAAGGTACTGAGCCTTCGCCTGCTCACAGCCGCAGATGTTGTCACCTCCGGCTGGGTCATCAAGGCCCGCTCCTCCCAACTCGAAGAAATCGAACTCGAAGTCATCATGCCTGGCCTTGGCATCAAGGACGAGCCCTTCCGCGTTGGAGACAACTTCACGCTCGACAGCAGCCGGCCCCAACTGGCCGTGCTCCATGTGCAGCGCCTTGAGGAAGACCGCCTCTGCCTGACCACCATCCCCCTTGCCTACAGCCATTTCGCCAAAGAAGCCCCAGCGCTTGGCGCCAGAAAGATGCTGCCGCCACCGCAACTCAACATGGAAGGGCACTGGCCACTGACTCGAACCACTGCCACCGCCCGCGAGGCTCTCAGCGCAGAACAAGGCCAACCCTCGAACGGCCCCAGCGACGCCAACCCCACGACGCCGCCTGCCGCCAAGCCGCAAACAGCGGCCTCCGCCTTGCTGGGCACGCGCTAAACGACCAAGCTGCCGACCAACAAGACAGCGGGACACAACGCAGCCGCCCTGCGGAGCATCTGGCGTGCTGCACCCCCGCCTGCTGCCTGCTGCAAGACCTCCCCCAAGCCAGAGGCAGTCGCTCATCCCCAATGTCGGGAGCTGCAGAACCCCGTTGCAAAGTTGGAAGCACAAGCCCGCAAAGGGAGTGGAAACAGACTTTACAGATTGAGGTAACCCGTTCATCGAGGGACCCTGATGAATCTCCGCGTTGCCACAGTTTGTGCCCTCTGCCTGCAAACCCTCACCCTCACCAGACTAGCGGCAGAAGGCCCTGGCTCAGCAGTGACCCCACGATGGAGCACAGCGGGCAATGCCCTCATTGCCAGCGATGAAGGCGGCCTCAGGCGCCCAGCACTGGCAAACCCTCCAGCCACGGAACCCCCTCTGCGAAGCATCGCCAGCAAAAACCTCACTGGCAACTTCTCCCAACACCTCTGGCTCCACCAAGAGGGAAGCGTCACGACTCGCATCATCCCAGGCAGCAACCTGGCCATTGGCCTCAACCGCTACGCCGCAACCGATTCGGTCGCCGACCTGGACTTCGCCTTCGTCATCACCAGCACCGGGGTCAATAGCACCAAAGCGCAGGCCATGAGGGGGACCACCAAACTCGGCAACCCCTTTAAAATCACGATCGAGAGCCTGCTGACCATCAAACGCGATCACGACTGCATCTGCTTCCTGCACGAGACAGATGGAGGACAAAGCACCGAGATCGCCAGAAGCCCACTCACCGCCCTCGGCCCGCTGCGTGTCGAAGCCATTCTCGGCACCGCCCACAGCGGCATGATGCAGACCCGAATCGTCCATGACGACAGCGATTTCGACACCCTACCCGATGGCTGGGAGCAAACCCACTTTGCCAACCTCAGCCAGGAACCCAATCAGGACCCTGACAACGACGACCGGACCAACCGCGACGAATTCAAAGACCAAACCAACCCACGCGACCCGCGCGACCGCGCAGCACCCATTCAATGGCTGCGAGGCATCAACGCCGTGGCCAATGCCCAGTTGGGAACTCTCGGAAAATCCCCCGACGCCACGGCGGGTTACAACTCCAGCGCAGCAGCCTACTATTTTACCACCAACGGAACCCTTCGTCCCTGCCTCCTTCAGGCCGAAGGCAGCGTCACCTTCGAGCCCGAAATCGCCCCCAGCCCCAGCCAAGCCGCCGCTTTCATCGGCCCGATCATGGCCCTGGGCCTGGCTGTTCCCAACGACTCCGAGGACCTCGACGGGCTGCTCTGGCGTTTTGTCATTGAAAGCAGCGGCCGGATCACCTTGCGGGTTCCCGAGTCCAGTCAGGCCATCACCATCCAAGGCCTTCAAGGCACCTGCTACTCCGGCAGCCAACTGCGCCTCACCCGCAGGGGCAACCGCATCTCCTTTTATCACGACGGCAACCTGCTTTACGAGTCCACCACCACCTACACCGGCCTACTGCAAGTGGACTGCTCACTCTCCTCGCAGCAAACTCCGACCACCGCACTGGCAACCATCTCACGCGCCAGCTACGACGACGGCGACAAGGATCAAGACGGCCTGCCTGACACCTGGGAAACCGGCTTTCTCCCCCCGGACTCAGGCTGGGCAGACCTCAGCCTCTTCAGCCAACAAGGCGATGCCGACAACGACGGCGTCACCGATGGCGAAGAATACATTGACGGCACCAATCCCAACAATGCACTGAGCCACGCCAGCGCCATCACCTGGGGCCAACTCAACAACACCACCACCCAAAACGCCAACAAACTGCCCCAGGGCAACGGCTACCTGCGCAAGGTGGCCAGCGGCAAAAAAGAAGCCTTCGACGCCGACGCCATCGCCGTTACCCCCAACAACCCCAACCTCGAACTCAGCATCGAGGAAGATGGCCTTCTCAGCATCCAGGCCCAACAGGGCTCAACCCTCGTCATCGGGCTCACCGGGCAAAACAACGACCCCGGCGACAGCGACTGCGAATGGGCCTTCAGCCTCAATGCAAACAACAGCTTCACCCTGATCACCACCCCCGAGAGAAACGACGCCCAAACCCCCCGAGGACTCACCGGCACCTATGACAGCACCACCCGTTTCAGCATTCAGCGGAGCGCTTCCGTCATCACCTTCCTCAAGGACCAGGAACCCATTTACACCGCAACCAGCTCAAGTAGCGGCCCCCTCATTGTGGAATGCTGCATCAAAACAACCGTCTCACTCATCACCCGAGCCCGCCTCTACAACGGCGACACCGACCACGACAACCTTCCCGATGCCTGGGAGCTGCAACACTTCAACCAAATCACCGATCAACACAGCAACCAGGACCCCGACAACGACAACAGCTCCAACCTCGAGGAATACCTCGACGGCACCGACCCCAACATCGCCCTCATCAACCCCAACCCACTCCTCTGGAACCCCAACCCCGCCGCCAACGCAAGCGTCTCGGCCCAAGGCAACTGTGTCACCAAAAACCACCTCGCCACCAGCGCCTGGAACACCGACGCCAGCGCCGTCCTCCTCCAGACTCCCAACCGCCCGCAACCCCTGCGCCTTGGCCGCTACGGCATCCTGCGCTTTACCGCCAGTGACCTCGGCCAACTCGCCATGGGGCTCAGCAGCACCGACAGCGTCCGCGACTTCAGCAAACACGAGTTCGGAATGCTCCTCAGCCCAGCCACGGACCAAGACCCTGGCCGCGCCCAGATCATCGAAAACAACCGCAAAATCAGCGGCATCACAGAAACCTTCTACCCCGACACCCGCTTTGCGATTCGCCGCGTCGGACGCCGCATCGAATACCTCAAGGACAGGCGCGTCATTTACCGCAGCACCAACGACGCCAAGCTGGCCAACTACGGCATCAAGACCTCTCTGTTCACCAGCGACAACGCCCAGACCCCCAGCGTGAACGAGGGAGCGAGCCTCACCTCAGCCAGGCTCAACAACGGCGACAGCGACAACGACGGCCTTCCCGACGAATGGGAAATCACCCAAATCCTGCGCAGCAACCCTCAAAGCCCCATCAACTACAACAGCATCGCGGCATACCTCGGCAGCAGCGACAGCGACAACGATGGGTTCAACAACCGCTGGGAATACCAACACGGCACCGATCCCCTACTCAATCTCGACCATCCACAAGCCATTGTCTGGAATGCCGAACTGCTTCGCAACACCAGCACCACCAACGCCAACAACCAGACACCAGACCCACAGCGCGGATTTCTACGCAAAATCAGCCCCTCCAACAGCTACAACGCCGATGCCGTCAGCAAACGCAGCAGCAGCGGCGACCTCAACCTCAGCTTCAGTCTGCCCTGCGGCGACGCCAGCGTTGGCCTGAACCGAAAAAACACCAACGCCCAAGGCAGCGACATTGACTACGGCTTCACCCTCACCGCCAGCGGCGGCATCGCCCTTCGATACCCTGGCGGAGGCGAGACACTCAGCGAGATCACCTACAACGCCGACAGCGTCTTCACCCTGCAGCGCATCGGATCCACCATCGAATTCTTCCTCGACGGCTGCAGCCTCGAACTCTGCCCCTGCCCCGCAGAGGACACACTGTTGGTGGACTGCGCCTTCAAAACCCCGAACCTCTCCCTGACCTGCTGCTACCTCAACTTCGAGGACCAGGACGAAGACAGCCTACCTGATCGCTGGGAATGGGACTGCCTTCTTGGCCTTCACCAAACCCCCACCCTCGACCAATGGGCAACCCTGGGGAGACTACCCAACAGCGACTTTGATGGCGACAGCATCTGCGACCGCGAGGAATACCAACTGCGAAGCAATGCCAACTCCAACGACAGCGACGGCGACGGCATGACCGACGGCTGGGAGCAAGCCCACCAACTCGCCCTCACCGACTCGGACAACGCCAACAGCGACCTGGACAGCGACGGCCTCAGCAACCTGCTTGAGTTCCGCCACCAATGCGACCCCCGCAACCCCGACACCGATGGCGACAGCCTCATTGACGGCATCGAACTGCACAACCGCAGCAACCCCACCCTTGCCGACAGCGACCTCGACCTCATCAACGACCCGACCGAACTCAGCCTCAATTTCGACCCCTCCGACCCCCTCGACGCCGCCGCTGACCACGACCAAGACCTCATCCCAAGTGGCATCGAGATCCAACGCGGCACCGACCCATTCTCTGCAGCGCACAGCCCACCGCCTGACGCCATCGTCAACTCTTCAATCACCCGTGAGGACACCAACTCCAGCCCAAGCCAACACCGCACACTCAGCAGTGCCATCAATCACCTCAATCGAACCAACTCACAAACCTGCCACCTCATCGCCATTCAAGCGGGCACCCAGAACGGCAGCCTCGACCGCAGCGCCATCGCACTACCAACACCCAACAAACCACTCATCCTCCTCGCCGCCCGACCTGATCCACAGACCCAATGCTCGCCCGTCATTCTCTCCAATCACTCCATCAACCTCTCACACAGCAGCCAATTCAACCAGATCCAACTCGAGGGCTGCACGCTGCAGATTCGCATCGAAGGCACTGCCAACCCACGGGTGACTCTCAGCAACTGCCTCCTCATCAACACCCGCACAGAAATCAGCCCCACACAGCCAGCGCCCATCACTCTGCACTCCGGAACGCTCCACCTCGCCTACTGCACACTCTACAACTTTAACAGCTGCAACTCCATCGCAGCCACCGACGGCGCAGGCCACTTCATCGCCAATCTCAACCCCGCCACCAACAAAACTCCAGGGCCTTCCATTCAACTCCATCGCAGCGTCCTCTGGAGCGACCAAAGCCCCACTCCCCTGGGCATCGCTGGTTCATACGCCCTCGAAGACAGCATCCTCCAGGGCCCCCCCCAAGCCAGCAACCCCAACCTCACTCAACGAGCACAACCTGGCCCCCAAAGCCACTGCCTGCACCCCCAAAACCTTACCCCACACGAGGCACTCGACATCCTCGGTCGCCGCGACCTCTCCGGCACGCAACGCGACAATCACCAACCCACGCTCGGCGCCATCGAACAAAGCGACCGCGATGGCGACGGCGTCAACGACGCCCTCGACAGCCATCCTGACTACGCCGAGCTCTGGAACGACCGCAACGGCGACGGCATCAACGACAGCATCAACGAGGAGCCCCAATCGCCCTCCGAACCAAGTACACTTGCCCTCATCATCAACGACTACCCCGACGCCAACCCATTCGAACCCTACCAGACCAATCTCGAAGCTGAAGGCGGCACCGCTCCTTACCAATTCAGCAGCCTACCCCTAACCGCGGACCAACTCCCCCTGCCCGAGGCCAACCTCGATGGCACCTCCTTCTTTGCTCTCAACCCAGACGGTGGACTCAGCGCAAACTTCAGCACCCTCGACCTGCAGGATCTCCGCGCCCGCGCGGCTGTAGGTCGAGTGACCCGAGA
>JAURHS010000071.1 GCA_030833205.1 Prosthecobacter sp.
ACCCACGGCACCGGCTACGGCGAGGAGTTCTACACCTTCGTCAACGGCCAGCACACCACCCAGGGCGGCACCCATCTGGCCGCCTTCCGCGAGGCGGTGGTGCAGGAATGCCGCGAGTTCTTCAAAAAGCAGTTTGAACCCGCCGATGTGCGCACCGGCATCATCGCCGCCGTTTCCGTCAAGGTGCAGGAGCCGGTCTTTGAATCGCAGACCAAGACCAAGCTGGGCAGCACCCACATGGAGCCCAATGGCCGCAACCTGCGCACCCACATCATCAACACCGTCGTCAAGGAGCTGGACAACTTCCTGCACAAGAACGCCGAGGTGGCCAAGCAGTTGCAGGACAAGATCCTCGCCAACGAAAAGGAGCGCAAGGAAATCAGCGGCATCCAGAAGGCCGCGCGCGAAAACGCGCGCAAGGCCAAGGTCTGCAACCGCAAGCTGCGCGACTGCCGAATCCACCTCGACACCAAGGACAAGCAGCGCGAGCAAAGCACCATCTTCATCACAGAGGGCGACAGCGCCTCGGGCAGCATCACCAAGAGCCGCGATGTCAACACCCAGGCCGTATTCTCACTGCGCGGCAAGCCGCTGAACTGCTTTGGCCTCAGCCGCAAGGTGGTTTACGAAAACGAGGAATTCTACCTGCTGGCCAACGCCCTGCAGATTGACGAAACCATCGAGGACCTGCGCTTCAACAAGGTGATCCTGGCCACGGATGCCGATGTTGACGGCATGCACATTCGCCTGCTGATGATCACCTTCTTTTTGCAGTTCTTCCCCGAACTGGTGCACATCCCCAATGTGCGCGAGGGCCATCTCTACATCCTGCAGACTCCGTTGTTTCGGGTGCGCAACAAAAAGACCACGCTGTACTGCTACAGCGACGAGGAACGCCAGCGCGCCATTCACCTGCTGGGCAAAAACGCCGAGATCACCCGCTTCAAGGGCCTGGGCGAAATCAGCCCCGACGAGTTCAAGCACTTCATCGGGCCGAACATGCGCCTGGAACCGGTGATCATGCCCGAGCACCGCAACATCAAGGAACTGCTCACCTTCTACATGGGCAAGAACACCCCTGAGCGCCAGACCCATATCGTGGAAAACCTGGTGGTGGAAAAGGAACTGGACTTCAGCAACGAAGAGCAGGCCGCCTGAAAAGCCCAGCCCTCAGCGTGCCGAGCTGACCCGGGGGCCCTGCGCCTCCGCCAGGGCCTTGATGTGATCTAGCACACGCCGCTGCACGCGGTGCACGCAGAAGCGCGCCGCCGGCTGCCAGTACCACTGTGGCCAGAGGTCCTGCACAAACCAACTGCGGCCGCGCACACGAGTGCGACCATCGGGCAAGGCCTCGAGATCAAAGCGCCCGCGCAGGCACTGGAAATACCCCTGAAGGTGATGAGCGTGCACCTCGCCAAAGGGGTTGCTCTCCTCCATGCAGGGCGGCGTGGAGAGCACCTCAAACTCCAAGGCTTTTTCTGGCTGCCAGACCGTGATGCGCTCTGGCATCGCCCCCGTGGAAAGCACGCAGAAGCGCTTGGCACCCACGCCCTGACCTTCCATGCGCGCCTCCAGCGGGTAAGCCACTCCACGGGTCAGTGCCGCCAGCAAGCCCTGCGGCTCCTGGGCGATGCGCGGAAACTGCGGCACCCAAGGCCACACGGCCTGCAGCGGCGCCTCAATGAGGACCTCGCTTTGCTCCACCATCACCGGCGGCTTTGGCCGCCAGGCCAGCTCCGCCAGCATCGCCAGAAACGGCAGCGTGGCCACGGCACAGAACAGTCGTCCCTGAGGGTAGCGCCGGCGCAACCACGGCAGGAGCCAGCGCGCCAGCAGCACTCCAATCAAAGCCATCAGGGATCCCAACCAAGCTGCCATCAGCAGACAGATCACCCCCTCAATGCGGCAGAGCAGCAACCACAACGCGCTGCCGCCCAGACTCGCCAGAGTCAGGCCCAGCAACCTCGGCAGCCGCGTTGAGCCTTGGCCCGGCGCGGCACTGCCCTGCATCAAGGCCACCAAGGCGCCCACCGCCAAAGGCACCCCGACAAACAAGCCCAGACCGTAATGACGCAACTGGTTGGTGGCCAGAAACACCAGCAGCGTGGACAGCGAGGAGATCACCACCACGATGAACCAAGGCGGCAGCGCCTGCTGCGCCTCGTCGCGAGCCCGGTCAATGCCCACCAGCGTGGCCCAAAGCATGCCATCCAAAATCCCGCCCCAAAGCAGTCCCCAGAGCAGCATGCCCAGATCAACGGCCAGAGCCGCATGGACCAGACCGCAGATCAGGGACAAGCCAAGCCAGCGCAGAACTTCCGCGCCGGGCTTGGGCCGCCGCAGGGGACAGAGCACCCAGTCAAGCCAAGAGGGCGGCTGGGTGCTCATGATCGGCTTGCTGTCAGGCGGGATTGGCGCGCAGGATTTGCGCCAACACAAAGGGAAGGATACCACCGCTGCGGTAGTAGTCCATCTCCACTGGCGTATCCAAGCGCACAATCACCGGCACATCGAAGGCCTCACCTTGGGCGGGATGCACGCGCAGCGTGGCCTCGCTCATCGGCTTGATGTGGTTGTCAATGCCCAGCAGATCGAAGGTGGCATTGGCCAGGTCCTTGACCCGGTCGTAGTCCGCCTTGTTCTTGAAGTTGCAGGGCAGCACGCCCATGCCCACCAGATTGCTGCGGTGGATGCGCTCGAAGGACTTGGTGATCACGGCACGCACGCCAAGCAGGCGCGTGCCCTTGGCCGCCCAGTCGCGGCTGCTGCCCATGCCGTAGTCCTCGCCGCCGATGACGATGGTGGGCGTGCCCTGCGCGCGGTAGGCCTGCGCCGCATCAAAGATGCTCATTTCCTTGGCCTCGGGCTGCAGCAGGGTGTTGCCGCCTTCCTTGCCGCCGAGCATCAGGTTCTTGATGCGCACATTGGCAAAGGTGCCGCGAGTCATGATCAGGTCATTGCCGCGGCGGCTGCCGTAGCTGTTGAAATCCGCAGCGGCCACGCCCTGCTCGGTGAGGAACCGCCCGGCAGGGCTGTCCTTCTTGATGTTGCCAGCGGGGCTGATGTGGTCGGTGGTGACGCTGTCGCCAAAGATGCCCAGAGGGCGGGCTCCATGGATCTCGGCGATGTCGCCGGGTTGCATGGTGAAGTCGCTGAAGAAGGGCGGATGCTGGATGTAGGTGGATTTCGGCGACCACTCAAAGACCTCGCCCACGCTGCCCTTGATCTCGTTCCAGCGCGGGTTCTGGCTGGCGAAGTCGGTGTAGAGTCGGCGGAAGACCTCGGGCTTGAGGGCGGCCTCAAGCGTCTGCTGCACTTCCTGCAGCGTGGGCCAGATGTCGCGCAGATGGACGCCACTGCCTGGCACCAACTCATCGCGCGAGAGGTCAATGTCCACCGTGCCGGCGATGGCGTAAGCCACAACCAGCGGCGGGCTCATGAGGAAGTTGGCCTTGATGCTTTGATGCACGCGGGCCTCGAAGTTGCGGTTGCCCGAGAGCACGCTGGCAGCCACGATTTCTCCGGCGCGGATGCCTTCCTCAATGCCGGCATCCAGCGGACCGCTGTTGCCAATGCAGGTGGTGCAGCCATAACCGACGGTTTGGAAGCCAAGCTTGTCGAGCTCGGCACCAAGGCCAGTGGCCTGCAGATAATCGGTGACCACGCGGCTGCCAGGCCCAAGGCTGGTCTTGACGGAGGGGCGCACCTTCAGGCCGCGTTCATTGGCCTTCTTGGCCAGCAGACCGGCGGCCAGCATGACACTGGGGTTGGAGGTGTTGGTGCAGGAGGTGATGGCGGCAATGAGCACGCTGCCGTCGGTGATTTGGTCGCGGGCATCGGCCTTGGAGTTGACGACCACCTCGGTTGGCGCGGAGGCTTGGGCCTTGCCGAAGCCTCCGGCCTTGACATCAGCGGCGAGCAGCTCGCGGAATTTGTTTTGCAGCGCCGGCACCTCGATGCGGTCCTGCGGGCGCTTGGGCCCTGAAACACAGGGCACCACGCTGGCCAGGTCCAGCTCGAGCTCGGCGGTGAAGTCCAGCTCGCCCTTGTGGCGTGCAATGCCCCACATCTGCTGAGCCTCGAAGTATGCGCGCACCGTGTCGCAGAGCTCGGCGCTGCGGCCCGTGCCCTTGAGGTACGCGATGGTTTCCTCGTCCACGCCAAAGAAGCCCATGGTGGCGCCGTACTCAGGAGCCATGTTGGCAATCGTGGCGCGGTCGGTGACCGGCAGGCTGATGGCGCCGGGTCCGTAGAACTCGACGAATTTGCCCACCACTCCAAATTTGCGCAGCATCTCAGTGACATGCAGCACCAGATCCGTGGCGGTGACGCCCTCGCGTAGCGAACCGCTGAGATAGACGCCAACGACTTCAGGCACCAGGAAGGTCACCGGCTGGCCGAGCATGCCGGCCTCAGCCTCGATGCCACCCACGCCCCAGCCCACCACGCCCAAGCCATTGATCATCGTGGTGTGCGAGTCCGTGCCCACCAAGGAATCGGGATAGTAGACCCCGTCTTTTTCTAGCACGCCCTTGGCGAGATACTCGAGATTGACCTGGTGCACGATGCCGATGCCCGGAGGCACCACCTTGAAGGTTTCGAAGGCCTGCTCGCCCCACTTGAGGAATTCGTAGCGCTCGCTGTTGCGCTCGAACTCGAGCTTGAGGTTTTGATCCAGTGCGTTGGCCGTTCCGGCATAATCCACCTGCACGCTGTGGTCGACCACCAGGTCCACGGGCACCAGCGGCTCAACAATCTTGGGATTGCCGCCCAACTCACGAACCTTGCTGCGCATCGCCGCGAGGTCCACCAGCAGCGGCACGCCGGTGAAGTCCTGCAGCACAATACGCGCAACGGTGAAGGGAATCTCGTATTCGCCAGGGGCCTTGGCATTCCAGTTGGCCAGATTGCGCACATCGGCCTCGGTGACTTTCTTGCCATCGAGATTGCGCAGCAAAGACTCGAGCACCACACGGATGGAGATGGGCAGACGCGAGACCTTGCCAAAACCGGCCTCTTCAAGGGCGGGCAAAGAGTAGTAGGTGCCGTTGGTGCCGTAACCGGTCTTGAAGCTGCGTTGGGTGTTCATGGCAGTGGGGGGTGGGACAAGGAATGAAGAGAGGACGAAATCTCCGCCTGGCCCATGGGGCGGCGGAGCCTTTCAGCCATAGCCAAAGATGCCGCCTTGGCACCTTCTTTTTTGGGGTCTCTTGAGGCCCTCGGGGCGGCGGCCGCAGCGGTTGCCGGCCCCGCACAGGCCCAAGCCCTCAGGCCTGCAGGGCCTCGGCGGCAATCTCGCGCCACAAGGCATCGATCTGAGCGCTGCTGCGCCTGGGCTTGCCTGCGCGGGCAAACCAGTACCCGGCATTGCCCACATCGCCCTCGATGAGGTGCAGCAGGGCATGCACCCAACTGGCCAGCGGGGTCTCCAGGTCCTGCACCAACTCGTGGGCGCGGTCCCAACTGCCATGCCGGGCATGCCAAAGGGCCTGCACGCAGGCGGACTGCCCATTGGGCAGGCTGGGGGCGGCATCCAACTCAGCAACCGTCATGGCAGGGAGAGCGGGCGATTGGGGTTGAGGGCAAGGCCAGAATCAATCCTCGGGCAGCGGACGGCCCTTGGTTTCTGGCAGGAAGAACAGGGCAATGAGGCCCACCAAAAAGATGCCGCTCATGTAGCTGCAGGCGTCGCGGAAGGCGTCCACCTTCTCGGCCACGGTGGTCGCACCCTTGGCCAAATGCTGCTGCAACAGGCCCAGAGTGAAGGGGCCGCTGGCCGCCAGGAAGCGACCCACATTGTAGCAGAAGCTGGTGCCCGTGCTGCGCAGGCGGGTGGGGAACAGCTCCGGCAGATAAATCGCAAAGCCAGCGAAGAGCGCCAACTGGAAGAAGCCCATCACGGCACTCATCCAGATGTCCTGCACGCCGTTGAAGTACTGGAAGTAACCAAGGGTGGCGCCGGTGGCACCGATCAAGCCCACGGCAAAGGCAACCTTGCGCCCCGTGCGCTGGGCCAACCAGGCAAAGGAGAGCATGCCAAAAAAGGAGCCGAGATTCTGCACAATGCTGTTGATGCCCTTCCACTTCGCCTCAGCGGCCTTGATCTGATCGGCAGGGATGTTCTGGGCCTTGAGCGAGTTGGAGATCACATCACCGACCAACTCCGGCGCAAAGAAGCCAATGCCCCAGAGGCCGATCACACCGGCAATGCAAAGCATCATGCCAAGCAGCGCCGGCCGGCGCCAGCGGCCTGCGCCAAGCAGGCTGCCATAGGAACCCATGCTGCGACCGGCGGCCTGGCTTTCTGCACGGGCGCGGACCCACTTCTCAGGCTCCTTGAGCTTGGACTGAATGAAGACACAAAGGAAGGCCGGCACGGAGCCCATGAGAAAGGCAATCTTCCAGGCGGTGTCCGAGGTGATTTCCTTGGCGCCAATCATGCCGCCGATCCACATGCTGATCAGGCCGGCGGTGATGTTGCCCACTGCGGAGAGCGCCTGCAGCAAGCCCAGCGCGCCCGTGCGCGCGTGATCCGGCAGGGAGTCAGCCACCAGGGCCACGGCCAGCCCAAAGACCCCGCCGACGCCAAGGCCAGTGATGAAGCGATAGACCGCAAAATCCAACCAGCCCTTGGAGAGCGCCGAAAGACCGGTGAACACCGAGTAGAGCAGCACCGTGAGGGTGAGCATTTTGGCGCGGCCAAACTTGTCGCCAAGCGAACCGAAGATCAGACCGCCGGTGGCCCAGCCAGCCACAAAGATGGAGGTGGCATAACCGCCGTATTTTTTGACCACCGTCGGATCGGTGCCGGCCGGAAGGAGGTTCTCCAGGGCCTGATTGCGAAAGAGCAGGAAGATCTGCTGATCCAGGCAGTCAAAGAGCCAGGCCAACGAGGCCATGGCAAACACGAACCAATGATAGGGCGTCAGCTCAGCGTACCAGGGCTTGGTCGCGGGGGTGGTGGGAGCGGTCATGGGGGAGGAGAGTGGAGGTTAAGCCTTGCGCTGGCAATCCAGAAAAAACGCGGGCCCTGACCGCCTTCCTGCGGCCGGGGCCTGAATTGAGGCCTTTGATTGGGCCGAGCAGTTACTGACTTTCCCCGCGCTGGAACACCCGGGGCACCAAGGCGGTCTTGCCCTTGGCCTTGGGCTTGGAGGCTGGTTTGGGATCGAGATTGCGTTCAATCTCGCCGGGCTGCAGTTGCGAGGCGATGCCATCGGCCGGCACCTCAATGCCAGTCACCCAGACCAAGGCGTTGAGAATGCAGCGGCGGAAGTCGTCATTGGCCCAGTTCTTGTGGAAGTGCCCGCCTGTGAAGCCAAAGCCGCGGCCGCCATCGGCGCGCTGCAGACTCCAGAGCACGGCCTCGGGCTGCCCTTTTTGCTCCTGAATATGCGGGTAAGGGCCCTTGGGATAAACATAGGGACCGTCGCGGGTGGCATCCGGCGGCGTGGCCACCAGAATGGGCACAAACTCGTTGCCGCCTTGCTGCGCGGGCTTGATGCCATCGCCAAAGGCCGGCGCGAAGCGCATGTTGATGTACCACTCATCGGAGATTTGGAAGGGCTTCACCCCATGGGTGATGGGGTGATTGGGGAACTCACGGAACTGCGGCTCCCAAATCGGATTGCAGGAAAACGCATGCTCGTAATGACCGCCAATCCAGCGCTTGAACTGCTCGCCGCCCTGATCAGCGGGGACTTCCACGCCGTAATGCATGCAGCCAAAACCCACGCCGCGCGCGATCATGGCCTCGAGCGTTTTCAAGTGATCGCCCTGCAAGGCAGGATGGCCCTTGCCGCCATCGGCGTAAATGACCACCGCATCGGCATCGGCCAGAGTGGCCTCGTCCTTGACCCAGCCCATGTCGTGGCGCTCCACCACCAGACCGCCGACCTCAGCCAGACAGCGTTGCAGAATCATGCTGCCGGCGCGAAACTCATGCATGCCCGCCGGGTGCGAGGGTTTGCCGGCAATGATCACCAGCTTGTGGCGACCGTCGGCAGTGGCGGCAGAGAGCCCGGCGGCGCCAAGCAACAACATCAGGGAGCAGAGAACCTTCATGGCCTGCAGAAAAAGCCCTCCATGCCGCTTTGGCAAGCCATCACTGCAACCCAGGCCCACACAAAAAGCCCATGCCCGGCGAGAGTTTTGCCTTCCTCAACGCGTTGGCTGCCTGATGCTTTTCCCAACACGCCCCGCCCTGCTTGTGGCCGCCATCGCCCTGGCCGCAGGCCCATTGGCCGCCCAGCAGACCGAGCCCAGTGCAGGCCAGCCCTCGCGCGAGTTGATGCAACAACTCTTCGGCCAGAACATCAGCAAAGAGGAGCTGCAGGCCACCATCAAAAAAGCCAACCTGGCCGGAGTTCCCCGCCAACAGATCATCGAGGCCAAGCTGGTCTGGGGCCTGCGCCGTCAGGACGCCGCCTGGCTCAGCGCCATGATCCCTGAGTTGGACATGCTGGCCAAGAGCCACGAACCCGCCGATGCCGCCGTGCTCAAAACCCGCGAGGAAGTTCGCGGATTCATCGCCTACGCCAAGGCTCTGAAAGCGACGGCAGAGGGCGCAGTGGCTGAGTTTGAAACCCAAATGAAGGAGGCCTTCTGGCTGGCGCCCAACCATGCCTCGCTCTTCGCCGAGACCCTCAATCGCCAGCGCCGGCAGCAGGCGATGGCAGCCCTGAAGCTCGACATGCAGGCCCCCTTGGCGCTCTCCAACGGTGAGACCACCACCCTTGCTGAGCAGGTGGCAGGCAAAAAAGGCCTGCTCATTGACTTCTGGGCCTCGTGGTGCGGCCCCTGCATGAAGCTCATGCCTGCCCTGAAGAAAAAGGCCCAGCACCTGCAACCCCTGGGCATTGCCGTGGCCGGCATGAACAAGGACGATGACAACGCCGCCAGCGTGGCGGAACGCATCCGCCAGGAACAGGCGATGGAGATTGCCTGGATGATCGAGCCCGCACAACGCCCCTTCACCAAGCAGCTTCAAATCGACAGCATCCCGCGCATGATTCTGCTCTCCCCCGAAGGCCGCGTCCTGTTCAACGGCCACCCTGAGGACCCCTCGCTCTGGCAGGCCCTGCAGCAGTTGGACCCGGCAATCAAGGCCCCCTAAGCCAGCCTCAGACCAGGCGCGGACAATTCCCCACCTCGCGCAGGTAGAGATAGCCCTGCACCCCGCAACCCTGCCAGGGCGCAGCCATTGGCAACTCCACGCGCGCGTACTCACCACCGGCCACATCCTCGAGTTCATCGAGGCCTTGCAGCGTTGCCGCGTCGACCAGATACAACTCGCCCTGCACCGCCGCACCCCCGCGCGCCGCCCGCACCATGCCGGGATAACCGCCCAACTCATGCACCGCAAAGGCAGGCTCGGTGCTGGCCTCACCCCAACAAGGCGAGTGCCCCATCCAATGATGATTGCACTGCCCGCGGCGCAGCGTGCCATAGACAAACACCAACTCAGCCTCGTGCGCAGGCGTCAAGCCACGCAGCTCGTCCTCGCGCTCCTGCAACCACTGCGGCAGAGCATAGCGATGTCGTTGCAACTGCCGCGTGCGCCGCTGCCAACGCGGTGGTGGCAGACCCACATCATGCACCTCGGCGGCAAGCGCCTCCGCCCACTGCCGCCAAAACAACGGCGGTACCGTCACCTGCTGAATGGAGCCCTGATGCAGTAGGCCCAGGGGCCCGCGGCGCTGCGCCGCCCCTGAAACCTTGCGCCCATCGGCACCAAGGACATCGTGCAAGGCCGGGGCCTCAAAGCAAAAGGCGCCCTCCACCAAATCCTCAGCCTGCGCCAAACGAAAATCGCCACAACCCGCTGCGTTGAGTGCCCGCGCCAGGCTCTCGTGCACCAGTCGATAACTCTGCGCAGCGTCCATCAGCGCCAACGGATGGCCTGCCGGAAGACTCAGCGCGTAGGTGAACTCACCAGGTCCGTGCAAGACCACGCCACCGCCGCTCCAACGCCGCACTCTCGCCCAGCCCGCAGGCATCTGCGGCGCCAGACGCTCCACATTCTGCGCATAGCCCAAACTCAGCGATGGCCGATCCCAAGCATAGACGCGCAGCACCGGCTGCGGCGCGCATTCCAACCAAGCCTGATCGGCTGCCATGTTCCAGGCAGCGTCATGCGCGCCGTCGAGATGCAGCAGTAGAGAGTCGAGCCTGATGCCGGGCATGAGACCGGCAACCAAGCCCGAAAGCCACAAAGCACAAGCGCCCATGCGCAACGACGCGCTCGGCGGCCAGCCCGATCACAAGGTGCGAAGGCGCACCTTGCGCCACTTCACCGTGTAAGGGCCGGTTCCCTTTTTGATGCCGTGCACCTGAAAGCCGATGTAGCCCTCAGGATCGCCGCCCTGCTTGAAATCCGCGGTCTTCACACCGTTGACAAAACTCTGGTAGTGATCGCCCTTGACCACGATCCGGTAGGCATTCCACTGCCCGCGCTTGAAGGCCGCCTTGGCCTCGTCCGTGCGCACCGACTCCGTATTGGTCAGCAGACTCCACCAGGTGCCACGGCGCGCCTCATCGTAGAAATTGCCAGCCGTGCCGTTGACGGCAATCTCGCACTGAGGCCCGTAGAGGCGGCCTGCGGGAAGCGGCTTGCCATTCTTGCTGCCCTCCGGAGCAGCATCGCCCTCCTTGGCCAAATGGCTGCGCACCTGCACGCCGGAGTTCAGCGCATCATCCACCTGCACCTCAAACTCCAACTCAAAATCCTTGAAGGGACCCTTGATCAAAAAGCTGTTGGGACTGCCCTCAGTGGTGGTGCCGATGAGCACACCGTCCTTCACTTCATACTTGGCCTGACCACTGACCACCTTGGCATCACCAAGACCGTCCCCAAACCAAGACTGCCATTCCTGAGCCTGCATCGCAGGAGCCAAGGCCAGAGCCATCGCCAACACCGTCGAGAGAGATTTCATAGGCAGCATTCAACGCCACCAATCGCGCCAATCCGTCGCCAGAAATCAAGAGGAGGTCGGTACTTAACTAACCTTAACTAAATGAAGGAGTAATAACCCTTTTTTATTGCCAAAATAACCGCATTTCAAACTTGCCAATTTTGACGAATGCCATTAAAACCGCATTCCAATCGGGTTTTTCAAACGATGGCACGCCCCAGCAACAGCTTCGACTCGGTCTCCATGACCATTGCCGTCACTCCCCAGATGAAGACTTATCTGGAGGAGCTGACGCTCAATGGCATGTACGGCAGCAGTCCTTCCGATGCGGTGCGCATGCTGCTGAGCCAGGCCATTGAGCAGAAAATCAAGGAGGGCGTTTTGGAGCGCCGCCGCTTCATCCTCCACAAGGGAGAGGTGCTGCCCGCCGATGCAGTCCCGCCCGCCACTGATCGCTGACCATGCCTCCTTCACTTCAAACCTTGCCAAGCCCCTCCAAGTCAGCCGCGGTGCTTGCTCCTGCACCTTGGCTCAACAGCCCAGAGACGCTCAGTGCCACCAACGACGCCAAATTGGAGATGTTGGCGCATGAGATTGTGGCGCTGGACCCCGTATTGACAAGGTTGCTGGTCGAATTTGGCCGCAGGGACTGCGCCCTTTGAACAAGAGCCAACCTGCCTCGCTGGACAGGCCACAGCGCAAGGCCATCGCCTCGCAGCCGATGCCTCCCCACCCCGCCATGAAGCCTCTGCAAGCTCTTCAGATCGGATGCCTGATGCTCGGCCTCAGTGCCTGCACCAGCCCCGAACCGGCCAATGCGCCCTCCGCGATGCAAACCCCTGCAGAACGGGGCTGGGTTTCCAAGCTCCTCCTCGACCCACTGCACACCGCAAGCCGCGGACTGAGCCGCGGCAGCGAAGCCATTGCCAAGCCCATTGGCAGCGGTCTGCGCAAGATTGGAGGCATCGCAGGCAGCGCCGGCTCTTGGTTGCCGCAGGCAGCCACGATGGAAACCCTGAAGAAAGTGCCTCGCCTGCTGCCTGGCGTTCAAGCTGAGGATCGGGCCAACGCGCAGGACCCTCTGGTGCCCTTCGATCCCCTGAAGCCCTTGGCAACAGGGCATAGCCTGCGCCTGCAAATGGTGGAGGGCAGCCGCTCGCCAGATGAAATCCTTTCCACGGTGGCGGTGATTGAACCCAATGGCCAGATTGATCTGGGCAGGGCAGGACGCCCCAGAGTTGGAGGCATGCGGCTGCCTCAGGCAGTGGAAGCCATCAATGCGCACTGCCGTCTCAGCCTCAGTGTGGGACGCAGCCTGAGCACCCATGTTATTTCAATCGAAAACCAGCCCCTGGTGGCCGTGGTTGGCGAAGTGACCCAAAGCCGCCACCTTGCATTGAGCGATGGCTTGAGCCTGGGACAGGCCGTCAGCCTGTGCGGGGGCCGCCAAGCCAAGTCCGGGCACCGCGCCATTTATCTGACCCGCAGCGGCGAGCGCCGATTCTTTCCGCATCTCGAGGCCTGTTCCTCGTTGCCACTCGAGGCCGGCGACATCGTGGAACTTTCCAGCGACCTGTAACCACCATGCTCGATACGGACCCCTTTCTTGAGCGTGGTGCCGCGGCCCCTTCCGCTGCCGCGCCTGCAAGCGCCTGGCAACCTTGGCGAAGCCTGCTGTTGTTGCGCGTCGGTGTTGGCATGCTGCTGCTGACGGAGCATGCCGTGGAAGGCGCGCGCGGGGCCTACCATTTTTTGTGGAATGAGAAGCCCTGGGCGCTGGTCAAGGCAGTGCACGAGGCTGGGCTGCCCTACGCGGCTCTTCTCTCGCCCCTGCTGGCCCTGCTCATGTTGAGCATCTGCCTGAGTCTGCTGCTTGGATTTCTCACCCGACTCTTTGCCGCCCTGCTGCTGGCGTTGCTGGCATTCTTGATCCTTCGCAGCCCCGCTGCTTTGGCAGGGCACAGTGAATTGCTTTGGCTTTACGCCCTCTGCGCACTGACCCTGTTGCAGTTTGGCTCTGGACGCTTCTCGCTGGATGCCCTGTTCCATCTCGGCGAGGCCTGGGCCAACCGCCCGCAACGGCGCACGCCCCGGGTCTGAAGACCGCATCCCCTCTCCTCGATGCCTCGCCCTGTCTCCGCAGCCGATTTGCAGGCCGCACTGGCGCGGCGCCATCGGCCCGCAAAACCCTCAAACCACACCAGCCCATGCCATCAGCGAGTGCTGGCCATTGACCCCGCCCTGCGACGCACAGGCTGGGCCGTCATCGAGGGCGGCGCATCCAATCCACGCGCACTGGCCTGGGGCACGATCACCAATGCCGCCAAACTCTCCACCGCTGCCTGCCTGGTGGAGATTCATCGGCAACTCGTCGAGATCATCGGCAACCATCGCCCCGAAGTCTGTGCCATTGAATCCACCATCTTCGTGCAAAGCATGCGCACCGCCATCACGCTTGGCATGAGCAGCGGTGCCTGCCTGATTGCCGCCGGCAGCGCCGGGCTGCCCATCTTCCAATACGCCCCCAGGGAGATCAAACAGGCCGTAGTCGGCCGAGGCGGTGCGCAAAAATCGCAGGTGGCCTTCATGATGCGCTCCCTGTTGGGCCTGCGCGAAACCCCCGCTGCAGATGCCGCCGACGCCATGGCCGTGGCCATCACGCACCTGCAGAGTCACAACGCCGAGGCCATTGGCACATCCCCACGGCGGCGTCTGTAAGCCGGGCAAGAGCCCGGGCATCGGCGGCGAATCTTGGCCACCGCGCCTTCGCGCTTGAACAACGGCGCAATCCGCCCTTCTTGGAGCTGCCCATGGCCCAACTCGCCACCGCCCAAAACCCATTGCAAGCCACCCGCCCCCTGACGGTGGGGGTGCTGGCTGACGCCGCCGCCGTAGAGGCCTGGCGTGCCTTGGACGCGGCGCAGCGCGCCCAGACCTGCGATGTGTTGGAACTTCGCCTCGACAGTCTGCCGCTGGACGCATCGGCACTGCGCCAACTCGTCGCCGAAACCGCCCAGGCTCAAGCCGTTCTCATCACCGCCCGCCATCCCGCTGAAGGGGGCCAGGGCCAACTCGATAGCGCCGCCAGAAGACAGCGACTCGAATCTCTTCTCAGCGTGGCCCAACTCATGGACATCGAGCTGCAAAGCCTCGGCGAAATGAAACCACTGATCCAACAGGCACAGGCCGCTGGCCTCGGCGTGATTGGCTCACTGCACGATTTTCAAAGCACGCCGAGCCTTGAGGTGCTCGAAGGCGCCCTGCGCTTTGCTCAGAGTGCGGGACTCAACGCCTTCAAGGTGGCCACTCACCTCAATCATCCACGCGACCTGCAACGCCTCATTGACCTGACCCTCCTGGACCATCCGCTGCGCCGCTGCGTCATGGGCATGGGAACTTTGGGCAAAATCTCGCGCCTTACTCTTGCCCGTCTGGGCAGCCTGCTGAACTACGGCTTCATTGGCCAGGCCAATGCGCCGGGACAATGGCCTGCCGCCCAACTGCGCCAACTGCTGGGCGAACTGTGAACCCCATGCCCACCGTGTCACGCCGCCTGCCACTTGTCATCGCCCTGTTGACCCTGGGGCTGAGTGCCTGCGGCGACCCTGAGCGCGAGATTCGTCTGAAGTGGCGCGAGGAGGAGGTCAACGCCAAGGAGACCGCCCTGCTGCAGCGCGAGGCCGTGGTGACCAAGGAAAAACAGGCGCTTGAAGGCCAACGCCTGGACATCGCCTCGCGCGAGAAGGTGGTGGAGTCCCTCAAAAAACAACTCGAAGCCGAGTTGGAAAAGACCCGCAAACTGCGGCGCGAAATTGAGCTCAAGGAACTGCGCGGCCCCCTGCCGCGCCTCACTGCCGAACGCGTGCTGGTCATTGACGCCGAAACCAACGAAGTCATCTACGAGAAAAATGCCACCCTGCGCGGCGCGGTGGCCAGCACCACCAAACTGCTCACCGCCCTGCTCATCGTTGAGGCCGGCGAGCTGGACAAGATGGTCACCATTGAAAAAAGCGACACCGAGTGTGCTCCGGTGAAGCTTGGCTTGAAGGCCGGCGAGCAGTACAGCCGCCGCCAACTGCTCACCGCCGTGATGGTCAAGAGCAGCAACGACATCGCCCAGGCCCTGGCGCGTGACAATGCCGGCAGCGTGGAGGCCTTTGTGGAGAAAATGAACCAGAAGTGCCGTCAACTTGGACTGACCGACAGCCACTTCATGAACCCGCACGGCCTGCCGGAGGAAGGCGAGGAGCAACCCTACTCCACCGCCCGCGACATGGCCAGCATCGCCCGCGCCTGCGACCAAAAGCCTGAGATCCGCGAGATCGTGCGCCTGCAAACCTACAAGTTCAAATGGCCAACGGGCAGAACCACGGAACTGACCAACACCAACCGCGTGCTGCGCAGTGTCAGTTACTGCGACGGCATGAAGACCGGCTACACCAATGCCGCCGGCTATTGCCTCATCGCCAGCGGCAGCCGCGGCGGCCGCCGCCGCATCGTCGTCGTGCTCAACGGCACCGAATCCGGCGTCTGGCGCGACGCCCAAAATTTGTTGGATTGGGGCCTCAAGGCCTAAGCCAGCCACAAGCCAAGGCGCAACCCACAGCACTCCATGAAACGCACCTGGCGCATCGCCGGCATCAACTTCGACCACTTCCACATGGGCGACCTGCTGCGCCAGGTCAGTGAACATCCGCAGGCCGAGTTGGTGGGCATCTGCGACCGCCTGCCCGAGCGCATGCAGGAGGCCAAACAGCGCTTCGGACTCAGCGAGTCTCAGGTCTTTACCAACGAGGCCCAATGCATGGAGCAGTGCCGCCCCGACATCGTCATCCTCTGCCCTGCGGCCAACGAACACGGTGAGTGGGTGGCACGCATCGCTCCCTACGGCGCGCACATCCTGATGGAAAAACCCTTTGCCGGCAATCTGGCACAGGCCGACGCCATGATCGCAGCCATGCCCAAGGGCAGCCTGCTTGCTGTCAACTGGCCCTTGGTCTGGGATGCCGGCCAGCAACAGGTGCACGCACTCATCAAGCAAGGCCGCATCGGTGAAGTGCTCGAGTTCCAACACTACGGCGGCAACCGCGGGCCCTTGTACCATGGCGCCGACAAGACCGAACACCAACCCAGCGCGGCGGAAAAAGCTGCCTCTTGGTTTTATCGCGCTGCCCAAGGCGGTGGCTCCCTGCTCGATTACATGGGCTACGGTGCCACCCTGGGCAGTTGGCATCTGGGCAATCAAGTGCCGCTGAGCGTCAACTGCAGTTGGCACATCCCCACAGGCCTTGAGGTGGACGAACACGCCATTGCCGTGATTGCCTACGCCCATGGCCTCAGCCGCAGTGAAACGCGCTGGGGCACCTTCACGGATCCCTGGACCCATCAGCCGCAGCCCAAGTGCGGCTTTGTCATCCGCGGCAGCCTGGGCACTCTGTCCTGCTACGACTATGAGACCTTCGTCACCCTGCAGGACCGCGACCATCCTCAGGGCCTTCGACTCGAGGCCCCTGCCGTGCAGGCCCCTTGCCGCAACCCCATCGAGAACCTGATCCATCATCTGGAAACCGGTGCGCCGCTGATCGGCCCATTGACTCTGGAGACCAGTCGCCTTGGACAGCGCATTGTGGACACCGCCTTCCAAAGCGCCCAAGCCGGACGCAGCCTGCCCCTTTTGCCATGAACCGCCGTCCCCCTCCGCGCCGCATCATTTCAGGGCAGGCCGTCCACGCGCGGCGCAGCATGGGCCAAAATTTTCTTCAGGACGAGGAGTTGGCGCGTTGGATCGCCGCCCAGATCGAGCCGCAACAGGCCGACCTCATCATCGAGCCAGGTCCTGGTTTGGGCGCGATGAGCGCGCCCTTGATCGAGTACGGTCGCCCACTGCTGCTCATCGAAAAGGACCACGAGCTGGCACCGGCCCTGATCGAGCGCTACGCCCAGCTTTCCCATGTGCAGGTGCAGCATGAGGATGCCACGCGCGTGGACCTGCGGCCCTTTTACGCCCGGGGCGAAGTGCGCGTCGTGGGCAACCTGCCCTACAGCGTCGGCGGCGAGATCCTGCGCCATTTGCTCACCCCGCCCACACCGGTGCGGCGCGCCGTCTTCATGCTGCAGAAGGAAGTCTGCGAGCGACTAGCGGCTCGCTGCGGCGAGGATGCCTATGGCGCCCTGAGCGTGTTGGTTCAGCGCGATTGGGATGTGGAACTGCTGCGCATCGTGCCACCGGAGGCCTTCAAGCCAAGGCCCAAGGTGGACAGCGCCGTGGTGCGCCTGAGCCCGCGCAATCCGCACAGCCTTCCGGTTTGCGATCGGCGAAATTTCGAGCGGCTGGTGCGTCTTGGATTTGGGCAGCGCCGCAAGCAACTCAAAAACCTGCTGCCTGATCCTCCAGCAGGCTGGGCTGCCCTGGCCGAAGCCCTGGGCCATCCGCCCACCATGCGCGCCGAGGAGCTCAGCCTCGAGAAATGGGTGCAACTGACCCGCATTTATGAGGGCCGCGATCAGGCCGACTGCGGCCAGCGCGGCGACGAACTCTTCGATGTCGTCAACCAAGCCAACGAAGTCATCGCGCAAAAACCCCGCGCCGAGGTCCACGCCCAAGGCCTGCTGCACCGCGCTGTGCATGTCTTTGTGCTCAACCGCAGAGGTGAGATTTATCTACAACTGCGCTCCCACCTCAAGGATGTCTCGCCACTGAAATGGGACAGCAGCGCCGCCGGCCATCTGGATGTTGGCGAGTCCTACGCCGCCTGCGCCATTCGCGAGACCCACGAGGAACTTGGCCTTCGCATCGAACACACGGAATTGGGCGCTGCCCTGCCGGCAGGCAGCCACACCGATCATGAGTTTGTCGAACTGCATTTGACTCACAGCGATGGCCCGATGCGCCCCAAGCCCGAGGAGGTCAGCGCCGGAGAATGGTTTGCCCCAGACCTCATCGAGGCTTGGATTGCCGCCAGACCGCAGGATTTTGCGCGCGGTTTTGTGGCCTGCTTCAAGGCCTGGCGCAAGGCCAACCCACCCTCTGCCGCCATCATCCCGTGATCCTTGCGCTGGAGTCCTCCTGTGATGAAACCGCGGCCGCCATCAGCGACGCGCAGGGCAACATCCTGGCCTCGGCCATCGCCTCGCAGATTGCAATCCATCGTGCCTTCGGCGGCGTGGTGCCCGAGGTGGCCTCGCGCAATCACACCCTGCATGCGCGGGCACTGGTGGAAGAAGTGCTCAAGCAGGCCGGCCTGCGCATCGAAGCCATCAGCGGCTTTGCCGCCACCGCCGGTCCGGGACTGGTCAGCAGCCTGCTGGTGGGCGCAAGTCTGGCCAAGGGCCTGGCCGTTGGCTG
>JAURHS010000126.1 GCA_030833205.1 Prosthecobacter sp.
GATGCCGCCAAGCCCGCCGCCCCTGCGGCAGGCGACGCGAAGAAGGCCGATGCCGCCAAGCCCGCCGCCCCTGCGGCAGGCGACGCGAAGAAGACCGATGCCGCCAAGCCCGCCGCCCCTGCGGCAGGCGACGCGAAGAAGACCGATGCCGCCAAGCCCGCCGCCCCTGCCCCTGCGGCTAAGCCTTAAGTGCTGACTGAGGGATGGCGGAGGGCTGACAACGCGGGCCCTGACGCCCCGCCTCTGACTCCCCCACGCGATGCTTCCTGCCCTACCCTTCTCACGCCTCGCGGCCTTCGTAGGCCTGCTTTGCTGGGTTGGGCATTTGGCACCGGCATGTGCCCAGGAGACCGTGCGCTGTGCGCTTGCGGATGGCTTTGACTTTCCCGTCGGTAAACCCGAAGGCGAGGGGTTCTATAAATCGCGAGGGTACTTTCCCAATGGGCACATGGGCGAGGATTGGAATGGCCGCGGCGGAGGCAACAGCGATCTGGGTGCGCCGATTTACTCGATTGCCCGTGGCGTGGTGGTGATCTCCGATGACTTTGCGCGAGGCTGGGGACACTGTGTGCTGATTCGCCATCCCTACCGCGACAGCGACGGCCAGATCCGCATGGTGGACAGCCTCTATGCCCACCTCAACGAGCGCATGGTGCGCCGCGGTGAGGTGGTGCAAAAAGGCCAGCAGATCGGCACCATGGGCAGCAATCGCGGCATGTATGTGGTGCACTTGCACTTTGAATTGCGCAAGAACCTGCAGATCGGCATGAACCGGCAACTCTTCGCACGCGACAACAGCAACTACTACAGCCCCAGTGACTTCATTCGCAGGCATCGCGAATTGCCATCGGGATTTCTCAAGGTGGCCGTGCCTACCGGCGGGTTTGCGCCCTATGGCCAGCGATTGACGCCATCCAACTCGCAACCAATGGCGCCAATTGGTGAACCCGGACCCGCAGACGACGACGAGGATTTTTGGAGTAAACTGCGGCAGCGCCTGCGGCAAAGTCAGATGACTCCCGGGCTGCCTCCCTCAGGGCCCTGAGCCCGTCGCCAGTGCTCATGGTGAGCCAGGCCGTTGCAGTGCCTTGGACCAGATCCCCAGTCGCGCGCTGCGTGCCTTGTCATTGAAAATGCGCAGGTCCGCCAGGTAGTCCGGCAGCTCCCGAGGGTCGCCGGGCAGCTCATTCATCCGGCCGCCGATGCGGGCAAATCCTTGGCGGATCAGTTGTTCGCCCAGATTGACCGAGCCCTGTGCAGTCTTGACGAAAACCAACGCATAAAAGCAACCCTTGAGCTGCGGCACCGGCTCCCAACGAGTTAGCACCTCGATGCGGTGGCCGCGCAGCAACTGCGCCACATACAAGGCAGCGTCTTGTCCCACACTGCGAATCTCTGCCGGCTCGCAGCCAAACCAGCCAGCCTGATCCTGCACCAGCCCAGCCTCGGCAGTGGGTCCGCCAAGAGCCTCCACAAAATAAAGCGCAAAGTCATGCGCGCCGCTGCTGTGTCGGATGCGCAGCCGATCGGCCTGATCGCCGCGCACATCCACCAACTGCGGCTGAGTCAGCAGCACAAACTTCTCGCTGATTTGGGGTTGGCCCTGATCGGCGGGATCGCTGCTGAGGGGAACGGCCTTAACCGTCACGGCTGGCTTTTTTCGCCACAGCCTTGCGCCCACGCCGACCACCACCACGGCGCCGACAATGGCCAGTGCAATGATGAGGTTGACGATTGCGGAGCGCAGGGACATGAGCGGTGGAGCGGCGGCAGCGGCATCCTTGGCCATGGCGGCAGCTCTGACAAGCCTTTAGCTTCAGACTCAGCGTCGTGCTGCACCCAGCCCAACGGCATCGCGGACGCGCTCCAAGGTGGCGCGGGCGATGCGGCGCGCCTTCTGCGCACCGTCCTGCAACACATCCTCAACGAGAGATGGCTGGGCCAGGATCTGCTCGCGGCGTTCGCGCATTGGCGCAAAGCGCTCCTGCACGGCGGCGAGCAGGCGTTTTTTGAAGTCGCCATAGCCTACGCCACCGCGTTGAAAATCCTCGATCATCTGTTGGTGGTCCGCCTCACTGGCCACCAAGTTGTGCAGGGCCAGCAGGGTGCTGTTTTCAGTGGGTTTGGGATCGGCCACGGGAGTGGAATCGGTGGCGATGCCCATGATTTTTTTCTTCAGTGCCGCTGGTTCCTCAAACAGGCCGATCGTGTTTTGATAGCTCTTGCTCATCTTCTGCCCGTCCAGCCCTGGCACTACGGCAGTCTCCTCGCGGATGCGCGGCTGTGGCAGTTTGAGCAGGCCCTCGCCAAAGGCTTCATTCATTTTGATGGCGATGTCGCGGGTGACCTCGACATGTTGTTTTTGGTCGCGGCCCACGGGCACCACATCGCTGTCGTAAATGAGAATGTCCGCGGCCATCAGCACCGGGTAGGCAAACAGGCCGTGGGAGGCATGCAGGCCGCGCGCCACCTTGTCCTTGTAGCTGTGGCAACGCTCCAGCAGGCCCATCGGCGTCACGGTGCTCAGGATCCAGGCCAGTTCGGTGTGCTCAGGCACATCGCTTTGGCGAAAGAACACGCAGCGCTCGGGTTCCAGTCCGCAGGCCAGGAAATCGATGGCCAGATCGCGCACATGGCTGCGCAGCTCATCGCGTTGCTGAATGGAAGTCAGGGAATGGTAATCGGCGATGAAGTAAAGCGCCTCGCCCTCGTGTTGAAGGCGCAGGGCAGCCTCCATCATGCCGAAGTAATTGCCGATGTGAAGGCGCCCGCTGGGCTGCAAGCCGGAGAGAATGCGCATGATGAGGGAGGGGGAAGCCCATAACCTTGCACCGAACTGCGGCCCCGCCAAACCCAAAAAACCGGGGCTGCCGGCCAAGGCCCACAACAGCCACTGCAGCATCGGCCCGCCCTTGACAGCGCGCCCGCTCTCTCTTTCCCCTCAGGGTGAGCTCGTATTACCTCCGGAAAGACGGCAAGACCTTCGGGCCTTGCTCGCAGGAGGATTTGCGCAACTACCTGCTCTACGGCAGCGTGTTGCCCGCTGATGAAGTTCGCCGTGAGGGAGAGCTCCACTTTCAGCCTCTGGCACAGATGCCCGAGTTCCAGCGTCGCTGGACTTGGCGTTGGCCATGGAAGCGCCCTCGCCGAGTGGAGGGGCCAGTTCGCTATCGCGACTACCGAACCGTGCCTCCGCAGCGTCGCAGCGGGGCCGTGCTGCGCATGCTTGTGCTGGGGTTGCTGTTGTTTCCGCCGCGGCTTTGGAGCGTCAGCCTGCGCGTGTGGCGTCACCAGATCTGGGGCCGGCGCCGCGACGAGCAGGGCTTTCTCAAACCCTGGCCGCCGTTCATGCGTTGGGTGGTGTTGGCCCTGCTGCTGTTGCAATGCCTGGCCATTCTCATCGGGCTTGAGGCCCTGATCGTCCACGGACCCGCCATGGTTCGGAAGTTGCTTCAGCTCATCTACCGCGGCATTTGATGGGGCCCCGCCCTTGCTGTCGCCTGTCGCGCTCAGGGCTCGAAGGCCGCGCGCACGGGCACCCCGTCGAGATCGGCATCGGCGGGTAGGGCATCGAGCAACCACAGGGCGGTGGCGCAGGTGTCATAGGTCATGATGCCGTCGTTGAGTTTTGCGCCGCGGCGCACACCCTGACCCCAGGCCAGCCAGGGGATGTGAATGTCCTCGGCAATGGGGTCGAAGTGATTTTTGTTTTTGCCGCCGTGATCAGCGGAGACAATCAACACGCTTTGCTCAAGCATGCCTGCGGCCTTGAGCGCCTCAAGCAGTTGTGCCAGGGCCTGATCGCAGCGCGCGAAGGCCTGCATCTGCTCCGGCGAGCCCCATCCATGGCGATGGCCTGCGGTGTCGGCATCGGGCAGGTGCACAAAGCAAAGCGTGGGCTTGGCTTGGGTCAGATGCTGCGCGGCGCGCTGTGCCACCACCGTGGCTTCGACAAGTTTTTTTTCTTCAGAGGCCGGCACGGGCACATCGCCGTAGACGCCGCCGCAATCAAAGACCTGCATGCTGCCTGACTTCCAGAGATGGCGGAACTTGATCTTGCCGCAGAACAGCGCGCTGCTGGAGGCCGGTTGCAGGGCCTTGAGATGCTCAAAGGCCGTGGTCACCTTCACGGCACCGCGCAGGGGCAGGAAGTCATTCCAGTCCACCCCGTGACGCGCAATGTCCACGCCGGTGAGCATGGAGGTGTGCGAAGGCAGGGTCTTGGAGGGCAGAATCGTGCGCGCCTTCAGGCTGCTGGCGCCCTCAGCGAGAAGGCGTTGCCAGGTTGGCATTTCCGCCTTGGCCATTTCATCGGGGTTGCCACCATCAATGCTGACCACCAGCACATGTTTGGCGCGTGGCTGCGCCTGGGCGATGCTCACGCAGGCGAAGGCAAGGGCAAGCAGGTGTGGGATGCGGAGGAGGGGAACCATGGCGGGAAAAGGCAAACGCTGCAAAGCGCGGCCTTCCTTGCGCTTTTTTTGTTGGGGCCGCAGAGCGTCTTGATGGGGCAGGGTGGCGCGCCTCTGCCAAAAGGCTTGCGCCTCGCCTCAGCCCATCGCAAGCATGCCTGCTCCACCCGCAACCCTCGATCTTCCATGCCCAAACTCGCCGTGTTTCCCAAAGCCTTCATGCAGGCCCTCTGCAAGGACGGCAGCATGACCCTCTCGCAGTGGATTGCCTTGGCTGCGCCCTTGAAGGTGGATGGCCTGGAGTGGTACGCCGGTTTCCTTGAAATGGCGGAACAGGCCAACTGGGCGCCGCTGCGCCGCCAGGTCGAGGACCTTGGGATGGTCATTCCCATGATGTGTTGCTCGCCGGATTTCACGCACCCTGACGCGGCCTTTCGCGCCAAGCAGGTGCAGCAGCAGTTGCGTTTTTTGGACATGACGCATGCCTTGGGCGGCAGTTACTGCCGGGTGCTCAGCGGGCAGCGCCGCCCAGAACTCAGCGAGGATGAAGGCGTGCGCCTTGCTGCAGAGTGCATCGAGCAGTGCCTGCCTGAGGCTCGTGCGCGTGGCATCACGCTGATCCTGGAAAACCACTACAAGGACGACTTCTGGCAGTACCCCGAGTTTGCCCAAAAAATGGCGGTCTTCTGCAAACTGGTCAACGCCGTCAACGATCCCAACTTTGGCGTCAACTACGACCCCAGCAACACCTACCTCGCTGGTGAGGACCCCTTGGAGTTGCTGCGTCTGGTGTCCCATCGGGTGGTGACGATGCATGCTTCAGATCGCTATCTTGCCGAGGGCAGCCTCGAGGATTTGCGCCGCGAGGAAGGCGGTGCGGCAGGTTATGCCAAGCGCCTGCGCCACGGTGAAATCGGCAAGGGCCTCAACGACTACGACGCCATTTTTGGCGAGCTCAAGTCCAAGGGTTTCAACGGCTGGATCAGCGTTGAGGACGGCGTGGATGGCATGGACCAGCTCGAGCGCAGTGTGGCCTTTCTCAAGGCCAAGATCGCCTGCCATTGGCCGCAATAAAGGCCACAGGTTCCTGCAGGGTTTGCCGCAGCGATCCTCGGGCAGCTGCGCCGCTCAGGGCTTGGCGGCGTGCTTGGCGATGAACTCAACGATGGGGCTGCTGTCCTCGAGGCCGTGGGGGTGATGGCCCACGCCGGCTTTGGCAATCAGGGTGATGTCGCCGCCCAAGGCGCGGTAGCGTTGCGCGATCAGGCCGGTGTTCTCCTCCCAGGGCACCACATCATCGGCATCGCCGTAGACATGCAGCAGCGGCACGCCGGCCTTGGCCAGAGGCTGCAGGCTATCCACGGGATTGCCGCGGTAGGCCAGGGCCTGTGCTTCATTGGCAAAGCCCCAAAGCGAGAGCACCAGCTTCCAGTTGCCGGGGTCGCCCTTGCCCTTGCCCTTGCCGCCGGGCCAGCTTTTGAAGTCGCAGACCGGAGCGTCGCCATAAATGCAGCTCACGCGTTGTGGATTGGCGATGGCCCAGTTGTAGCAATACAAGCCGCCGCGGCTCAGGCCCACCAGCGCGGGCTTGGGCCCCAGGCCGATCTGCCTGGTGAGGAAGTCATAGGCCTGATTCCACAGCGCCACCGCCTCAGGGCTGCCAAGGCGGTTGGGGATCTGCAGGTAGACAATGTGAAAGCCTTGAGTGAGCAGCGCGATGTCGGGCGCAGGTTTGTGCCCGAAGAACTCGCCATGCCAGACCCAGGGTTTGCCCGCAGCGGCCTTGGCGGGTTGTGCAATCTTGAGATCATGGCCGGCCAACTTTTCCACGCGAAGGGCAAACCCATGCCATTGACCCGGTTTGGCGGCCGGGGCTGCGGCGGTTTTTTGCCTTGCCAGGGCGCGCAGTTGCTCATCCAGCGCCGCGGCTTGTTTGAGGGCCTCTTCAAGCGGCAGGGCCTTGGGGGCTCCGGGGCGTTTGTGGCCAACATGGGCCAGCCAGGCCGGGCGCAGCAGGGCGTGTTTTTTGCGCATCAACTCTAGGATGGCTTTGCCCTTGGGATGCAGCGGGCTGCCGTCGGTTTGGGTCTTCAGGCCCCAGGCCTGCAGCAGCGGAGTGGCCATCAGCAGATGGCCTTCGGGACCGGGATGAATGCCGTCCTTGGAGAAGGTGAACTTCGGGTCAGTCTGGCGGGCCTTGGCCAGGGCCGCGTTGAAGGGCCCGTGGATGTCGAGCACCTGCCAGCCCTGCGCGCCGCGTTGGGCCAGCAGCCAGTTGCTGTAGGCGTCGAGCACGCTGTTGTAGCCGACAAAGGGCTTGGGGTAGGCTTCGAGGCCGGCGGGCAGAACGCGATGGGCAATGGGCAGGGGATCAAACACCGGCGGGGTCAGGTGAATGATCTGCGCGCCGGCGGCCACGGTCTTGTCGTGCAGGCGCTGCATGCCCTGCTCGAAGGCGCGTTGGCGCTCTGGGCTCAGGGGGTGGTAGATGCCGTCGTTCATGCCGTAGCAGGCCAGCACCAGCTCAGGCTTGGTCTTGCTCAGGGCGCGGTCGAGGCGCTCATGGAGGTCCGGACGCGGGAACTTGCCATCGGCATGGCCATCCTCACTCAGGCCGCTGACCGTCTCACTGCTGAGGCCCAGAGGAATGATGACCTTGTCGTGATCGGGATGGGCCGCCACCAGCGCCGCTTCAACCAATTCGATGTAGGCGCCCCCCTGGGTGATGCTGTCGCCCAAAAAGACGATGCGCTTGGCCTCAGGCAGGGCTGCCTGAGCCAGTCCGGCGTGGGCACAGAAAAGAACAAGGGCGGAACGAAGAAAACGAATCATGACAGGCACAAACCAACGCTGCCGCGCGGCGGCTTCATGCTCCAAGTGCAGGGCAAATGATCGCCTGCTGAGGCTTGCCGGCCTCGGTGCGGCACGGGCGCCGGCTGCTCGGATCAGGCCGCGCGCTTGGCCCCGGGGCTGCGGCGCTTGATCAATGGGCTGCGTTCACCCCGCACCACGGCCTCGTTGATGGTGACGCTGCGCACATCGTTGCGACTGGGCAGCTCGTACATCAGGTCGAGCATCAGGGCCTCAAGGATGCTGCGCAGCCCGCGCGCGCCCGTGCTGCGGCGTTGGGCCTCGGCGGCAATGGCCTGCAGCGCGCCCTGCGTGTAGTTGAGTTCCACATCGTCCATGGAGAGCAGGCGCTGGTACTGCTTGATGAGGGCATTGCGCGGCTCGGTGAGCACGCGCACCAGCTCCGCCTCGCTGAGTTCGCGCAGGGCACAGGTCACGGGCAGGCGACCAACAAACTCAGGGATCAGCCCGAAGGAAACCAGGTCCGCGGGCTGCACCTCATCGAGCAGGGCCTGCGGATCGGCGGCGCTGGCGACGGCGGCCGCCACACTGCCAAAGCCCATCGTGCGCTGGCCAAGGCGGCGGCGCACGATGCCCTCCAGCCCCACGAAGGCACCGCCGCAGATGAAGAGAATGTTCTGCGTGTTGACCTGGATGTACTCCTGCTGCGGATGTTTGCGCCCGCCCTGTGGCGGCACATTGCAGATGGTGCCCTCGATGATCTTCAGCAGCGCTTGTTGCACGCCTTCGCCTGACACATCGCGGGTGATGCTGACATTGCCAGTGGTGCGGCCAATCTTGTCGATCTCGTCCACATACACGATGCCCATCTCCGCGCGCGCCACATCAAACTCCGCGGCCTGCAGCAGGCGCAGAACGATGTTCTCCACATCCTCGCCCACATAACCGGCTTCGGTGAGTGTGGTGGCATCGGCAATGGTGAAGGGCACATTGAGCAGCTTGGCCAGCGTGCGCGCCAACAGGGTCTTGCCGCAGCCCGTGGGCCCAAGCAGCAGCACATTGCTTTTCTCCAGTTCCACATCGCCATCAGGGGCCTGCAAGGCATTGGCCGGCGCTCCTGCCGGCAGGCGACGGTTGTAGGCAATACGCTTGTAGTGCTGGTGCACGGCCACGCTGAGCACCTTCTTGGCCTGGTCCTGGCCGATGACATGCGCATCGAGGATCGCGCGGATCTCCGCCGGCTTGGGCAGGGCCATGGGCGGAGGCGCGCTGGGGTCCTGCGCGGCGTCTCGCTCCAGAATGCCGCGGCACACGCCGATGCAGGCGTCGCAGATGTAGACTCCGGGCCCGGCCACCAGCTTGCGGACTTCGGCATGGCTCTTGCCACAAAAGGAACACAGGGTGACGGCGGAGTTGCGGGCCATGAGAAGAAGGGCGGACTCTCGCACCACGCGGCCCGAGCCGTCAAGGGCGGCCCGCGACAGCCTTTGCGCAGGCGGCCTTGCATTTGCATGAGCCTGCGCCAGAGTTGCGGGCGTTGTTTCAGCGGCCAACTGCCCGGTGGCAGTCGTCTTGTTGGCGCAGCGCCGGCTTGCGCAGCATCATGGACGCATTTGATTTCATCATTGTCGGCAGCGGCGTGGCGGGGCTCTCCGCCGCCTTGCACGCCAGTGCCCATGGCCGCGTGGCCGTGCTCACCAAGCGCGGCGCCTTGGACTCCAACTCCAACTGGGCTCAAGGCGGCGTGGCCTGCGTCACCAGCGAGCAGGACAGCATCGAGGCCCATGTGCGTGACACGCTCATTGCCGGCGCCGGCCTCTGCCGCCGCGAGGCCGTGGAAACCATCGTCACCGAGGGACCGGCGCGCATTGCCGAGTTGGTGGCCTGGGGCGTGCAGTTCGATCAGCGCGAGGACGCGCAGGGCAAGGTGGAGTTTGACCTCACCCGCGAGGGCGGCCACAGCAAGCGCCGCGTTTTGCACAGCGCCGATGCCACCGGACGCGAGATCACCGAAAAGCTCCTGGCCGAGGTTCGCCGTCACCCCAACATCACCCTGCTGGAGAATCACTTCGCCGTCGACCTCATCACCAGCAGCAAGCTGGGGTTGCTTAGTCAGGAGCGCGTGCTTGGCCTCTATGTCCTCGATGAATCCAATGGCGAAGTGCGCACCCTGCGCTGCCAGCGCGTGATTCTGGCCACCGGCGGCTGTGGCCGCGTGTACCTCTACACCACCAACCCGCCTGTGGCTTCAGGTGACGGCGTGGCCATGGCCTGGCGCGCTGGCGCGCAGGTGGCCAACATGGAATTTGTGCAGTTCCACCCGACCTGCCTTTACCACCCCGTCAAACGCTCCTTCCTCATCACCGAGGCGATGCGCGGCGAGGGCGCCCGACTCATTGGCGCCGATGGCCGCGAGTTCATGCAGCGCTACGATGAACGCGGCTCGCTGGCCCCGCGCGACATTGTCGCCCGCGCCATTGACCATGAGATCAAGCGCACGGGCGGCCCCTGCGTCTATCTCGACATCTCGCACCGTGAGCCGCAGTTCATCCTCGCCCACTTCCCCAACATCCATCGCGCCTGCCTGGAAGTGGGCATCGACATCACGCGCGAACCCATCCCCGTGGTGCCTGCGGCGCATTACCAATGCGGCGGCGTGCTCACCGACATCAACGGCCTGACCAGCATTCGAGGGCTGGCTGCGGTGGGCGAAGTGGCCTGCACCGGACTGCATGGCGCCAATCGTCTGGCCAGCAATTCGCTGCTGGAGTGCCTGGTGCTGGCGCAGCGCGCCGTGGGCCAGTTGAGTGCGCTTGCGCCCATTGAGGAGGCACAACTGCCGCCGATTGCGCCCTGGCGCAGCGGCGATGCCGTGGACAACGACGAGCTGGTGGTCATCTACCACAACTGGGACGAAATCCGCCGCCTGATGTGGGATTATGTTTCCATTGTGCGCACCAGCAAGCGCCTGCAGCGCGCCGCCGCGCGTCTGCGCAACTTGCGCCATGAGGTGCAGGAGTTTTACTGGAACTTCCGCATCACCAGCGAACTGCTGGAACTGCGCAATCTGGTGGAGACCGCCTCGCTGATTGTGGAGTGCGCCATTCGCCGCCACGAAAGCCGCGGCCTGCACTACACCCTGGACTATCCGCAGGCCAACGACGGCATCCCCCCGCGCGACACCATCCTGCGACGGGACTAGGGCAGGCTTTCTCAACCCTGAAAGCACAGGGGGCAAAACACTTGAGCTCAGACTTGAGGGCTACCTTAAAAGTCTTCCACTCAAGAATACTGCACGCGAATCGATGTGGAAGACTTCACCGACTCCCCTCCATGAACATTCCTACCAGGAATCTTGCAAAAAACGCCCCGATGAGC
>JAURHS010000063.1 GCA_030833205.1 Prosthecobacter sp.
CGCTGTCGCTTAGACAACGGCGAGACGCCCAACGCAGCCATCCGCCCCCGCCGCCGCAAAATCCGCCGCCGCAAAATCAGGTGAAGAGGAGGCGCCCCATCAACACCGCCCCAACCGCACCGATGGCGTCGGCGCTGAGTCCGACGAGTAGGGCGTGGCGAAAGCGGTGGATGCCAACGCTGCCAAAATAGACGGTGAGGACATAGAAGGTGGTTTCGGTGCTGCCGTAGAGCATGGCGGCAGTCCATTTGATGGAGGGGGCGAAGTCGGGGCGGCTGAGGATGTCGGTGAGGATGCCTTGGGCGCCGCTGCCGCTGAGGGGGCGCATCAGGGCGAGGCTGAGGAGTTCAACGGGGAAGCCGAGGGCGTGGAGGAGTGGGCCGAGGGCCCATTGGATGAGTTCGAAGGCGCCGGATTGCCGGAGAATGGCGAGGACGGCGAGCATGGCGACGAGGAAGGGGATGATGCGAGTGGCGACGGTGAAGCCTTCGCGGGCGCCTTCGACGAATTCTTCGTAGACGCGCAGGCCACGGGCCCAGCCAAGGCCAACGGCGAGCAGGAGGATGGCGGGTACGGCAAGGGCGGAGGCGCCGTCCAGGGCGCTGCGTAGGCTGGCAAGAAGGGGGGACTGGGCGGGGAGGGCAGTCTGAGGGGCAAGGGTATTGGCTGCGGTCTTGAGGGCGGTGGCGGGTTGGAGGCGTTGCTGCAGGCCGGTGGTTTCGAGGAGGGACTGCCGCCAGTGGTCGGGGCCAAGCTCGAGGGCGGCGGCGGCGGCAAAGCCAAGCGCCATGAGCAGGAGCCAGCGACGGGCGCGGGGGCTGATGGGGCTCTGGCCTGGCGCTGCGGCGCTGGGGTCGTTGCCCGGGCTGGCCGTTTGGGCCTCGTCGGGCAGGGGGGCAAAGCGCGGCTTGCGGCCAAGCCATTGGCTGATGAGGACGGCGCCAGCAGAGGCGCAGGCGGTGGTGAGGATGGTGGGGACGATGAGGCGGAAGCTGCCGGGAATGCCGGCGGCGCTGAGAAAGTTCATCGCCGAGACGGGGATGAGGGTGAAGGCGCCGGTGTTGAGAGCCAGGAAGGTGACCATGGCGTTGCTGGCGCTTTGCTTGTGGGGGTTGAGTTCTTGGAGGTGGCCCATGGCTTTGAGGCCAAGGGGGGTGGCGCTGTTGCCCAGGCCCAGCATGTTGGCTGAGAGGTTCATGACCATGGCGGGCAAGGCGGGGTGGTCGGCGGGGACTTGGGGAAAGAGGCGACGCAGCAGGGGCCCGAGGAAGGAGACCAGGCCATGGAGGACTCCGCTTTTTTCGAGCAGGCGCAGGACGCCGAGCCAGAAGGCCATCATGCCCACGAGGGGCAGGGCGATGCCCATGACGGCGCGTTCCGCCCCCTGCATGGCGGCGTCAATGACGCTGCCGGGGCCGGAGAGTCGGCCGATGAGGCCGGCGACAAGCAGTCCGAGGATGAGCAGGGAGGCCCAGATGGCGTTGAGCATGCGGCAGATTGTATCCAGTTGCCTGCCAGGGGCGTAAGGAAAAAATCCACAGATTTGTCCCGGGCGAAGGCGCCTTCCCGTCCTCAGCCCAAACCACCACCAATGTCCTACTCGATCCAGATGGCCGCAAGGCTCAGCGGAGTCAGTGCGCATGTGATCCGCATGTGGGAGCGGCGCTATGCGGTGCTCAGCCCGGGGCGCACGGCGAGCAATCGCCGTTTGTACGAGGCGCAGGACATTGAGCGGCTCAAGGTGTTGCGGGCGCTGACCGAGCAGGGGCACCGCATTGGCAACATGGCGTCATTGCCCACGGCGCAGTTGCAGGAGTTGTTGGCGCAGAGCCTGCCCTCTGCGGCTGAGCCAACCCCGATTGACGCCAAGCCCACGGCGCAGGAGGACAGTGCGCAGTTGGTGGCGCGGGCCATCACGGCAAGCAAGAATTATGACAGCGATTCGCTGCGTCGTCTGCTTGATGAGGCGAGGCAGCAGCTTGGTCATCGCGGCATGCTCTACCAGGTGGTCTGCCCCTTGATTGAGGCGATTGGCCAGCAATGGCAGGCCGGGCAGATGCGCCCGGCGCATGAGCATGTGGCAACGGCTGTGGTGCGCGAGTTGTTGATGGCCGCGGTGCCGGGCCAGCAGATTTCAGGCAGCGCGGCGGAGATCATCATCACCACGCCTTCGGGGGAGATGCATGAGTTGGGCGCGATGCTGGCTGCGGCCACGGCACGCGATCTGGGTTGGCGGGTGACTTATCTCGGGCCGAATTTGCCAGTGGATGAAATCGTGGCCTGCGCGCGCGCCAGACAGGCCAGGGCGGTGGCCTTGAGTGTGGTTTATCCCGAGCGTTGTCCAGTGGTGGCCGAGAAGCTCAAGCGGCTGCGGCAGTTGTTGCCGCAGGGCGTGGAGTTGATGGTGGGCGGACGCGCCGCCGAGGGCTACCAGCAGGAGATTGGCCGCAATGACATCCACTGGATTCACAGTTTGCCGCAGCTCGATGAGACGCTGGTGAGCTTGGCGCGGCAGGCTCCTGCCAGGCCTTGGTCCATGGCGGGCTAGGGGTTCGCAGCCCGGGGGCGACCGCGCCGATTTTGTGCAGTCATGCGCCGGGTTTGGGTTTGAGGGGGCGTCTGCTTCAAGGCGGCTGGCTTGTGGCGTTGTGTGAGCAAGACAACCCCGACTCCGCCATGTTTGCCTCCTCTCGCTGCCCTGGTCACCCCACATCGCCCTTTGCCAATTCTGCGGGTCGCCGCGAGTTTTTGCAGGTGGGGGCCTGCACCGCGCTGGGTCTGAGTCTGCCGCAGTGGCTGAAGTTGCAGGCTGCTCACGCCATGCCTGAGGTGGGCAGCTACCAGCCCGTGGCGCAGTCCATCATCCACATCTATCTGCCCGGGGGCATGGCGCAGCATGAGTCCTGGGACCCCAAGCCCTTCGCCAGTCCTGATTACCGCGGGCCCTTCAGCCCGATCAAAGGGGTGACCGGTGAGTATGTGGGCGGGCGCTTTGAGCGCATTGCCAGGATTTTGGACAAGATCACGATGATCCGTTCGGTGACCCATGGCGAAGCGGCGCATGAGCGTGGCACGCACAACATGTTCACGGGCTATCGTCCCAGTCCAGCGATCAAGTTCCCCAGCTTTGGTTCCATGATCTCCCATGAGCTGGGCAGCCGCAACAATCTGCCGCCTTATGTGGCGGTGCCCGGGGTGTTTGCTCCGGATCAGGGCAGCGGCTACATGAGCAGTGCCTATGGGCCCTTTGCCTTGGGGGCTGATCCGGCAGATCGCCATTTTGCGGTTCGCGATCTGGCCACACCCAAGGGCATTGATGAGCAGCGCTTCGAGAGGCGTCGCAGTTTGCTTGGGGTGGTGGATGAGCACTTCCGCAGCACGGAGAAGTCCGATGGACTCAGCGCGATGGACAGCTTCTATCAGGCGGCCTACAGCCTGATCAGCAGCTCGCAGGCCCGCGAGGCATTTGCCTTGGAGCGCGAGCCTGCCGCGCTGCGCGATGCCTACGGCCGCCATGCTGCAGGGCAGCGTTTTCTGCTGGCTCGGCGTCTGGTGGAGGCCGGGGTGCGCATGGTCTCAGTGAACTACGGCAGTTGGGATCATCACAGCAACATTCGCGGCGCGTTTGAGTCGCAGGCCCCGGCCTTTGATCAGGCCTTTGCGCAACTCATCACCGATCTGGATCAGCGCGGTTTGTTGGACAGCACGCTGGTGTTGGTGAGCTCGGAGTTTGGCCGCACGCCGCGCATCAATGGCACCAATGGCCGCGATCATTACCCAAGGGTGTTTTCCGTGGCGATGGCCGGTGGCGGCATTCACCGCGGCATGGTGTATGGCTCCTCCGATGCCCTGGGCGCTGAGCCTTCGGAAAATCCGGTGGGCCCTGAGGATCTGGCAAAGACGATGTACCGTCTGCTGGGCATCAATGCCGAGAAGCGCATCATCGTCGAGGGCGTGCGGCCCATTGACATCGTCAATGGTGGCCGAATGCTCAGCGACATTTTCAGCGCCAAGGCCTGATCAGGAAGCAGGCGTTGGCCAACGGCATCAGGAGCCGAAGTCCAATGGCGCGCGCATGCCGGCGTCGCTCTCCTCGGGGCGAAGCACCACGATGCCGCCCAGCACTCCCTCCTGCTCGACTTGCAGGTGGTTGAGTTTCATGAGCTCGAGCATGGCCAGGAAGGTGACGATGACCTCAACGCGGCTGGCCGCGTCACTGAAAAGCGATTCGAAAGGCACGCGCCCACCCAGCGGGATGCTGGTGAGAAGGTGCTCAATCTTGTCGGCAACGGTGAAGCGGTCGCCGACGATCTCGCGGATGTCGGTGCTGTTTTCAAAGCGCTTGAGCACGCGCTGAAAGGCGCGGATCAGGTCGAAAATACCCACGCCAGCCACGCTGGTGACCGGGGCTTCGAGATCAAGTGGCTCGGGGCTGGTGGCAAAGAAGGCGTCGCCCTTGACTTCCTGATGACCGAGGAACTGCGCGGCGTCCTTGAATTTTTTATACTCCACCAATTGGCGGATCAATTCCCAGCGCGGATCGGATTCGTCGGCGTCCTCCTCCGGGGGTTGCTGGCTTTGGGGCAGCAACTCGCGACTTTTGAGGTACATGAGGTTGGCGGCCATGACGATGAACTCGCTGGCCAGCTCGACATTGAGCATCTTGAAGGTGTTGATGTACTCCAGGTACTGGCGCGTGATGCGCCCGATGCTCACCTCGTAGATGTCGAGCTCGTCCTTTTTGATGAGATAGAGCAGGAGATCGAGGGGCCCCTCGAAGATCTCCAGCCTGACCTTGTAATCCTGATCTTGCATTGCGCCGTATGCTATGGCCAGCCTGCGACGGGATGCCAGAGAAAAGCGGGCGAGGCGCGCATCTTGCCCATGGCCAGGCCTCAATCCACCAGCGCCACAGCCTTCACCACAGCGCGCTGCGGTTCAAGCCACTGCGGCAGGATCTCGGGCAGATTGCGCAGCGCGCAGCGCTCGCTGATCCAGGGCTGCACCTGCAGGCGGCCTTCATTCATGAGGCCCAAAATGCGCGGAAAATCCGCCGGGCGGGCGTTGCGGCTGGCGTGCAGGCTCAGCTCGCGGCGATGCAGCAGCGCGTCGTCAAGCGGCACGGCTTCGGCCGTGATGCCCACCCAGACCACGCGCCCGCCAAAATGCGCGCGCTGCAGGCTGGCGGCCATGCTGCCGCAGTGGCCGGTGGCATCGAAAACGACATCAAATCGGTGATCCGGAGGCAGGCTCTGGCAAAGCTGCACCTGAGGGTAATGGCGAGCCACAAACTCGCGGCGATGGGGCTGCTTTTCGAGTACGGTGAGATTGGCCCCGGCCAGGCGGGCAAACTCAAGCACCGTCAGTCCGATGGGACCAGCGCCGATGATGAGTACACTTTCATTGGCCTTGAGCTGCGCACGCTCCACGGCGTGGCAGCCAATGGCCAGAGTCTCCACCAAGGCCACGGATTCCAGGCCAAGGGGCTGCTGCAGGAGGGAGGCGGGCGCGGGGTGAAGTTTGGCCGCTGGAAGGCAGAGGCGTTGGCACATGCCGCCGTCGCAGTGCACGCCGAGCACCTGCAGGGATTCGCAGCAGTTGCTGCGCCCACTCAGGCAGGTGCGGCACTGTCCACAATTCAAATAAGGCTCAACGCTGCAAACCGCGCCCACCTGCAGGCTTGACGGGCACTGCGGGCCCAACTCCTCGATCTCAACGGCCAACTCGTGGCCCAACACGCGCGGGTATTCAATGAAGGGCATCTTGCCAAGGTAGGCGCTGTAATCCGTGCCGCAGATGCCGATGGCAAGCACGCGCACGATGGCCTGCCCGGGTCCAGGCGATGCAACTTCTGGCAGTTGCGTCTGCTCCAATCGGCCTGGTGCCTGCAAGATGATGCCGGATTGCATGGGGCTGAGACAAGAGCATGGCCGCGCGCTGCGCAAGCCCCATCCCGCAATCAGCCCTCAGGCACGGCACCGAAGCGGCGCTGGCGCTGCGAGTAGGCCGCGATGGCCTCGCGCAGGTGGCTCTCCTCGAAGTCGGGCCAGAGGACGGGGCTGATGTAAAACTCCGTGTAGCTCAACTGCCAAAGCAAAAAATTGGACAGGCGCAGCTCGCCGCTGCTGCGAATCAGCAGATCAGGGTCGGGCAGGTCTGCGGTATCGAGATGCTGCGCAAACAGGGCGTTGTTGAGTTCCGCTGGGCTGCACTGGCCGCTGGCGGCCTTCTGCATCAGGCGCCTGGTGGCATCCACAATCTCTTCGCGTCCGCCGTAACTGAGGGCCAGCACCAAGGTCAGGCCGCTGTTGTGGCGGGTCAGTTCAATGCTCTGCGCCAATTGTTCCTGACAGCTCGCAGGCAGGTCGGCGATGCGGCCAATGGCACGCAAACGGATGTTGCGCTGCATGAGTTCCTCGCGTTGCCCGACCAAGAACTCCTCCAGCAGGGCCATCAGCGCCTTGACCTCGGTTTGTGGGCGGCTCCAGTTCTCGCTTGAGAAGGCAAACAGCGTCAGGAAATCCACGCCCTGCTCGCCGCAGGCCGCACAGATGCGCTGCACGGCCAACGCGCCCTCGCGATGGCCCTCCGTGCGCGGCAGGCCGCGTTCGCGGGCCCAGCGCCCATTGCCGTCCATGATGATGGCAATGTGGCGCGGAGAGGCCGGGCTGGCAGGGGGCGGGGTCACAGGCTTACCCTGCGGGGGATACCCGCAACCGGCCCGCTTTGCAACTGCGGCTTGAACTTCTCAGAATCAAGGCCGTGGGGTCTGTGGCGATGGCCCTGACAAAGACCGTCATTGCAAAGCCGCCCCGCCCAAGGCAATGAATGGGCGCCGATGCCTGCCGACCCGGAATCCCCATTGTCCACTTCTGTCCTGCCCACTGACACGGGCCTGCTCATGCACCAGGCCGTCGAGGCGGCCGCCGGCTTGCTGCGCCGGGGCGAGGTGGTGGCCCTGCCCACGGAAACGGTTTACGGTCTGGCCGCCGATGCCTTCAACGCGCAGGCCGTGGCCAAGGTCTTTGCCGTCAAGGAACGCCCCAGCTTCGATCCGCTCATCGTCCACCTGCCAACGGCCAAGGACCTGGAGAGCGTGGCGGTGGTCAGCGATGAGCTGCGGCCGGTGCTGCAAAAAATCACCGATGCCTTTTGGCCGGGACCGCTCACCGTGGTGCTGCCCAAGAAGGACTGCGTGCCGGACTTGGTGACCGCAGGCCTGCCCAATGTGGCAGTGCGGGTGAGCAAGAATGCCGTGTTTCGCCGTGTGGCGCAGGCTTTGGGCCGCCCCCTGGCAGCGCCCAGTGCCAATCGCTTTGGGCGCATCAGTCCCACTTCGGCCTCAGCGGTGAACGCGGAACTGGGCGGGCGCATTCCCTTGATTGTTGACGGCGGCGCCTGCCTCTGCGGTCTGGAATCCACCATCATCAAGATCGAGCCGGCGCAGCCCAAGGCGCTGATCACCATTCTGCGCCACGGGCCGATCACCGCCGAGGAACTCAAGGCCTTCGGGCGGATCGAGAAAAAGCGCCAGCCGCGCGGTGATGAAGCAGCGGAGGCTCCCGGGCAGTTGCCCAGTCACTACGCGCCGAGCACGCCACTGCTGCTGCCCGAACGCCCCGAGGACTTCGTGCCCCAGCACGGCAAGCGCTATGCGCTGCTGAGCTATCGAGGCGATTGGCAGGATGGTTTTGTGGGTCTGACCGACTGGGCGCAGATCCAGATTTTAAGCCCAGGCAAGGGCAAGCTGCCTGAGGCTGCCGTGCGCTTTTTCTACACCCTGCGCCAGCTCGATGAGCTCGGCGTGGACGCCATTGTCGCCGAACCGCTGCCTGAACATGGCATGGGCGTGGCCATGATGGACCGCCTGCGCCGCGCCAGCCACGGCAGCCTGCATCCCTGAGTGTTTCTTTAAGCAATCCGGCCATGGCCCAAGCCGCACCCACCCTCGCCGCACAGCAAGCGCGCAGCACCGGGGTGGTGTCATTGGCCATTCTCTGCAGCCGCCTGCTCGGCTTGGCGCGCGATCAGTGCCTCAATGCCTGGTTTGGTGCGAGCATGGCGGGCATTTTCACGGCGGCCTTCCGCACCCCCAACATGCTGCGCGACCTGTTCGCCGAAGGCGCGCTGTCCACGGCCTTTGTCACCACCTTCAGCCGCAAGATGGCGCAGGAGGGCGACGAGGCCGCCTGGCAATTGGGGCGCAAGATGCTCAGTCTGGGCCTCTGCTTCATGACCCTGCTAAGCTGCGCAGGCATTGCGGTGGCGCCTTGGTTGGTGCGCCTGCTCAATCCGGGTTGGCAGAATCCGCACAGCCTGGAACTCTGCACCCAGTTGGCGCAGGTGATGTATCCCTTCATCGCCATCATTTCGGTGACGGCCTTGGTCATGGGCATGCTCAACGCCAAGCGCGTGTTTTTTGTGCCGGCGGTGGCCTCCGCTTTCTTCAACCTCGGCTGCCTGAGCACAGGGGCCCTGCTGGCCTGGTGGATGGACCCGCAATGGTCCAGCGGAAAGCTCGGCGAAAAAGGCCTGATGGCCTTTGCCATCGGCACCCTCATTGGCGGCGCGATGCAACTGCTGGTGCAGTGGCCTTCGCTGCGGCGGGTGGGCTTTCGTCTGCATGCGGACTTTGGCTGGCGCGACAGCGGCGTGCGCGAGGTGCTGCACCTCATGTGGCCCTCACTCATCGCCGCCAGTGGCACTCAGGTCAGTGTCCTGCTCAACTCGATTTTCGCCTCCTACACGCCTGGGCAGGAGGCGGCCTCAGCCTGGCTGGCCAATGCCCAACGCCTGCAGCAGTTGCCCCTGGGGTTGTTTGGCGTGGCGGTGTCCACCGTGACGCTGCCTCTGCTTTCACGCCTGGCCACGCAGGAAAGTCTTGATCCCTTCCGCAACGCCCTGGCACGCGGCCTGCGATTGGTGTTGTTTCTCACCCTGCCCTGCGCGCTGGGCCTGAGCCTGCTGGCCACGGAGATCGTTGACCTGCTCTTTGGTCATGGCCGCTACACCGATGCCGATGTGCAGGCCACGGCGGCGGCCCTGCAGGCCTATGCCTTCGGGTTGGTTTTTTATGCGGCCATCAAGGTGGTGCAGCCTGCGTTTTACACGCTCAACAAACGCTTTGTGCCAATGCTGGTGAGTTTGGGCATCGTGGCTCTCAACGCGGTCTGCAATTCGGTGTCGGTGTTTGTGCTGCACTGGGATCATCGGGCCCTGGCCTGGTGCACGGCGATTGGTCTGGCCCTGAACTTTTCGGTGCTCTACTTCATGATGCGCCGCCGCATTGAAGGGCTGGAGGGCCGCCTGCTGGCCAACAGCCTGCTGCGCTTGTTGCCCGCCTTGCTTGTTTTGGCTGCCGGCGCGCTGGCTGCGCGGCACTGGCTGCTCAAGCCATGGGCGCAGTGGAGTGTGGCCACTCAGGCCCTGATGTTGCCTCTGGTCATCGGCGGCATTGCCGTGCTTTTCGCCCTGAGTTGTCACTGGCTCGGGGTTCCCGAAGCCAGGGACATGCTGGAGGCCCTGCGGCGCAAACAAGGCCGCAGCCCCAAAACCACAACCCCTGAGTCATGAAAGCCGCCACGCTGCTGCGACAAGTGCTGCTGCCCCTGCTCCTCATCTGGGCGGTGGCGGGGCTGATCCTCTGGCAAACCCGGAATGAAATCTCCTGGCCACAGCGGGTGGCGGACCTGATGCAGCAAGCCCCCTGGATGCAGAAGCCAGAGCTCAATGACCCCGCTCGGCGATCCGAGCACCTCCAGCGAACGCTGCACTTTTTTGTGATGCTCGACCCCAATCAACGCCTCAAGCTTCGCCAGGAACACGGCGATTTGATCCAGCGCTATCAGGCCTCACTGAGCGAGGACGAATTGCGCCTCTGGGCCAATCGCAGCATTGATCCGCTGTTGGGATTGCTGGAGCGCGCTCTCAAGCCCATGCCAGCCGAGGAGCGCAAAAAGTTGCTGGGGCGCCTGCGTGGTGATGTGAGGGTCCTGCGGGATTCCAGCCCTCAGGGCGAGCGCCTGAATCAACAGGACCAACAATTGTTGCAGGAGCTCATGGCGGAAGACCCCCTGGCCATCCTCCGGGCAGCACCCCCACGAGTCCAATTGGAGCTGGCCCCCGTATTAGAGAGCCTGCAAGGGCGCCTCGCAGGCCTGCGCCGCTAAAGCAAAGCCCCCCGATTTCAGCCCGTTTGGTCTCTTTGCCGCAAGTTTTCAACATTTGCCCCCGAGCCACTCTCCAAGAGCTACACCGCAACCCCCCAATTCCCCACGCATGAACCTTCCCGCATCCCTACCCCTCGTGGCCCTCATGAGCCTGATTGGACTTGCCCATGCGCAACCTGCCAAGAAGGCTGAGGCAGCCGCCATCAGCTCCGAGCAATTCAAGAGCAAGCTGACCCGCGACGACTCCGCCCTGCCTGCAGCCGGGCAACTGCAGATGAGTTACGCGCCAGTGGTGGACAAAATCCTGCCATCCGTCGTCACCATTTTCTCCATCGGAAGCAAGCCCATGGAGCAGGACGAGATCAACGAGCGACTGGAACAACTGCCAGATTTCCTGCGCGAGTACATGGAGGAATGGTTGCGTCAGCGCGGCCAGCTTGAAGACGGGGAGGATGAAACCCCTGAACGCGGCCCCAGAGGCCGGCGCAATCGGCCATCCCCTCCAGAAGAGGATTCTCAGGACAATGAGCCCAACGGCGTGGGCTCGGGAGTCATCATCAGTTCCGATGGCTACATCCTCACCAACAACCATGTCGTTGGTGAGGCGAAAAAACTTGAAGTGATGGTCAACGCCGGCGGCAGCAATCGCCGTTACAGCGCCAGAATCATCGGTACTGATCCCCAAACGGATGTTGGACTCATCAAGATTGAAGCGCAGAACCTGCCGGTGGCCACCATTGCCGACAGCACCAAACTGCGGGTGGGCGATGTGGTACTGGCGCTCGGTGCGCCAATGGAACTCAGCCGCTCCGTGACCCAGGGCATTGTCAGCGCCATGGGCCGCAGCGGCATGGGCATCATCCGCAACCGCAGCCGCATGCAGCAAAGCTACGAAGACTTCATTCAAACCGATGCGGCCATCAATCCAGGCAACAGCGGTGGCCCGTTGGTTGACGGCATGGGGCGAGTGGTTGGCATCAACACCGCCATTTATTCCCGCTCGGGCATGAACGCCGGCATCGGCTTCGCCATCCCGGTCAATCTGGCCCTGCGCATTGCCTCCGATCTGGTGGACGACGGCAAGGTGTCGCGTGGCTACCTGGGCATCATGCCCGAAGACATCAATGCCGACACGGCCAAGCTCTACAACCTGCAGGATGAGAGCGGTGCGATCGTTCGCATCATCAAAAACAACAGCCCTGCCGCCAAGGCCGGCCTGCTGGTGGGGGATGTGATCCTTGCCGTCTCAGGGCGCAAGGTGGACAGCGCTTCAGCCCTGCCCGTGATCGTCAGCAGCTACAGCCCAGGGTCGGAAATCACGCTCGACATCGTCCGCGAGGGCAAGCGCATGCAGGTCAAGGCGAAGCTCGAGGAACTCACGCCTGAAATCGCCGCCGGCAGCTCACCCGCTGCTGCCCCTCCCAAGGCCCAACCCACCAGCAATGCGCTGCTGCCTGGATTGCAGGTGGCAGCCCTGGATGAGATCAGCCGCAAGCGCTTGAAGATCCCCGCCGAAGTGCAGGGACTGCTGGTGCGCGAGGTCAAGCCCGACAGTCAGGCCAGAGCCATGGGCGTCGAGAAGGACGACCTCATCACCCACATCAACCGTAAGCCAGTCAACACCACAGCCCAGGCCACCGAATTGGCCAAGCAAAGTGAGAAGACGGTCCTGCTCAAGATTTGGCGAGAAGGCGACAGCATGCTCTTCATGGTGGGCAAACGCTGAGGCGAGGCCTCACTCCACCGTAACGCTCTTGGCCAGGTGGCGCGGCTTGTCCACATCGCAGCCGCGCAGAAGGGCGACCTCGTAAGCCAGCAACTGCAGGGGCAGGATGCAAAGCAGTGGCGCCAAGAGCGCGTGGCAGGCCGGCAGCTCAATCACCGCATCGGTCAGTTGGCGCAGCGCCTGTCCGCCGCCCTGTGTGGTGATGGCCATCACTGGACCGCGCCGAGCCAGCACCTCCTCAATGTTGGCGAGGTTTTTTTCAAACACGGCGTCATGTGGCGCAATGAAGATGCTGGGCACCTGCTCGCTGACTTGGGCAATGATGCCGTGCTTGAGCTCAGCGCTGCTGTGACCACTGGCAAACTGGTAACTGATCTCGCGCATTTTCAAGGCGCCCTCCATCGCCACGGGCATGCAGGCAAGACGCCCCAAAAACAACATGCCCTGAGCCTCGGCCAGGCGCGGCGCCAGAGCGCTGACCTGCGCATGGCAGCACAGAGTCTCACGCATCAAATCCGGCAGGGCCTGCAATTGCCGAACCCACAGCATACCCTCGGCTGGCCCAAGCCGATGCAGACGCCCGAAGTGCAGCGCCAACATCGCCAACACGCCCAAGGTCGAGGTGAAGGTCTTGGTGGCCGCCACACCAATTTCAGGACCAGCATGCAAATGGCAGCCGCCGTCGCTTTCACGCGCCAAGGAACTGCCCACCGTATTGACAATGCCCAGCGAGGAAATGCCACGGCGCTTGACCTCACGGAGGGCCGCCAGAGTATCCAGGGTCTCGCCACTCTGACTGATCGCAAAGTGCAGGGTGCCATCCATCAGGGGCAACTGGCGATACCGCAGCTCGGAGGCAATCTCGACCTCCGTGGGCAGGCCAGCGATGCTCTCAAACCAGTGCTCGCCCACCAAGGCAGCGTGGTGCGCGCTGCCGCAGCCGCTGAGCAAAACGCGCGTCACTGCCCTCAATTGCCCTGGAGTGGCGTTGAGCCCACCAAAAACGCTCGTTCCTTGCTCAAAATCCAAGCGCCCGCGCATGGCATTTTCCAAGGCCTGGGGCTGTTCCATGATCTCCTTGAGCATGTGATGGGCGTGGCCATCCTTCTCCGCATCCTGCGCCTGCCAATCCACCACGCAGGTCGCTGCCACCCGCCCGACACCGCGACGATGACCCAATTCAAAACCATCGGCACGCAACTCCACCACCTCGTGATCATCGAGATAGAGCACCTCGCGGGTTTGCTTCAGAAGGGCCGACACATCAGAGGCCAGGTAATGCTCGCCCTGGCCAATGCCGACCACCAGCGGGCTGCCAAGACGCGCGCCGAGAATCACCCCCGGAAGGTCCGCGTGCATGACCGCCAGACCATAGGTGCCGCGCACCAACTCCAGGGCCTTGTCCAGGGCCGCACGAAGACGCGCCGCGCCCACGGCAATCTCGCTGGCCTCATAGAAGCGGCCAACCCAATGCGCCAGCACCTCGCTATCGGTCTGCGAGCGCATGACATGGCCCAACTCCAGCAATTTGGCGCGCAGCGTGGCGTGGTTCTCAATCACCCCATTGTGCACCAGCAGCAAACGGCCCGAGGCATCGGCGTGCGGATGCGCGTTGGCCTCACTGGGTTCGCCGTGAGTGGCCCAGCGAGTATGCGCGATGCCCAAGCCCAAGGCCTCGTCTCGACCGCCGCAGGCCTCGCGCAGGCAGTCCACACGGCCCACCGCCTTGAGAACCGCCGCCGCAGCCCTCCCTGGTTGCTGGAGGGCAAGTCCAGCAGAATCATAGCCACGATACTCGAGACGACTGAGGCCCTCGAGCAGGATTCCCTGCACAGGGCGGGGTCCAACATATCCAATAATGCCGCACATAAGTGTTTTGGTGATCAATGGCTGTGCAGGCAGGTGCGCACTCCTGCCAGCGAAAAAGCCCTCAGAATCTTTTGATTTCGCAATAAATTCCGCGCCCGCCCTGGCTGCGCTGGCGTTGTGCAGAAAAGGCTTGAAAGGCAATGACTTTGCAGCCCGATTCTCATCCCCCCCTTCCCACTCCACGACCCATGAACAAAGCCCTCTTCTCTCTCATCGCCGCCGCAAGCCTTGGCCTTGCTCTTGCCCAGGACGCCTCGGTGGCGGTCCTTGAACTCAAGCCACACGCCAGCAACCCCTTGGGCTATGACAAGACCGAGCTGAGCGTGAAGGCTGGGCAAAAGGTGAAGCTCACGCTCAACAACACCGGCAGCGTGGCGCCGCAGCCGCACAATTTCATCCTCATCAAACCCGGCAAGGATCAGGCCGTCGGCGCGCAGGCCAATGCGATGATGACCGACCCCCAAGCCATGGCCAAGGGTTACATCCCCGACTCGGCCAAGGCCGACATCATCGCCAACACCAAGTTGGTGATGCCCAATGGAACCGAGACCATTGAGTTCACGGCCCCCGCAGAGGTCGGCGATTATCCCTACATGTGCACCTTCCCTGGCCATTGGCTGCTGATGAAGGGCGTCATGCATGTCACCAAGTAAAACCTGCGCCGCGCATCCTAACCCTTCCAACTCACTGCAATGAAAACCCTGCTCACGCTCCTCTTCGCCATCACCTCCACTGCGCTGTTTGCCGCTGATGGCAAGGTCAGTGTGGCAGGCCTGAACTTCGCTGTGCCTTCGGGCTGGACCTCGATTCCGCCTACCAGCCCGATGCGCGCCGCAACACTACAGGTCAGCGTAGAAGGCACGGAGAAGCCTCTCGAGGCCGTGTTCTACTACTTCGGCGGCGGCCAGGGCGGCGACACCAAGGCCAACATTGATCGCTGGCTGGGGCAGTTCGCCTCACCTCCGCAGTCCAAGACCGAGGAGTTGGACGCCAACGGCAAGAAGGTCACCCTGGTGACGGCAACCGGCACCTACAACGACGGTGCGATGTTCGGCCCCAAGACCCCGCGTGAGGGGTACACGCTGCTCGGCGCGATTGTTCCCGGCAACGATGCCCCAGTCTTCATCAAACTCACCGGCCCTCAGGCTGCTGTGGGCAAGATCGCCGATGCCTTCAAGGCCCTGATCAAAAGCCCTTACTGATGGCTCGCCTTGGGCGGAGAGACTGGTCCGTGCAGTCCGCCTACGGCAGTTGAGTGGCCGTAGGCTCTGAATCCTGCGGTCTCGAAGGGCACTGCGGACATGGGCATGAGCACGGTGGCATTGTTGCCTTGTCCGCGTAGCGGTCAAAGCGGTTGGAGAGAATCAGCAGCGTCGGTGCCCAGAGCCCGACAAAGATGCCAAACCGTTCTGCGTGCGCCTGTTGGTTGGGCTCCTCGCCGTTGCAGAACCACCAGATCCAAATGGACAGGGCGATGGAAAAAATGCCCGCTTGAAAACAAAGGGTGCTCAGGCTTCGGCAGATGCTTGGGTTCATGGGCTTGGAAAGTGCGCTGGATTGCTGGGCCAGTGAGATGCCCTGCCTCTCAGTCTATGCCACCGCCCACAAGGCTCCCACGCCAAAACAACTCCGGCGCAAGCTATGCCAAAATAGGACGCGTGAGCTGACTGTCCACCTGCAGAGCCAGTGCCTGTAGCATGCCCTCCACCGCCTCGTGCTTCTTGCGCAGGGCGGAGAGCACGGGCCAGTCCAGTCGCGGCCTGGGGGCCGCCACCGTGATGCGCTGTGGTCGCATGAGTTCCTGCACCTTCTCGAAGGCCTCAACACCCATGGCCATGAGCTCCCGCGCGGCAGGCAACTCGTCCATCTTTTCCTGCGGCAGACCCAGCACACTGACGCCAATGCCAAACTGGTGCCCAAGGCTGCGCAGTGCCTCTACCAGGGCCTCGTCGTTGAGAGGTTCAACAACCACCAACTCTCCGGACAAGGCCCAGCGAGTGGCGCTGAGCGCCTGGAAAAATTCAGCCGTGGCGCTCTCCAGGTTGAGGGTGAGTTTGAGCTGCACCGCCCCCAGCGCGCACTCGGGCACACCGAGTTGGCGACGCAGACGCAGCAGGGCGCGATCGCTGCGCTCTGGGTCCTCGGGGCTGGCTTCCCAGCCCACATCAGCCACCACGAGGTCCGGCAATTCCCAGTAGCCGCGCGGCTCCAAGGCACAGCCCTGGGCGCCGTTGAGGCAGAAGGCGAGCAAGCCCCGTTGCGCAGCGAGTCGTTCGTAAATAGCCAACGCACGGCTCATGCGCGCGGCGACTGCATCCTCGGGCAATCCATCGTCTCGACCCGCCCACAAGCCCGGGGCCTGCGCCACCTCCTGTCCACGCTTCAGTCGCAGGTAATAACCCTGCCCCTGATCCACCTTGGCAATCGGCGAGGTTGGATCATAGGAGAGAATGGAAAAATGATAGCGCAGCGTACCGTCGCTGTAATCATCGCCAAGGCGCAGACGCACGAGACGAATCAACTCCGTACCCTTGATGGCCTCGGCTGGGTCCCGGGGCAGGATCTCGGGCAGGATGGTCCTGAGTTGTTCGCGCAGATTCATGAAGTGGCCGTCAAAGGCTTTAACGCAGGCAGCAGTCTGCGGTCAATCCACAGAATCAAATCCACGCGCCACAGGCAAGCCCTGATGCCGAAGCGCGACATGGTAACCAATTTCAACCTCAAGGTCTTGCCACCTGCCCGGGCTCAGGGGTCTGCCGATAGGCTCTGCGGCGTTGATTGAGCCAGCGCACGCCGAACATGTCCACCGTGGCGCGCCAGGCGCGGTTGCCAAAGCCGTACTTGCTCACGCCGTGAATGCGTGGGCGATGATTCACTGGCATTTCAGTCACCCGCCAACCCATGCCGCCGATCAAGGCGGGAATGAAGCGGTGCATGCCATGAAACAAGGGCAGAGCCTCGCGGCATGGAGTGCGCATGACTTTGAGGGTGCAGCCCGTGTCGCGCACGCAATCACCCACAAACCGGCTGCGAATGGCGTTGGCAATGCGGCTTTGCATGCGCTTGAACCAGGAGTCGCGGCGCTTGGCTCGGTAGCCGCAGACCAGATCCCATCCCTGCTCCAGTTTGGCGATCATCGCCGGCAGGTCGGCAGGGTCATTTTGCAGATCGCCATCCAGCGTGGCAATCCACTGCCCGCAGGCAGCCGCAAATCCAGCGTGCATCGCCGCGCTTTGCCCTTGATTTCGCTCAAAGCAAATCAGACGAACGCGCTCACTGCGCTGGACCCGGGCCACGGTTTCATCTGTGCTGCCGTCATCCACAAGGATCAATTCGTAGTCAAAGCCGGCAAGGGCCTGCGCGATCTCACGCTGCAATTCCTGCACATTGTCCTCCTCGTTGTAGAGGGGCACGACAAGGGAAAGCTGGGGCGGAGAGTTCATTGAACGCGGAGGGCCTCATCAAGCTGGAGACCTGGGGGTGCTGCAAGTGCGAAGATGAGCCGTTGTGCCGCAAAACATCAGCGCCCAGGCTCCACAACAATGCGCGGCGCGCGCCTGCGCACCGCAATGTACACCGGAGAGCGCTGAGGCTTGAGCCAGCTGACCGGCAGCAACGGCTCTGTATTGGCCGCAGCAAAATGCCAGGGGCCATCCTCAGTCTGCAGGCTGTACTGCAGGGCCCGCCCTCCGTCCAGCAGGGTGGCATGCTGCACATCCAGGCGCCTGGCCAAGGCCGCAACCTCTGCCACAGTCATCAGGCCTCCATCACCGGAGAGCACCATGACGATGCTGCCGTCAGCACGCATGCCGGCAAGCGCCCGATAGGTGACCTTGCTGCCGTTGAAATGAGCGTCGGGGTCTTGGGCAATGTAGCTGAAAATCTGGCCATGTTTCATCACTGCTGGGTAGCCCTGAGTGGCTTCTTCAATGACACCGGGCACCTCCTCCAGCAGGGATTTGGGCCCGAAATAGGGCCGCCCCGCCTTCACGAAAAAACTGCCACTCCACTGCTTGAAGGCAGCATTCACCTGCCTGCCCTCATGGTACACATAGCCCAAGGGCTTGCCAGCGGGGTCATGGAAATTGGCGCTGATGGCGAACTGCAGACGGCCCGCCTGCAACCTCTCGCGCGCCGTGGTGGGCTCAAAGCCCTCGCGGAAGCTGGCCTTGAATTCAAAAAGCGCGGGATCCACGATCAGCACATGAACCTCCGCACCAAACAAGGACTGCGCCAAGCGGCCTGCCCAACGCGCGGGACGACGCACCGGAAGGGTGAACCAGCTCAAGCCCTCCTGTTGATGACGCGGCAACAGTGCTGCCTGCACATCGGCTGGCGTCAATCCGCTGGAAAGCCTGCGCCAGGAGCCCTGCGCCGTGCGGACCTGAAGCAGCTCAGGGGAGTGGCGCACCGCCAAGGCCACCAAGTTGCTGCCCAAGTTCACTCGCCACTGGGCATAGACCCCGCCGAGGGCCAACATCCCCAACAACAGAGGCAGGACCACACGAAAGCGGCAGAGACGGGACAACATGAAGCAGTGCAAGGGCAGTCCGCCCCCTGATCAAGCGCAGGAGGCTACCCCCGCGAGAATGACAGCATCCCCGGCCCCTGCAAACAGCGATTTGCAGGCCTGCGCTTTACACCGCCTGTCGGCCCGACTAAGGATTCCGGGCATGGCAGCCTCCTTCCCCGCCCTCTTTGGCCGCATCAAGGCCGAGTTGCAACAAGCCATCGTGGGCTATGACGCCCTGCTTGAGGATGTCCTGGTGGCCACCTTCGCCGCAGGCCATGTCCTTCTCGAAGGGGTGCCCGGCTTGGGCAAAACCTTTCTGGTGCGCTGCATGAGTCAGGTCCTTGGCCTGGAGCCTGGACGAGTGCAATGCACCCCGGACCTCATGCCCGCCGACATCCTCGGCACCCAGATCGTGAACGAAAACGAGCACGGCCGCCGGGTCATGTTCTTCGAAAAGGGGCCGGTGTTTAAAAACCTGCTCCTGGTCGATGAAATCAACCGCGCCACCCCCAAGACCCAGGCCGCCCTGCTCGAGGTGATGCAGGAACGAGCCGTGACCGCTGGCGGCGAACGCCATTCGCTGCCCGATCCCTTTCTGGTGCTGGCCACCCAGAACCCCATGGAAATGGAAGGCACCTACCCCCTGCCCGAGGCCCAGCTTGACCGCTTTTTATTCAAGCTCAGCGTGCCCTTCCCCGATCTGGACGCGCTGGTGGAGATCAGCCGCCGCACCACTGGCTTTGAGGAGCCGCAACTGCAAGCCCAGCTCAGCGGACCAGAGTTGATTGCGCTGCAGCAGCAACTCGCCGGCGTTCCCTTGGCCGACCCGGTGGCCCATTACGCCAGCAGACTCATCCTGGCCACCCACCCCAACCAGCCCGATGCCCTGCCTGAAGTCAAACGCTTCGTGGCCTACGGCAGCAGCCCGCGCGGCCTGCAGGCCCTGGTGCGCGGCGCCAGAGTGCTGGCCGCCCTGCGCGGCGCCAGCGCCGCCAGTTGTCAGGAGGTTCGCGATCTGGCCCTGGTGGCCCTGCGCCACCGCGTCATCCTCAACTTTGAAGGCGAAGCACAAAATGTGCGCAGCGACGACCTCATCGCCAAGATCCTTGAAAAGGTGCCCACCCCGGCACAGCAGGCCGCCGCTTGACGCCGCGCCCAACCTCGCCAAAGCCCCAACGCCCCCTTTTTCTCCCCCCATGGCCAACGCCCCGCACAACTACACCGCAGACAGCATCAAATCCCTGGACTGGCGCCAGCACATCCGCCTGCGCCCAGGCATGTACATCGGCAAGTTGGGTGACGGCTCACAGGCTGAGGATGGCATCTATGTCCTGCTCAAGGAAGTGGTCGACAACTGCATCGACGAGCATGTGATGGGCTACGGCAAGGTCATCGAGATCGAAATCACCGAGGACAACCTCTGCACCATCCGCGACTACGGACGCGGCATCCCCCTGGGCAAACTGCTGGAGTGCGCCGCGCAGATCAACACCGGCGCCAAATACGACAGCGAGGTCTTCAAGCGCTCCGTCGGCCTCAACGGCGTGGGCATCAAGGCCGTCAACGCCCTCTCCGAGTTCTTCGAGATTCAAGCCGTGCGCGAGGGCCAGACCCGCGCGATCGAGTTCTGCCGTGGCGAAGTGCGCTACGACATGGGCAAGCCCAAGGCCTGCAGCGAGGAGAACGGCACCCGCATTGCCTTCCGCCCCGACCCCACCTCCTTCAGCCCAAAGGTCCGCTTCCAGCTGGATTTCGTGCGCGAGATGCTGCGCTACTACGCCTGGCTCAATCCTGGACTGACCCTCAAGCTCAACGGCGAGGTGTTCCGCTCCAAGGAAGGCCTGCGCGATCTCATCGCCGCCAAGCTCACCGAATCCCCGCTCTACCCGGTCATTCACCTCGACGGCACCGATGTGGAGGTGGCCTTCACCCACGGCACCGGCTACGGCGAGGAGTTCTACACCTTC
>JAURHS010000150.1 GCA_030833205.1 Prosthecobacter sp.
AGGGTGGTAAGGTGATGATTGAGACCAACCACGCCGGCAGGCAGGAGCAACAAGGTGCCGGCCAGGGCGCCAATGGCTGGCATCCATGCGGGGAGCGGGCCGCCCATGTAGGTCTGCATGCCGCTCCAGCCGCCCAAGACGGCCAAACCCCAGAAACCAAGCTTAGCCAGCTCCGCACTGGCAATGGGCTGCCCGGTGATTTTGGGAATGAAGTAATAGGCGCTTCCGACAGCCACGGGAGTCAGGAACAACAGCAGCAGTCCGTGAACATACCAAGCGTTGATGCCGGCCCCAAGTGCTCCAAGACCAGGCAGGCAGTGCAGGCAGACATTGGCGGTGATGAAAATCCAGGGGAACCAGAAGCAGGCGCCAAGCACATACCATGCACTGACCATGAAGCCTTCAGGGCGCAGGGTGTTGGCGAACATGCTGGCCATCGGCCAGGCATAGCAAAGGAAACTGATGAGAAAGACGGGCCAAGTCCAAGCAGGCATTTCCATCAGCGGCAAGGCTCCGCCGTTGCCGGAGAGAATTCCGATGAGTCCACCCGTCAGCGCGACATTCCAGAACACCGCCGCCACCAGCAGCAAGCTGCGCCCCGAACGCAATGGCTGCGCGGTGCGTCTTGCCATGATCCACAACATCACACCGAGGGCTGCAGGAATGGCCCAACCGTAGACCAGGGCATTGATGTGGGCGGGTTGCAGGCGGCCGTAGTGCAGAATGGGGCAATCGCCCCACATTGCCGTGGGATAAGCGGCCTTGATCGCCGCGAGCAATCCCAGCAGCGTAGCGGCCATGAGCCAAAACGCCGAGTTGAGGAAAAGGAACAGGATCGGTCCCTTCACCGACTGATCAATCGCCTGACGGCGAAGCTGGTCGGCCTGAAGGTCCGAATCTGCGGAGGTTGAGGAAGTCTGCATCGGAGGGAAAGGGTGCCGTTATTTCTTGGGGGCAGCCGCCGGTGCGGCAGCAGCGGCCTGCTTGAGCTGAGTGGGCGATCCAGGGACCACCTGAGTGCTGGAAGCGGGCTTGCGCTGGGCAAGGCGCTGGAGAGTGGCGTCAAAGAGCGCACTGCGCTTGGCGTCATCCTTCAGGCCCATCTTGGCAAGCAGGTCGCCCTGCGCCTTGAGGATTTCCTCCTGGTTGGCCAGTCGCGCAGGGGCCGCTGGATCCGTGGCGGCTGGGGACTTGAGGTTGAGCAACAGGGCCAGCAGGACCGCAAAGCCTGTGAATCCGGCGAGGATCCAAAAGGAACCGCCACCAGTTGCCGATGAGGAGTCAGAGGACATGAGCAAAAGAGGTCTTAGTTGATGACATTGGCCGATTCCAACAGGCGCGGATCGCGGCAGGGATAGAGACTGTAGTTCGCGAGGCTGCGAAGGAACCAGAAACCAAGTGAACCAATGACAGCAGCAAAGGCCACCACATCGCCAACCCAAGCGCCAGGGGCGAGGACACCCAGACCCAATGAAGGGCCGCGCTCAGGAATGACCATCCAGTAAAGATCAACCACATGCATGAAGAGCACCCAGAGGCAGACCCCGATCATGGCCGACGGCTTCTTCTTGCGCGACTGCGAGAGCAGCACGAGGAAGGGGCCAATGAAGTGACCCACCACGATGAAGATGGAGACCAGGCGCCAGCCCTCAGTGTTGCGGGTGAGATAGAAGCGGGTTTCCTCAGTGATGTTGGCGTACCAGATCAGGAAGTACTGCGAGAACGCGATGTAGGCCCAGAACACCGTGAAGGCGAAGAGCAACTTTCCCATCAGGTGGTAGTGCTCCTCACTGACCACCTTTTTGAGATAGCCAAGGCTGCGCAGCCAGGTGACCAGCAGAATGCTGACCGCCATGGAGGACCAGGCGCATCCCGCGAAGATGTACACGCCCCACATGGTGGAGAACCAGGCATAATCCAGTGCCTGAACCCAGTCGATGGCGGCGAAGGTGATCGTCAAGGCGAAGAACAGGAGCCAAGTGCAGGAGAACTGGCGAGCCTTGATGGTGTGGGTCAAGTCACCGTCCACATCCTGACGCACCGAGCGCTGACGCAATCGGGAGGCGATGAACCAGAGGACGGCAAAGTAGAAGAAGAAGCGCGTGTACCAACTGAAGGCCTTGGAGATGTTCAGGTAGCCGAATTTCGCGGTAAGCACATGAAGGTGTGGATTGCTCTCGGCCATGTGGTGCAGGGCGTCATAGACGCTACCACCCTGATGGTGCGCGTGCTCGATGGCCTGACGATGATGCTGCATCCACTCATAGAGGGGGTTCTGAACGGCGGGCAGCAGCAGCGGCAAGCAGAGCAGAAACAGTGGCAGGATGAGATTGGCCAATTGCTCCCAGAGCCTGCGCAGCGCCACACCCCAACCGGAATTGGAGGCGTTGTGCAACATCACCCAGAAGACACCACCGCTGATGATGGTGAAGGCGAAGAACACGGCGAACAACCACGAGTAGGCGAAGGTTTCCGTGCGGGTGAAGAACAATGCCAGCGAACCAACGAGGCCCAAGCCACCAACCGCACCGAGTGCATTGATGAGCTTTGCGCCGCGGGCGGGTTCGAATTTTTCGCCGCCCTGCGGCAGATCTTCAAAGGAGAGAGAGTGATGACCCATGTTGAAAGTGCGCGGGAGTTACTGAACGGAGACCTTGCCCTGCTCGACGGCGACCTGCATCGCGCGAATGTAGGCCACAATGGCCCAGCGATCGCGGACAGGAAGGTTGCCGCCGTAGGGGCCCATCAGGCCCTTGCCGTTGGTGATCACATCAAAGATCGCGCCGTCGGCGCGATAGGCGCCGGCATTGGAGGGATCCAGACTGCCCGCCTGATGGAAGTTGAAGGCCGCGAGGATGCCGTACTTCGAGGTAATTCCCTTGCCGTTGCCTGATGCGGCATGACAGACGGCGCAGTAAATGTTGTACTGACGCTCACCACGCTCCAAGAGCGCGCGATCAGCCTTGAGTTCTTCAGGCAGGCCGTCGCCGTAAAAGTCGCCCATCTTGCCAGTGTGATAGTAGTCCAGGCCGTTGCTGAAACCAAAGGCTGGTGGAGCAGCGCCCAGCGCACTGGCCTTGGCGGGAACCTCATAGCCCATGGGCACGGTGTGGGTCACTGGCTTGCGTGCCGCCTGTCCATCCGCGAAGAAATCACTGCGGACCTGGTACTTGACCTTGGCTTGATGGTCCATGTCTGGGAAAATCTCCAGAGGAGGCAGTTGCGACTTGCCGCCCCGGGTGCCCAATGCAGCGATCAGCATGGCAGCCACAAAGGCATAACTGAGAAAGAAGTATTTCAACATGGCAGGACGGCGGAAGCCGGGTGCTTGTGAAAAATTTCACAAGGGCGATCAGAGTAAAAACAGCCACCCATTTTGCAAGGACGAATTCCAACTTTGTCCCACTCTCGACAGCCCGCCCCACCCCTCGACCATTGCCGTTGACCAGGCTGTCTGATTTCCTCCTGTCAGCGGGCTACCCCGGAGAGCAAAAACCCCGCAGGCCCTTTCGGGCTTCTGCGGGGTCTGGATCGCCTCAGCGAGATCTCAGGCTCAAGCCAACTTGGGCTTGAGCAGGGTCTCAAGGCGGTGCACTCCACGGCGGATCCTTGCCTTGATGGTGCCTAGAGGCTGATTGAGCTTTTCCGCAACCTCCGCTTGGGTCATGTCGGAGAAATAGGCCATCTCGATGGCCTCCCGCTGATCGGCGCTAAGCTTGGAGACCGCACGCAGCAGCATTCCGTGGCGTTCCTTGTCAGCCAGCGATTCATGACCAGACTCCTCAAACTTGGACTGCAGGTTGCGGTTCTCCTGCTCGAAACCGTCGTTGAGTTTGGAGCGCCGTTGCTTGGAGCGGATGCGGTCAATGGCCCGATTGCGGGCCATGGTGGTCAGCCAAGTCAAGGGCTTGCCCTTGCGAGGTTCGTAAAGGTGGGCCTTGTTCCAGAGCTGGACCAGCACTTCCTGCATCACATCCTCGGCGTCATGGTGGTCATTGAGGACGGAGGCAATCGCGGAATAAATCAAGCCGCTGTAGCGCTGGTAGAACTGCTGGAACGCACGGCTGTCGCGCTCGGCAATGCGACGCACCATGTCCATGTCTTCCTGAACCTGAGCTTCTGGCTGGATTTCGATCTCATTCATAGGGCTTCTTGGGTTAAAGTTAGACAAATCGTAACCAAGTTAGACGAATCGCGATAAAGAGACATTATGTCAAAGTATTTTGGTTCAAAAATTAGACAGTAAATCGCTCAACACCTAGCGGTTTTGCGGTTTATTTTCACTTAAGTCGCTGGTGATGAATGAGGAATGGAGATTTTCTTTCGGCCTCAACTCAGCTGCTCGCCGATGCAGTGGTCAGCGAGGCCGCGCGAGGAAGAGATTTGCACCCTTCGGCAGCGGCTGCATACTGGCCGTCTCATGACTGCCTCCGCCACCCGCATCGAGCCTGCAACCATTGAGGACATGCCACAGTTGGTGGAGTTGCTGGTGGCCCTGTTCAGCGAGGAGCAGGACTTCGCGCCAGATCGCAACAAGCAGGAGGAAGGGCTGCGCCAAATCCTTGAGCAACCAAAGTTGGGGCGGATTCTGGTGCTGCGAACCGACTATCAAGTCATCGGCATGGTCAACCTGCTCTTCACCATCAGCACGGCTGAGGGAGGACCTGTGGTGCTGATGGAGGATGTCATCGTGCACCCGCAGCATCGCCGGCAAGGCTATGGCAGCCAACTGCTGGAACACGCGGTGGATTTTGCCAAGCGCAGGGGCTTTCGCCGCATCACACTGCTCACCGATCGGATCAGTGCGCAATCGCAGTCCTTCTTTGCTCGCCATGGCTTTGGCTTCTCCAGCATGATTCCCATGCGTTTGGTCTTCGAAGATTCCGGACCGCCTACGGAAGATTGACCCCTCCCTGCCCCTCCGCACCCCATGCCTACCTGGCCTGCCAGCAACAACACGGCTCACAGCGCGCCGGGCATGGACTGGGTGGTGATCATCCACATCGCGATGCTCTTTTTTGTCCTGGGGTTCTTTGCCTGCTGGGCATGGATTCTGTGGCGACGCTGCCACCACCCCAAACCCCACATCAAGCTGCTCATGGAGCTGGAGGAGGATCTGCGTCGGGAGGCTTCGATATCGGGCAAGCCCGATGACGAGGGCAAGGCGCGCGAGCCCTGGGAGCGCGATCCAGACTGGTGGCGCCGTTCGGGCTCGTGAACCCGACACGCTGTCCTGCTCACAGCAGACCGGCTTCGCGAAAGCTGAAGTAGGCCTGTGGGCGCCCACCTGCCGGGGCGCCGATGATCACATGATCAGAAAAGGTGATGCCCAGCATGTCGGCAGCCTCGCGAATTCGGCGAGTGATGCGCCGATCCGCATCGCTGGGCGATGGATCGCCAGAGGGGTGGTTGTGTGCGAGAATGAATGCCGGCGCGTTCACGGCCAACGCCTTGGCCATGATCTCGCGAGGGTGGGCGGGAGACTCGTTGACCGTGCCGCGGAAGATTTCCGCCTTTTGAATCAGGCGCAGGCGTTGGTTGAGCAGCAGCAGCAGCACCACCTCCTGCCGAAGCGGCTGCAGCTCTGGAGCCAGATAGCGGTAAACACGGGCCGGCTCGTCGAGTTCCAATTCGACCACTTCCTCGCACTGGGCACGGCGCCCCAACTCCAGCGCCGCCAGAATCAGGGCAACCTTTGCCGGGCCCAGCCCCCGGCAACGCATCAAATGCCCCATATCGGTGCAAAGCAGATTCCGCAGGTTGCCGAACTGGCGCAACAGTCGCTGACCAATCGCAATGGCGCTCTCGCCCCGCAGCCCACTGCGGATGAAAAGCGCCAGCAACTCCGCATCACTGAGGGACTGTGGGCCACGCGTGAGCAATCGCTCGCGCGGCCGCTCTGAAGTGGGCATCTCCTGAATCTTGAAGGTTTGTGGCAAGTGTTCCAAGGAACAACCCTAAAAATCCATTCAGGTGAAATGCCAAGCGGCAAGCGCGCCGAATTGACCGCTGAAAGTTGCAAACCTGCAACAGGCCACCTTCAGTCCAGCTCCAAGCGGTAACGCGGAAGGGTGGGTTGCGCCTCGCGACTGTAGGCGTCGATGCCGCCGGCCAGACAGCGCGTATTGGCAAAGCCATGACCCAAAAAATAGGCGGCCACATCCATGCTGCGCGTGCCAAGGTGATCGTAGAGCACCACGAAATCTTCGCGCTCCCAATTTGCAAAGGCCTGCTGCACCAACTCCTGAGTCAGCAATTGCGAACCAGCAATGCACACCGCCTCATGCTCCTCTCGGGTACGCACATCCAGCAGATGCAATTTGCCCTGCGGTGGCCCGGAGTTGAGCCACTGAGCCAGTTCCGTCGGGCCCACCTGAAGCTTCACATCCTGGGCATGACTGGCCTCGATCTCGGCGATGACTTCGGTAAGGGATAGTTCATTGCTGCGGCAAACCTCCTCCAGCGTCTGCTCCGGGCGATAGGCACACTTGCTGCAGCCGCCAATGTGAAAGCGGGCAAACAGCGCGCGCTGCGCGGCGGGAAATTGGCGCAGCACCTCGCCCATGCTGCTTCCTGCGTGCAACGCAACGGGCTGAACGGCCGCAGAGGATTCGACGCGGGGAGAGGGCAACATGAAACAACCTGCCACTCCACGGAAGAAACTCAAGGCCTCGAGACCGTGGGGAGCGAGCCCGGCCCCGTTGAGGCCCAGATTGCAGCTAGGCAAACGGCGCGAAGTGGCTACAATGCCGCCGCGATGAACGAGCGCGAACCCCGAATCTATGTGCTGCCGACCATGATGACGGCCGGCAACATCCTCTCTGGATTTGTGGCCATCCTGCAGATTTTCAAGGGCCGCGCCGGAGAGATCACCGAGCACTACTACTGGGCCATCCTCGCCATTTTGGGTGCCTGCCTCTTTGATGTGCTCGACGGACGCGTGGCCAGGCTCGGCGGGCAGGAATCGCCCTTCGGCCGCGAGCTCGACAGCATCGCCGACATCGTCAGCTTCGGGGTGGCTCCTGCCCTGCTGGTGCACGACATCGTGCTCAAAGACATCGAGCAGCCCGCAGGTCTGGGCTGGTTGATCGCCTGCGCGTATCTGGTCTGCGGCGCGTTGCGGTTGGCGCGCTTCAACTGTCTGGCCGCAGCGGACTCCCAGACCAACAGCAAGCACTTCCGCGGCTGTCCGATTCCCGCCGCCGCTGGCGTCATTGCCTCACTGACCCTGCTCATGATCTGGTTGCAGGAGGACCAAAAACAAATCGGCCCCTGGAAATACGGTCTGGCCGCCCTCATGGTCCTGCTGTCCTACCTGATGATGAGCGATGTGGAGTATCCCAGCTTCAAGTCCATCAACTGGCGCATGCAACGCTCGCTGACCCGCGCCGTGATTCCCATCATCGTGGTGGCCTTCTCCATCCGCAATTGGCAATGGATGCCCTCCGTGCTGTTTGTCACCTACCTGATTTACGGTCTGGTCCGGCCCTGGGTCTCGCGGCAAATGCGTCAAACCATCGAAAGCGAAGGCGACGAGACGGCCGAAATTGACCGCAGCGAGAGCTGAGCCGTTCTCGCCGCCCTTGAATCGCACACCTGCCTTCATCCTGCAGTTGACGGCACCAACCACCCCGTGCCACAGCAGCAGGCCCGCGCGCCCCACCCACTGCGGCACCTTTTCGCCCGATGGCCGATTTCCACCAACCCGCCTCCCTTCCCACGCTGCACCATCTGGCCAGCGCGGAA
>JAURHS010000095.1 GCA_030833205.1 Prosthecobacter sp.
GCAGAGCCTGTAGGGCTTGTTGATAGACCTCCAGCCAAAACCCCAGGGCAGCCTGCAAGCTTGGCAGGCCATACTGGGCCAGCAGAAGATCCGGCCCCTTGGCTGTGGTTGTCCGTGGGCCAAAGCGCCGCTGCTCCAAGGCCTGCCAGGCTGGGCCAAGGCCACGGGCCAGCCGATGATTGAATAAGGAATTGAGCCAGTCCAAGGGCTGGCGCAAGAGCAGCACAAAACGCGCCGCCGGGAAGCAGTCGGCCAGTTGCGGAAGGTACCAATGATGCAGTTGCGAGCTGTCACATTCTGGGAAGCCGAGCGCACGATCGCGCCTCAGCAACCAGTCTGCATCCATGGGAAGTCCGCGTTGCAGACGCTGCAGCGTGGGGCCAACCCAACCCTCATGAAGGTGATGGTAGCGCGAGAAGAGACCCGCAAGACTGGCAGTGGCGCTTTTGGGTGGACCGATGCCAATGAGCTGACAGCGCCTCGCCTGCGCTCCGGGCAAGGGCTGGCTTGCTGTGGTCTGTCCATGGAGGCTCGGCGGGGACTTGGCGGCCCCCTGCCAGTGTTGTTGCTCTGCGGCCCAATCCAAGGCGGGGAGCGTTGAAGGATCATGCCTTGGGTGACGGCGCTGCAGCAACCACAGCATGCCCTCGGAGCTGGGGCGGCGCAGCACCTGCAGCCAGCCAGTGGCATGGGCCAAGGCACTGACCTCGTGCACCGCGTCGCGGCAGAGGAAGGCCAGCGAATTGCGAGGGTCCAGTGGCCGCTGGCGTTGCTGCAACACCCGCAGCAGGCTGCCATCGCCAAAGCTGAGGTGGCGCAGTGCGCCCAGGCGAATGCGCAGCTCGTCCCAGAGCTTGCCGGGAGTCGGGATGGGCTTCATACCAGGCGCCCAGTCACATACTGCTCGGTAAGGGGCTGTGCCGGATTGCCGAAGATGTCGAGGGTGTCGCCCTCCTCGATGAGCTTGCCCCGGTAAAGAAAGGCCGTGCGGTCACTCAGGCGCTTGGCCTGCTCCATGTTGTGGGTGACGATCACAAAGGAGAAGCGATCGCGCAGTTGGGCGATGAGATCCTCGATGCGCGCCGTGGCAATGGGGTCAAGCGCGGCGCATGGCTCGTCCATGAGAAGGACCCGCGGTCGCAGGGCGACCGCGCGGGCAATGCAGAGGCGCTGCTGCTGGCCGCCGCTCAGGGAGGTGGCCATTTCATCAAGGCGGTCCTTGACCTCATCCCAAAGGGCGGCAAGCCGCAGGCTTTGCTCGGCGGCTTCATCGAGTTGGGCACGGTCAGTGATGCCGGCAAGACGCAGGCCGTACACGGTGTTTTCGTAGATGCTGCGCGGGAAGGGGTTGTACTTCTGAAACACCATGCCGACATTGCGGCGCAGGGCGATGACATCCACGGCGGGATCGTAGATGTTGACGCCATCAATGTGGATGCTGCCACTGACGGGGGCGGCTCCCTCGACCAAATCATTGATGCGGTTGATGGCGCGCAGCAGGGTGCTCTTGCCGCAACCAGAGGGTCCGATCAGGGCGGTGATGCGCCGACGGTGAATGCTTAGGTTGATGCCGTGCAGCACCTGAGTGCTGCCGTAGGCATAACTGAAGTCCCTCACCGAGATGAAATCGGCGTCCGGGTCGGTGCTGCGGGAATCTGGCATGCGCGGATTGCAGTGTGGGCGATGCGGCCTGCGGCATCAACTCCAAGCCGCATTTTTTCTGGGCTGCCCTCCTAGAAGGTGCCGCGCAGGTAGGCCTCGGTGAGGGCCTGCTGTGGGTTGTCAAAGAGTTGCGCCGTCGGGGCATGCTCGACGAGGCGACCGAGATGCAGAAAGGCTGTGTCATGGCTGACGCGCACGGCCTGCTGCATGTTGTGGGTAACAATGACCACGGTATGCTCCTGGGCGAGTTGGCCGAGCAGCTCCTCAATCTTCAGCGTGGCGATGGGGTCGAGGGCCGAGCAGGGCTCGTCCATCAGCAGCACGGCCGGCCGCGTGGCCACGGCTCGGGCGATGCACAGTCGCTGCTGTTGCCCGCCGCTGAGGGAATGGGCGTGCTGGTGCAGGCGATCCTTGAGTTCATCCCACAGGGCGGCAGCGCGCAGGGCCCGCTCAACGGCCTCATCAAGGACCACAGGGTCGCTGACTCCGGCGATGCGAAGCCCGAAGGCCACATTGTCGTGGATGCTCTTGGGAAAGGGATTGCTCTTCTGAAACACCATGCCCACGCGCTGGCGCAGCAGGGTCAGGCTGACTCGCGGGTCGTGAATGTCATGACCCTCGATGCGGATGCTGCCCCGCCGAATGTGTGCGCCTGGCAGGCGTTGGTTCATGCGGTTGATGCAGCGCAGAAGCGTGCTCTTGCCGCAGCCCGAGGGCCCGATCAGGGCGGTGACGCGATGCCGTGCCACCTTGAGGTTGATGTCCTCCAGCGCCAACTTGGCACCATAGGCGAAGTCCAGATCGCGGACCTCGATCATGGGCGGTTCCTGAGGCTCGATGTCAGTGGCAATCACCATTTGTATTTACGGCGCAGACGGCGGCGCAGCAGCATGGAGCAGAGGCTCAGCGAGGCCACCAAGAGAAGAAAGACCAGCACGCTTCCATACTGCGCACGCTGCGCGTACTCATTGTTGGGAATGCGGGCCGCCAAGGTGTAAATGTGATAGGGCAGAGCCTGCACAGACTCGGTGAAGAGCCCCAGCAGGCGTTGCACCGATTGCTCCCAATGCGCCCACCAGGACGCATCAGCGGCAAGGGCGGGCAGGTCGCGCTGCCAGGGCAGCTTGTCCTTGAAGGCTAGGGCCGCGGTGAACATGATGGGTGCGGTTTCTCCGGCGGCGCGGGCAATGCCCAGAATGCTGGAGGTGAGAATGCCAGGCATGGCGAAGGGCAGCACCGCGCTGCGAATGGCCTGCCATCGCGTTGCCCCCAAGGCCATGCTGGTTTCGCGGAAACCCTGCGGGACGGCGGCCAGGCATTGTTCGGAGGCGGTGATGATGACCGGCAGAATCACGAAGGCCAGGGTGAACCCTCCGCTGAGCACGCAGGTGTCCCAGCCCTGAAAGGAGAGTTTGGCAAAACCAAGGGGAATGATCAGCAGACTTCGTTCCAGCGGGCTGTTGGTGAGCACGGGCGCGGTGAGCACAAAGGCTCCCAGACCAAAGAGCCCGAAGACGACGGAAGGAACACCGGCGAGATTGAGAATGGCCAGACGAATCAACTCCACGGTTTTGCCAGGCCTGGCATACTCGCTGAGATAAATGGCACTGGCGACGCCCAGCAGGAGGGCCACGCTGACGCTGACGAGCACCAGCAGGGCCGTGCCAACAATCGGGCCGAGGATGCCGCCGCCGGAGTAGGAGATGGTTTTTTCCTCGCGCAGATTGGGGCCGAGTTGTTTTTTGAGAACCTCAGCCCCGCGGTTGTCGGTCTCGATGACGCGGCCATCGCGGTCGCTGATCACATGCAGGGTGGAGGGCAGCTTGCTCAGGAAGGCCGTGTTGACAAAGGGGGCCTGAGTCTTGAACAAAACCGGCGCGCCCTTCCAGCCGATGTGAAGCAAAATGGCGAGGGTCACCAACACGATGAAGCCCGTCATCAGGCGCAGGCTCCAGGCCATGGCGACACGCCGCAGGCTGGCGCCACGGTCGGTGGCGATGAAGGGATTTTGGGAAGGGGAATCGCTCATGATTTGGGCAATTCAAAGCGACGCACCATGGCGCGCGCCATGGCGTTGACGGCAAGGGAAATGGCAAACAGCACAATACCCACCATGAAGAGGGCCTGCCAGTGTGCGCTGCCGCGCGAGACCTCGCCAAGCTCCTGAGCAATGATGCCCGTGAGAGTGTGGGCTGGCTGAAAAACGACACCCACGGAGTCCGAGAAGTCGGGAATGGCGATGCGGTTGCCCGCCACCAGCAGCACCACCATCGTTTCGCCGATGACGCGTCCCAGGCCCAGCAGCACTGCCGCGCCCATCCCTGAGAGGGCTGCGGGCACGATGACACGAAAGATGGTCTGCAATTGGGTGGCGCCCAGGGCCTCACTGGCGTCAATGTAGGCTTGGGGCACATTGTTGAGCGCGTCCTCGGCCAATGAGAACATCGTGGGTATGGCCATCAGCGCCAGAAGGCAACCCGCGTTGAACATGTTGAGCCTCTCAGCGATCGGGAAGCCTGGAATCCAGGACAGCATTGGCAACTGGCTCAGATCCTTGAGCAGGTCGCCCAGCAGCGAGATGCCGATGAAACCAAGCACCACGGAGGGGATGGCCTGAATGAATTCAATGACAGGCTTGATCCATTCGCGCTCACGAGGGCTGGCGAACTGATTGCAGTAGATGGCCGCCGCCACACTCAGCGGGGTGGCCATGGCGATGGCAATCAAGGCAATGATCAATGAGCCGCTGAGCAGGGGCAGAAAGCCAAAGAAATCCTGCCAGGAGGAATTGGTCAGCCATTGGGTGCCAAAGAAAAAAGCACCCAGCACACTGCGCAAATGCACCGGAGCATCGGCCTTCCATTGCCGCAGCTCAGGCACGCTGGCCCGCATCGCGGCGGCGTGTCTTGGCAGGGCCTGTGCGGTCTTCTGCAGCAGCTCCATGGCCTCAGGCAGTTGGATTTCCGCTTCGGGCAAGTGCAGGGCTAGTTGATCCACCTTGGCGCTGTAGGCGCCGATGTGAAGAACCAGAGGCTCGCGCAGTTCGGCGATCTGCGCCTGCAAAGCGGACTCGTCCGGCGGCTCACTGTGAGAGGCTTCCGCCTCCTTGAGCAGGGCGGCCTTCTCCTTGGGGTCACGGGCGTTTTGTGCCGCGTTGAGGAGCTTTTGACGACCCTCTTCAAGGGTGTGATGCAGGGTGGCCTGTTCCTTGGCGGCCAGGGCCAGTTCCTTGAGTTCGCTCAAAGTCTCGCGCAAGTCCTCTGGCGCCTCCTCCAGCGTTTCAATGGCCTCCTGCAATCCCTCGAAGCGGGCCTTGGCCTCCTTGTCCACCCGCAGAAATTCCTGTTGAAGCTGGTTGATCAGGGCGAGGGGTTGTTCCTTGCCGGGAATCTGGGTGCTGAGTTGAAGGCGCAGGTCAGTTGCCTGCTTTGCTGAGAGAATCGGTGCGATGACCACCGCGGCGGACGCTGCCTTCAGGGCCGCGCTCAGTGCCTTGGTTGCCTCGGGCAAGGCGGCAGCGGCCTGGGCCGCAGGCAGGGCTTGGGCCTGCTCGAAGACTTCGCGCTGCGTCTGCGTGAGCTGATCCACCTCGCGTTTGAGGCGCAGGGCCTCATCGCGCCTTGCCCTGGCTTGCCCGATGAGTGGCTCCAGGCTGCTGCTCAAGGCACGGCGCAGGCTGCCGGCCAAATCCTCCTGCTGCGCCAAGGGGCGATCAACCAGGTCACAGAACTCAAGACCGCAGCGGCGATAGGTTTCCAGTTCGCGGCGGTAGGTGCCCAAAAAGCCCGCACCCTCGCGCAGCAAAAACAACATGATGAGGGCCAGCACGATGATCGTCACACTGGCGCTGCCGGCAAAGCCTGAGCGAATCAGGCGCTGGGTCAGTGCGCTGCCGCGCCAGGACCCGCGCACTCGGCGCGTGAGCAACTCGCGCAGGGCAGGGGGTTCTGGAGGCGTTGGAGCGGACGACACGGCAGGCGGCTTGAGGCAGAAGCCCGATCAGGCTGGATGATTCTTGGCAGGAAGGCAACCCGAGGCCTTACTTCATTTTTGACATTGGCACAAAGCCGACCTTGGAGACGATCTCGTCACCGCCAGGGCTGAGGCAGTAGTCAATAAAAGCCTTGGTGTTGCCGGTTGGCTGGCCGTTGGTGTAGAGGTAGGTGGGGCGTGAGTAGGGGTAGTCCTTGACGGTGGCGACACTGGGGCTCACGCCCTCGATGCTGACCACCTTGCAACCCTTCGAGCCCGCGTAGGCCAGACCCACATAACCGATGCCGTTGGCATTGCTTCCCACCTCAGAGGCGATCTGCTCATTGCCCGCCATCTTCTGACTGTTGCGGCTGTACTCGCGGCCCTTCATCGCCAGGTTGATGAAGTCGCGGTAGGTGCCCGAGGAGGTGTTGCGGGTGTAGATGGAGATCGGACCGGGGCTGCCACCGACCTCGGACCAGTCGGTGATGTCACCGGCAAAGATTTTGAGCACCTGTTTTTTGCTCAGCTCGCCCACCGGATTGTTCTTGTTGACCACGATGACGATCATGTCCCAGGCCACTTCAAATTCCTGAATGGATACTCCCTTCGCGCGGCAGAGGGCGCGTTCATCGGCCTTGATGCGCCGCGAGGACATGCCGATCTCGGCGCTGCCGCTGGCCAGGTTGGTGAAGGCCGTTGAGGAGCCTTCAGCGGCGATGTCAAAGCTCACGGCGGACGCCTGCTTCTTGAAGGCCTCGGCCATCTGCGGCACGAGCTTTGCCCCGAGGGTGTCAGAGCCGCGGATGCGCAGGGTGGTCTGGGCGTTGAGACTGCAGGGCAGGGCGCTGATCAGGCCAAGGAGAACAAGGAGGGATTTCATGAGGAGGGAGATGGCTTGCTTGGAGCGCTTTCCTTTTAGGCTGGGCACGGGGTGGTGGGCAAAATTCCTTGTGTGACAAGTTTGTCACAGAAGCCCCTCACCAACTCCCGCTGGGTGCTGATTTTGAGGGCAATGCCCACTGTGACAAAACTGTCACACACGGGAAGTGGATTGTAAGGTGACGATTCGGTTACATGAGGCCCGCTGATGGCAGTTCACCGACTGCCTGTCAGCAAGATCGGTCTCCCTTCATCCACACCTCACCCATCATGATTCGTCCTCTTATCCAAGGCACGCGCCTCACCCTCGTGGCTCTTGCCTGCGGCCATCTGGCTCTGGCTCCAGGCAGCCTGCAGGCCAGCGAAGCGCTTGAGCAACTCTTCGGCATTCTGCAGAAGAAAGGCAGCATCACTCAGGCCGAGCATGATCTGCTCGTGGCGGCAATGCGCGCTGACGAGGCCAAGGCTGGCAAGGCCGCGCCGGCTCCCGCCGCTGCAGTGGCCGCTACGGCTCCGGCCCCGGCGACTGCGGTTCAGGCCTCGGCCAAGTTGGAGCAGACCGTGGCTGCTCAGGCCAAGCGCATCGAGCAACTCGAAGCAAAGGCGAAGGCCGCCTCCGTGGATCCGGCCCTACCCCAAAAGGTGGAGAAGCTGGAGAATTTGGTGATGGGCACCAAGGGACAGATTGAGGAGCTTTCGCGCATCACGGACAACACCTCGCCCTCCACACTGGACAAGGCGGAATTGGATGATCTGCTGGCTGACAAATGGTATGAGCGTCTCAAGCTCAAGGGCTACCTTCAGGTGCGCGGCACCTCGGTGATGCGCAATGATGGCGCAGAACTCAATGTGCCCAATGATGCCATTGCCAATGATCTCAACACCATTGGCGTGCGCCGCGGTCGCCTTACCTACAGCGGTGACCTGACCAATCATGTCTACCTTTACAGCCAGGTGGATTTCTTTGGCAGCGCCAATCCCTCGTCCTCGCAGGTGGTCTCCGCCCGCGATTACTACGCGGATGTTTCCCTGGACTCCGGGCGTGAAAACCGCATTCGCCTTGGGCTTTCCAAGGTGCCCTTTGGTTTTGCCAACATGCAAAGCTCGCAGAACCGACTGGCTCTTGAGCGCCCCGACGCCATCAACAGCGCGGTGGAAGGCGAGCGCGACTTCGGCGCCTTTTACTATTGGGCCCCGCATGACATCCGCAACCGCTTCAAGGACATCGTGAAGATGGGCCTGCGCGGCAGCGGCGACTACGGACTTGTGGGCTTCGGTGCCTACAGCGGCAATGGGATCAACAAGGCCGACAACAATGGTTCCGTGCATTATGTCGCCCGTGTGGCCTATCCCTTTGAATTCGACAACGGCCAGTTTTTTGAGTTGGGTCTTCAGGGCTATACCGGGCAGTTTTCTCCCAGCGCCTCCAAGATTACAGTAGGGGGCTCCGACCTCACTCCGAAGGTTCTTGGAAATGGTCGCGGGCCCCGTGATGAGCGCGTTGGGGTCAGTGCCATTCTTTACCCACAACCCTTCGGCATTGAAACGGAGTGGAACTGGGGCCGCGGTCCGGTGCTGAGCAACGATCTTCGTACCATCTCCAGTGGTGGACTCAGCGGGGGCTATGTTCAGGCCAGTTACCGTCACATCTTTGAGGATCAGCAGGAGTTGATTCCCTTCATTCGCTATCAGACCTTTGACGGTGGTCGCAAGTTTGCCGCAAACGCCCCGCGCAATCATGTCAATGAGTGGGCCATCGGCCTGCGCTACATCCCTTACACCGAATTGGAGCTCTCCCTGATGTACTCCACGGGCACCCGGACCAACACTGCCGTGGCGCCCTATGATCAAGCCCGCGTGGATTACCTCGGGCTGCAGGCGCAGATCAACTTCTGATCTTGGGTTGGCATGGCCTTGGTTGGGCCTGGGCTCGGCGCGGCACTCCTGCTGGGGTGCCGCGTCTTTTTGGTTTCGGGGCAGGGCGGGATGTTGCCAAGATCCGCGGGGTTTTGCCATGCCCGGGGCGCATTGAGCTTGAATGTTTTGGCTCTTGGGTAGCGTTGGTTTCCCTGTTCCCCATGGCTTCCCCCCTTGATGACGACTACGACCCGGATCCGCCGGGCGCGCTGGCTTGGACGGCTTCCATCCTTGTGGTGTTGGCCTTTGCTCTGGGCTTGCTGTTGTACCCACCGATGAGCGAGGCCCCCAAGACCGCGCCTGCGGACTGGTTGCTGTTGATCGGGCGGTTTCACCCCATCATCCTGCACTTGCCCGTCGGGGCCTTGTCGCTGCTGGCCTTGCTTGAGCTGCTGTGCATGACGCCTGCCGGGCGCAGGCGCTTTGAGGACGCCGCAGCGCTGACCCTTTGGGTGGGAGCGGCATCCGCTGGCATGGCGGTGCTGGCAGGGATTTTGCTATCGCGCGAGGGCGGCTATGAGGGTCCCAATTTTATCCTGCATCAAAACATGGCTCTGGTGGGCACCATTGGCATCATGCTGGCCTTGCTGTTGCGCTTGGGCGCCATGGGCAGGCCCAAGAGCGAGATGTTGCATGCCTACCGCGTGGTCTTTGCGGCCAGTTTTGGCCTGATGGGCTTGGGCGCGCATTTCGGCGGCAACATGAGCCATGGCAGCAAGTTTCTCACCGAGTACGCACCACCGGCGCTGCGTGCCCCCATGCAGAACATGGAGAAATGGTTTATTTCCCTGGTCAGCAAGCCCAAGGCCGAGGCTGCTCCGCAGGCGGCGGTGGCCGCGCAGGGCGGCGCCCCTGATGCGGCAGCGCCCAAGCCTGCGCCGGTCCCGGCTCCCGGACCCAAGGCCCCGGATTCCTCTGCCAAGCCTGCGCCCATGCCTGCGACGGTGGCCAAGGACGATGCCAAAAAGGTGTTCGAGCACCTCATTTTGCCAATCTTTGAAGCAAAGTGCAACAAGTGTCACAACGAGGACAAGGCCAAGGGCGATCTGCGCCTGGACAACTACGAGGTCACCATGGCTGGCGGGGAGAGCGGCAAGAACATTGTCGCGGGCAAACCCGAGGAAAGCCTGACGATGCAGCGACTGGCCTTGCCCTTGGACGATGACGAGCACATGCCCCCGGAAGGCAAGGAGCAGCTGACGGCGGCTGAGGTGGCCCTGTTGCGCTATTGGATCAGCGCCGGTGCCAGTGCCACGCTGAAGGTCAGTGAGGCCCAGTTCCCCGCCGAGGCCAAGGAGGCCGTCAAGTTTTGAGGCCTCAGGGCAGCTGGCAGGTTGCGGCAAGGTTTGCCTCGGCCGCGGCGTAACATCCCAGTGGCGGCCTCAGTCTGCCCGCGCATAATTTCACCCCTTTTCCATGATGAAGCTCCCCACCTTTTTGCTGGCCTTGTTTTTGGCAGGCCAAGTCTCCGCCCAGCCTGCCGTGGACGCGGCGCTCAAGGCCGCCGTGGACAAGATCAATGCCAGTGGGGCCTCGCTGCTGCCGGTGTCCTCCGAGTCTGCCCTGTACCGCTTCACGGCCTTGAATGTGGCCAAGACCTTCAACGATGCGGCCCTTGCGCAGTTGGGTCCGGTGGCCTCGAAGATTGAGTCGCTTGATCTGGCGCGCACGCAGGTCAGCGACGCCGGACTCAAGGCCCTCTCAGGCATGAGCGCCCTGCGCGAGTTGCATCTGGAGAATACCGGCATCAGCGATGCGGCCTTGGATCATCTCTCGGCTCTCAAAAACCTCGAGTACCTCAATGTGTACGGCACCAAGGTGAGCGATGCCGGTCTGCTCAAGCTCGCGGCTCTCAGCAAGCTGAAGTCACTCTATGTCTGGCAGAGCAAGGTGACCGACAAGGGCGTGACGGCCTTGCGCGCCAAGCTGCCGGCCGCTCGGATCAACAACGGCTGGAGCGCCGCAGACGATGCCAAGCCCGTGGTGGCTGCCGCCGCTCCGACTGCGGCAAAACCTGCAGCGGCTCCTGCTGCTGCCGCCGCTCCTGCGGCCAAGGCGGCCTGGGACCCTGCGGCCGCGGCCAAGGCCCAGATTTACCGCGACATTGTGGCGCCCATTCTTGCCTCCAAGTGCGTGGCCTGCCACGGCGAGGAGAAAAAGAAGGGCAAGCTGCAATTGCACGACTTTGCCTCGATCCTCAAGGGTGGCAGCGAGGGCGCCAATACGGTGATTGCCAAGAAGTCCAAGGAAAGCCTGATGATTGTGCGTGCCGAGCTGCCCAAGGACGATGACGAGCACATGCCTCCGGCCGACGAGCCCCAGCTCAGCGCCGCAGAGTTGGCCATCCTCAAGTGGTGGATTGATGCCGGCGCGGCTGAGAAGGACAGTGTGGCCGCTGCCAACCCTCCGGCAAGCCTGCAGGCGGAGCTTGCCGCGCTTCTCTCCAAGAAGGCCGCCGCCCCGGTTGCTGAGGTCAAGCCAGCCAAGCCCAAGCCCGCGCCCCTCACCGATGCGGAGAAGAAGCAGATTGCCGACATCACCGCCAAGCTGCAGGCCATCAATGCCACCCTCATGCCGCTGGCTCAGGACACGGAGCAGTTGCGCTTGGGAGTGGTGAATGCCGCGGCCAAGTTTGGCGACAAGGAGTTGGCCCTGCTCGATCCCATTGCCAAGCATGTGCTGTGGGTGGATCTGGCGCGCTCCCAGGTCACGGATGCCGCAGCGGGCACCCTGGCCAAGATGATCAATCTTGAGCGTCTGCACCTCGAGAACACCAAGACCGGCGACGGCATCGCGGCGGTGCTGGGCAAGTTGCCCAATCTCGAATATGTCAATTTCTACGGCACGGCGCTGACCGACAAGGGGCTCTCAACGCTGGCAACGGCCAAGGCCCTGCGCCGGGTCTTTGCCTGGCAGAGCAAGGTGACCCGCGACGCGGCCAAGGCCCTGATGGCCAAGCTGCCGGGGGCGGTGGTCAATGTCGGCATGACCGAGGCGGAGATTGCTGCTCTTAGCGCGCCGCCGCCAGCCCCTCCGGCTCCACCGCCAGCGCCCAAGAAGGACGAGAAAAAAGCAGAGCCCAAGAAGGCCGATGCCAACAAGACGCCCGCTCCGGCGGCCAAACCTGTGGCCAAACCCGCCCCGGCAGCTGCAGCAGCGCAAGCCAAGGCGGCCCCAGCGGTCAAGCCGGCGGTCAAGAAGCCCTGATGGCAATTGGCAGTGGACTCATCCTCAGTGGGTTGTCGGGCCCGTTCCGATTGCTTCCCTTTCCGCTATCCCGGAGGCTCAGCTGGGCGTAGATTCACTGTTCTCCATGCCTTTGGCTTTTGTGCTTGTTTCTCCCGTTTTTTTTCCTCCGGTTTTTCTTCAAGAGACTTGCCAGCAGGTGCGTTTGGCTTTTGTGCTTGTTTTTCCCGTTTTTGGCAACTGTCGCCCAACGCTGATGTGGCTTGTGATGGCCTCCCTCCTGCCTGGGCTCCTCTCCTGTAGTCGCATGGGAGAGCGTGAGGAGATCACCGAGACCCGCGAGATTTCGACCTTGGCCCGCAAGCCCTTGGCAGGCATCGCGGATGCGAGCCGCTTTTTTGCAGAGGAGAAACCGCAGGCTGAGGGCGAGTCGCAGCATCCACTGCTCTGGAAGTCCCCTGAGGGCTGGCAGGCCAAGCCCACCACGCAGATGCGCCTGATTGATTTCAGCTTTGGGCCGCAGGGAGAAGGGGAGTGTTACCTCTCCGCTCTGCCTGGCGCGGCCGGCGGTCTCAGTGCCAACCTCAATCGCTGGCGCTCGCAGATGGGGGCCTCGGCCCTGAGTGACGAGCAGATTGAGAAGTTGCCGCGCAAAAACTTTTTGGGTGCCGCCGCTCACTTCATGGAAGTCGAAGGTGATTTCCGCGGCATGGGGGACGCGGCCAATGCGCGCAAGGGCTACAAGTTGATCGGTCTCATCCATCAGGCCCCGGAACTGACGCTTTTCATCAAAATGACCGGGCCCAAGGCCTTGGTGGAAGCCAATGCCGCCGCCTTTGAGCAGTTTTGTCAGTCGGTGCAGTTTCGTGCCAAGGCGCAGGGAGCCGAGGCTCCCTGATGCGCCACTCCTCGCCAACGCCACTCATTCTCCCCATGCGCCGCGCCATTGATTTTTTAAGCAGTTTCACCCTGGCCACTGCGCTCTTGGCGTTGTTGCTGGTGCTTACCTTTCTGGGCACACTGGAGCAGGCCGAGCACGGGCTGGTGGCCAGTCAGGCGCGGTACTTTGAATCCCTGTTTGTGGATCGTGTGGATGTTGGCGCCTGCTGGCGCGCTCTGGCGCTCGATGTGTATTGGAACTTCGGGCAGCTCTCCATCCCCACGCCCTTCCTGCCAGGCGGCTACACGGTGATGGCCCTGCTGTTTGTGAACATGTTCCTCGGCGGGCTGATCCGCATCCGCAAAAAACCACACACCGTGGGCGTGGTGATCTCGCACTTTGCGATCCTGTTCATGATCGCCTCGGGTGCCGTGACCTATCACTTTGCCAAGGAGGGAATCCTCAACCTCGCCGAGGGCCAGACCAGCGATGAATTCCAGAGTTTCCACGAGCGCGTGATCGAGATCGAAAAGCTGGTTCCCGAGGGCCAGCCGCGCAAGGCGCTGGTCATTGATGGCGCCAAGTTTCGGGATCTGGGCAACGCTGCTGATCACGGCAAGGCGCGCAGCTTTTTCCACAAGGACCTGCCCTTTGAGTTGGTGGTCTCCAACTGGAAGGAGCACGCCGAAGTGCGCCGCGCGCAGGAAGATCGCGGCGACGCAGTTGGCGGTTTTTACCTTCAAGAGTTAAGCAAGTTTGATCAGCGTGGGCAATTGCTGGCCGATGAGGCGCTCTCCCAAGCCTGTGTGGCCGAGGTGCGCCCCAAGGAATCCGGCAAGGGTGAAATGCAGCGCGGGTTGCTTTGGGAGTTTTCCGCGGCTCCATGGACGGTGAAGTGGGGTGCGGACACCTACCTCATTCATCTCACCCGGCGCACCCACAAGTTGCCCTTTGCGATTCGGTTGGATGAAACCGCTCAAGA
>JAURHS010000053.1 GCA_030833205.1 Prosthecobacter sp.
GGGTTGATCCAGTCTCAGATCAGCCTTGCGCGCGGCGGCATCGGGGCCGTGGCAGGTGAAGCAATGCTCGGAGAGCAGGGGCCGCACCTCACGGTTGAAGTCAGGGCCTGCAGCCCCGAGCGCTCCGTTGAGTAAGAGGAACAAGCTCGTAATCCGCATGAGAGAACCTGTGAAGTTGGGAACTATCGCGCCCACAAGGGGGAATGTTGCGCCCCTGCGAACAAAAAGGCCGCCAATTCGTTTTGAACGGAGGCATTTCTTTCCGTAAAAAAATGGCGATGAGCCTTTTGAGCAGAGATCAGGGACTGCTCTTGCCCTCGACAAGCAGGCCTGCCTGTGTGAACAGGAATCAAATTCAATAAATCATTGATTTTAGGGTTAACCAGCGGTGTAATGGTTGTTTTTGCTTGTTTTGGCGAGCCTCAACCCCCTCAAGATTCGCGGCCTCATTGATCGCCTCGAGGGACGAGGATCGTGCAATTTTAGGCTTGGATACGGGCATGACGATGTGGTTACAATGCAGATGAGCATGAACTGCTGCCGCCAACCTCAATCCTCGGTAGCCTGCGCCACCTTCGCCGACCTCGGTCCTGCGACTTTGACGGGGGCGGTTTCCTCCACTGTTCGGTGGGTAGCTTTCGGTCGCATCCAGTCTTGATGCACATTGATCCGTTTTGGCGAACTCACTGTCAAAAATCTCCAAAGAACTTCCTTTTATGAACCGTTTTGATCCTTCCACCGATCCGTTGGTGCGGCTGCTTCGCTACATGCGCAGCAACCTCAAGCGGCCCGTCGCGATCCTCCTTTTTGCCACGGGCTTCCTGTGGACCACGCCTTCCCAGGGCATCATCCTGGTGAAGTCCAACAGCGGCGCCAACACCTACCTTGGACTGAACTCGCTCAATACGCTGTTCTCTTACTTCAACGGTTATGGCACGCCCAGTTTCAAGGACACCCTGCTGTTCAACAGCAATTCGGGATCGGGCACGCCCTATTTGGTATCAAATGTGGACGCGTCGGTGACCAATCCAGCCAACGGCGTGTTGAGCATTGGCACCTTGCGCGTGCTCACTCCTGGCGGCGATGTGACGATCAACAACAACTCGGGCAACACGCAGATCATCAATCTGGGCGCCGGCGGAATTGATCTCACGGGCTCCAATCGCAGCCTGGTGATTGCCAATGCTGCTGCCGGTTCGGTCACCACCAATGTGGCAGCGGCACAGACCTGGAGCATGGGCAACTCAGGCAACCTCACCATCTCCGGAGCGCTCAATCTCAACAACACCCTTGGGGTCCAATTTGGCACCACGGCGCGCACAGTTACTCTGGGTTCGACGGCGGCAGGCATGGGCGGCAGCGGAAGCCTCAATCTCAACTCGCTCTACCACGGAGTTGGCGGGTCCAGCACGGTCAACCTGTCAGGCAATAACAACGCCTGGAGTGGACCCCTGACTGTCGGGGGCGGCATTTCAGTCAACCTGGACCAAACCGCAGCGGGACAGAACAAACTCTCGGACTCGCAGGTGCTTACCCTCAACCGCGGAACCATCAATCTGCAGGGCACATCGGGTGGCACGGAAGCCATTGGGGGCCTGAGCCTGGGGGCTGGCCTCAACGCGGTCACCCGTACCGCAGGCACAGGCGTCCTTCAGGCCGGCAACATCAGTCGCAGCACATTGGGCGCGGCGTTGAATGTGGGGGCCATTAGCGGATGGCTCACCACCAGCAACATCAACAACAACGGCACTCTGGGCGCTTGGGCTGTAGCCATCAACGGCGCTACAGACAGCAACTGGGTTCGCAACAGTACGAATCTGGCCAACGGTTCAGTGGCCGCCTTGACAGTCGCGGATTATGGAATCAGCGCATCAGATATCGGGGCATGGATAAACCCGGCGCAGAACCTGTTGGTCACCAGCAGCCTCACCAATCTCGTTCCAGCCAGTCGCAGCGTTACTTCGCTTAAGCTGGCCAACGGAGCGGCGTTGAACATGGACTTGGGTTCCAACGCCACCTTGGTGATCAACGACGGGTTCAATGGCGGGGGTATTCTGCGCAACCAGAACTTCGCCTCCACCCTTGGCAATGCCAACATCGGACAGGGCATTCTCACGGCCGGCGCTCCAGATGCGCTTGCAGACACTCTGTCCATTTACAACAGCCAAAGCACGATGAGCATCAATGCCACGGTGGCTGACAACGGCGGTGTGGCGCTCTCTGGGGTGGTGCTCAACGCGGCAGGCTCCGCCTACGGCAGCACTTCGGTGCAGTGTCTGAGCACGGCCAATCTCACCCCGGGCATGGCGATTAGCGCTGCTCCGCTTTATGTCGCCTGCAGCACGACTTCGGGCAGCCATGTGGTTGCCTGCTCCAACACCACGGGATTGGTGGCTGGAATGTTCGTCAGCGGCGCGGGAGTTCCGGTGGGCAGTCGCATTGGAGCGGTCACTGCAAACACCAACTTCACTCTGGTCAGTGGCGACGGGGTGTCACCCTCAAATGCCCTGGCCACCAGCACTGCTGGCAGTGTCACCCTTGCGGTAAGCCCAATCGCGGCGGGTAGCACTGTGACTTCCATCACTGGCGCCAGCAGTTTCGAAATCTCAGCACCTGCCTTCCTGAGCAATCCAACGGTGCCGCTGAGTCTGTACGCTTCGGCAGGCCTGAGCGTGCCGCTGAGTCGTGTGGTGACAAATTCTGCAGGATCCGGAAGCGGCAGTACCACGGTCGCAGTTGCTGCAACCGCTGGGCTTGCGCCGGGCATGTCGGTGTCCTCCGCCCCCCTTTACTTCAGCGGAAATGTCGCCCAAACGGGGACGCTGCTCAACACCAGCAGCACCGCGGGGCTGCAGCCTGGCATGTTCGTCAGTGGTCAGGGAATCGCGCCCAACACCCGGATTGCTTCGGTTGCTGCGGACGCCAGTGTGACGCTCAGCAGTCCCGCTGTCGGTCTCAGCATCTTCGGCTGCGTCCTGAATCCAACAGCGGCAGCGGCTGGAAGCACCACGGTCATTTGCAACAGCACTCAGGGATTGCAGCCTGGCATGTCCATCGTCGCCGCCAATCCGATCACGGTCACAGGCACCACCACCAACGCCAGTAATGTCGTCGCATGCGCGAACACGGCAGGTCTGCAGGCTGGAATGTTTGTCAGTGGCACTGGCATTCCCGCCAACACTCGCATTGGCGCCATCACACCCAACACCAGCTTCACGATGGTAACCGGGGCTGGAGCGACTGCCTCGCCAGCCACTGCGGCGGGCAGTGGAAGCATCACAGCCAGCCCCTTTGACCCTGCTGCGACCGTGGCCTCGATCACGAACGGCAACACTTTTGTCCTGAGCCAGCCGGCTTACCTGAACACCTCGTCGGCACCGGTGATTGCCCACGGACAATCCATGCTCAACCTTGCCAATTGTGCCTTCACGGCCTCAAGCGCCTCGGTGACCTGCACCAGCACCGCGGGCCTTGCTCCTGGCATGTTGTTGTGGACTCCTCCCGTGTATTTCACCGGTGCCACCACCAATGCCAGCACGACCGTGACCTGCAACACCGCAGGCTTGGCGGTTGGCATGACGGTCAGTGGGTCCGGCATCGCCGCGGGCGCCCGCATCGCCGCCATTGGCACGGGCAACATCACACTCACCAGTGCTGCCACGGCCACCGCCTCCAATGTATCCTTGAGCGCGAGTGCCGTTGCTCCGGCAGTGACGGTCGCCTCGGTTACCAATGCAACGACCTTTGTGATCAGCTCAGCCGCTGCCGCCACCATCACTGCTGCAACGGCCCAAGCCATCAATCCTAGCCTTGGCAATGTCGCCAGCGCCTCACTGAATCTCGCCAACTGCGCCTTGAATACGGGCGCTGTTGCCGCAGGGGTCACAGCCTTGACTTGCACCAGCACTACTGGGCTGCTCCCTGGGATGGCGCTCACTGGCACGCAGGTGGTGGTGACGGGCACGCTGACTTCGGGTTCCAACTCCGTGGCCTGCACCAACACCACGGGTCTGGTGGCCGGCATGTTTGTCAATGCTCCTGGAATTCCGGCGGGTACCCGCGTCGGAGCAGTGACGGCCAACACCAGCTTCACCCTGGTTACCGGCAGCGCTGCCACCGCAGTCAATGCCACGGCTGCAGGAAGCAATATTCAGATTGTCGCCAACTCCATTGCTCCTGGGACCACGGTCTCTGGCGTGAGCAGCGCGACAGCCTTCACGGTGAGCACACCAGTGTTTCACAACGCCACCGGTGTGGCCCTGTTCGCAGTTGGCAGCAACAGCGTGACCTGCACCAGCACCACTGGACTTTCCACGGGAATGGCGATCACAAGCCTACCCGTCAATTTTTCTGGAACCCTCACTGCTGGTTCCAGCGCAGTGCCCTGCAGCAATACGGTCAATCTGCAGGTGGGTATGTATGTCAGGGGCGGCGGCATTGCCGAAAACACACGCATCGCTGCCGTCAATCCGAACAACCTTGTGGTGCTCTCAAGCCCGGCCAACGCCAGTAGCAGCGCCGCGGTGAATCTCGTGGCATCCGCGATCGCGCCGCGCGCCGCGGTCACGGCAGTGACCAATGCGACCACCTTCCAGATGTCGTTGCCGTTGTTCACGCCAGGAGCGCTTGCTCCAATGCCGGCCTTTGCGGCTTCAGGCTTCAACCTGAACAACATGAGCAACGCCATCAGCCTGACTGGCGTCAATCTCACCACCAACAGCAGCAGTGTGACCTACACCAACAATCCAAGCCTCGCGCCTGGAATGATGCTGAGTCCGACAACTGTGGCGTTTGCAGGCACTTTCACAACCGCAAGCCCGACCGTGACCTGTGCGACGGCGGGCTTGGTTCAGGGAATGTTCGTGTTTGGTCCGGGCATTCCGGCCGGTGCGCGTATCAACACGGTCGGAACGGGCACGATCACCCTGAGTGCCAATACCACGGCCGCGGGAAGTTCGGCGGCTCTTCTGGCCAGCCCCCTTGCTCCTGGCACCACGGTGGCCACCACTGGATCAGGGACCTTCACCCTCAGCACGAATGCGGGCAGCACCATGGCGTCTGCCTCAATGTCGGCTGGGGGCACTACCCCCGTGTTCAATGCCGCCCTCAATGCGGCTGGTGCTGCGGCGGGAAGCACTACCTTGACCTGTGGCAGCACTTCTGGCCTGGCAGCCAACATGGTCCTGACTGGCCCGACACTGACGGTGCTGGGCAACCTCACCAACGGGGGCAATACGGTGGTTTGCAGAAGTACTGTTGGCCTCGCGCCAGGCATGTTTGTCACTGGGTTCGGCGTCCCTGCAAGCGCGCGCGTTGGCGCAGTCACCAGTGACACCAGCTTCACCTTGGTCTCTGGAACCACGATCCCCTATGGCGCATCCAACGCGACTCAAACTGCCAATGGAGTCCCGCTGACCATCACTTCATTGGCCCCCAACACCTCGGTCGCCACCATCACCAACGCCACCACCTTCACCGTGAACAATGCGGCCTTTCAGAATACGGCTCTGTCTCCAATTGTCCTGAGCGCAGGAGCGGCAAACGCGGTCAACCTCAGCGGAAACACATCGGGAGTGTCGGTAGGGATGTCGCTGACCAGTGCTTCGGTGCCCTTCACGGCCAATCTTGCCGGGGGCACCAACACCTTGGTATGCAGCAACACCAGCGGCCTTCAGGTTGGCATGTTTGTCAGCGGTCACTTCATCGCGCCAGGGACCCGAATTTTTGCGATTTCCAACAACGCATTGGTGATTCTCTCTGCTCCTGTGACGCTGGCCTCAGGCAGCTTGAGTGCGTTGCCCTTCACGGCCACAGCCTTGCCTCCTGGAACAGCAGTTGCCGCGGTCAATGGGCCAAGTGTAATGACACTCTCCGCGGCGCCATTTCTGGGTGCAGCAACTCCTGCCCAGGCTTCACAGGTCAATGATGCAGGCGTTCGCACCTACGCTGCCACCATCTTTGCCCCGGGCACAACCGTGGCCTCTGTGACCAATGCAACCAGTTTCGAGTTGAGTCGCGCTGCATTCTTCAACAGCAGCAGTCAGCCCTTTGTTGCCTCCGCCATGCTAACGCCGATCAGGGGTTGTATTCTCAATGGCACAGACGATCCCGCCGGCAGCACAAGCATCACCTGCACCACCAGTACGGCAAGCCTTGCCGCTGGCACAGCGCTGACCGCAGTGCCGGTCAACTTCACCGGCAGCCTCACGGCGGGAAGCAATAGCGTTCTGTGCAGCGACACCACCCGACTGTTGCGCGGCATGTTTGTCACCGGCCCTGGAATTCCTGCCAATTCGCGCATCGGAACCATCACGGCCAATGTCAGCTTCACCCTCGTCAGTGGGGCATCTGCCACCGCTTCGAATGCGGCTGCCACGGCATCCAATGTGCCGTTGATCGCAAATGCCTTCGCCCCTGGGGCCAGCGTATCCTCGATCAGCGGTCCGAACTCCTTCGTGATGACGGCTCCGGTCTATGTCAACACCAGCACCTTCCCCATTGATGCCTATCCCTCGGCGGCACTGGCCTTGTTTACAGGCGGCGCAGGATCGCTCCAACTCAATGCGGCCAATTTTTATACCGGTGGTTCCGTGGTGGCCGCGGGAACACTGCAATTGGGGGCCAACACAGCAGCCAGTGACACGGCCACTCTGGGCTCTGGGCCGGTGACCTTGCATGGCACACTGAACTTCAACAAGACGGCCGCTACGAACACCTCGGACTTTCTGGCAACGCTGGGCAACGACATTTCCGGCACTGGGGCCCTCACGATTCAGAATGCCGGGCGACTCATCCTCAGTGGAAGCAACAGCTATTTTGGCACGACGACGCTCACCGCTGGTGCAGCGATCACGCTAAGGGCGGGTTCTTCGAATGCCCTTTCCCCCAACTCCGTGGTTGCATTCGGTGCCTCTGGCACGCAGGCGTTGGATCTTGCTGGCTTCAACTCAACCGTAAGGGCCTTGAGCGGCGGTGCTACAGCGACGGCCACTGCCGTGCTTGGAGACAGGACGCTGACACTTGCGCCAGTCTTGTTTGACGCCCCCAGTTATGCCGGGGTACTCACTGGATCGGCCTCAAGCAGCCTTGTCAAAACTGGGCTTGGCACCCAAACCCTGACCTCGCGTCAGAATGGTTTTCTGGGGTCTTTGGTCCTCTCGGGAGGAACCCTGACCAGCAATGTTTCTGGCGCCACGGATGTGGTGCTCAATCCCGCCTCGGTGAGTGTCACCAACGGGATTTTGAATGTCAGCACTGGACTGCTTCGCACGGCAAGCCTTGCTGTCGGAGCTGGGGGCGTCATGACTGCAGGCCTGACTCAGGTGGCTCCTGCGACGCCAGTGGGGATTAGCATGACAGCCAATGGCGTTCTGAATCTGGGAACAAACACGATTGGAACTGTGGGCGGTACCGCGGGAAGCATCTCCTTGAGCATTCAGTCCATGGGGTCCGGTTCCCTGATTACGGTGCCGGCGTCTGCCAGCAATTACACGATCAATGCGGTGGCAGGAACAGTGTCCGGCGGTGCGATTGCCTACACCATGTCTGCCGCCAACAGCACCTTGAACTTTGACATGGCCGCGGATGGCAATTTGCAAAGTGCCATTCAGATCAATCTCAGCAGCACGGGTGCGGGGCGTCTGAGTCTGGTCAAAAAAGGCAACGGGGTCCTGACTCTTGGCGGTGGCAACGCCTACACCGGCACGACCAAGATTGAGGGCGGGGTTCTTCGTTTGGACAGCGCCTCCAGAGTGGACAACCTGCCTGCGAATTCAGCGGTGACGCTGGACGATGTGGCAGGTGCCATGCTGGACCTCAACGGCAGGCGCCTGATCCTTGGTTCGCTCACCGGTGGCGGTCCGGTCGGGGGCGGCGTGAACCTGGGGTCCGGTCAGTTGACCGTGGGAACGGATGGTGCAACCACCACATTCAGCGGTGCCATCACTGGTGCCACAGGGAGTTTGGTCAAGGTTGGCAACGGCACATTGACCCTGGGTGGGGCCATGAGCTTCGGCGGAGGCCTGCGTGTCTTGGGCGGCACCTTGATCCTTGGCGGGGATGTCAATGACGCCTTGCCCATGTCCGTTTCCGCAGGGGGTACCTTGCGCTTTAACCGGAATCAGACTCTCGGACCTCTTTCCTCTGCGGTGAACAGCACACTGGATTTGGGCAACTTTGCCATCACCAGCAACCATGGCAGCGCGGCCTCCCGCGGCATTGAGCGTTTGGGATCACTCGACACGGACACCCGGGTGATGGTGGTGCTTGAGGGTACGGAGGGTATCGTTCCTGGCATGTTGGTTGAGCCCACCGTGTCAGGCACCGTTTACCACAACACAGAGGCGCGCGTGATCCAGGTGCTCAATCACAACCAGGTGCTTCTGAGCACCGTGGCGGCGAGGGATGCTGCGGGGGTGAGCTTCACTTTCCGCGGCGGCGATGCAGTAATGGGTTCAGTCTCCGGATCCGGCAACTGGACCAAGACCGGAAACTCCAGTCTTGCGTTGGGTGCTGCGAGCGGTTTCTCGGGAACGCTCAATGTCACGGACGGAATGCTGATGCTCGGAGGCTTTAGCAGTGGAGGCCGAAACAGTTTCAGCGGCGTTCTTGGTGACCAGGCCAGCGTGATCTTGGGTGCGACTGCCCAACTGGCCCTGGCACGCAGCGCGACCTATCTGGGTTCCTTCGAGCGCATCGGTAGTCTGGAGTCCAGCTCCAGCACCTCCCAGCTTTCCCTGACCTACGCAGATAGCTCTGCTGTGCTCGCCCTCGGAGGAAACAACCTCAGTACGACATTTCTGGGTGGAATTGCCAGTTCCCAGACCGTCTCTGCGGTGGTTCCCTTGCCCACCTTGGTCAAGGAGGGAACCGGCACCTTCACCTGGAGCAATAGCAGTGCGTCACCGATGCGCGGGCTCCTGCGCGTTGAGGATGGAGTCATGCAGGTTCAAGGTAGCGTAGGCTTCGCGCCCACGGCGGCGATCTCGATCTCCAACAAGGTGGGCGCGCGCTTCGTGGCTGGGACCACGGACCGCGACAGTGGTTGGCAGTTCGGCATTTACGGCCAGGCGACAGAGTCGCTGGTGGGTGGCGGCAGGGGGGCCACCTTCAACTCCTACAGCAATGCACCAGGCATGCTGACCGGAACTTATCTCTCAGGAGCTTCGGGCGCTGACGGTGGCGAACTTTCGGTTGGCAACCTCGGGCTGACGCTCAACAACCGTGACGGCGGTTTGGTCAACAATCTATCGGTATTGGGCGCTGCAATCACTGGCGCCGGTGGTTTCCAAAAACGCTTGGTCCGGGGGCAACAAAATGTTCTTTACCGCGATGTCTTGGAGTTGCGCGGCAACAACACCTACGCCGGGCCAACCTACCTCGATAACATCAATGTCAATGGCTCCGCCACCACCTACAATATCCTGCGCATGGGTGGTTACGGCGCGGCCTCCGGTGTGGGTGCCTCACTGGCGGCGGGTGGCTACGGCACTTTGCCGGCCACCACCACCCTGACCCTCAGGGCGCAACCCCAGATCAACCCGTTCAACACCGGTGGTTCCTATGTGTTGAGCAACGCCAATGTTGAGTTTCATCTCAACGGCACCACTCAGACCATCCGCGACCTGCAGACCTCTGGTGGAAACTCCACCAGCGACCTTGCGCTGGTCTTCAACGGCGGCCGTCTCAACATTGAAAACACCGATGTTCAAGGCACGGATTACAACTTTAGCAATCCGGTGTATTTCAGGGGCACCTTGGATGGCTTGGGCACGCTTAGCCTGAATGCCACCAACTCGGCCAAAATCTTTGAGTTCCGAGCCTTTGATGTGCCGGCGCAAAATCCAGCCGCCAACAATGATCTTGATCGCTTGCTGGCCAGCCCGAGTCGCAGCAGCAACCTGTTGCAGCGCGGCACGATCCTTCTGGGTGTTGGCACTCTGCGCCTCTCGGGTCTCGGAGGCAGCATTGGCGACTCGGTGCAGCTTCGGCTGCAAGGGCAGAATTCAATCCTGCAGATGGATGTGCCCGATGCCTTCGACGGCGAGCTTCGCTCGGTCAGTGAGAGGGCGGGCGCCCTGGTCGGTGGCGGACGCGTCATGCTCAAGAGCCGGGACAATTTCGCAGCCAGCCTCGTCCTGACCTCCGCACCCAGCGGCAGCGCTTCCAGCGGCGTATGGACCGGCGTTGCGGAAGGAACCGGCGGCATCGTGCTTGATGGCAGGGCGCTTTGGAGCATTGCCACCGCCCAGCAGTACACTGGTCTGACCGAGGTGCTCAATGGCGCCACACTTTCGATCAACTATGCATCAGGGAGCAATTTCCTGGAAAGCGGCCTGCGCATGGCGGGAGGAACCCTTGAGATTGGCACCTCCGTGACGCCTGATGAGCCAACGAGGCTCGAGGATTTTGACAAGGGCAACTCGCTGTATGATCTGGAAGGCGGTATTCAACTCGGTGCAGGCCTCAATGTGATCCGCGCAGCCAGTGCCGTTGGTCAATCCTATGTGCAACTCGGCACCATCTATCGCGGTGCAGGCACCTCCAATCCGTCCCGCGGAGCCTTGCTTGAGGTGCACGGCAGCATTGCCGCCACCACTGACCCCAACCTTCCAGGGCTCGGCATCCTTGGGGGGTTTGCCACGCATGGCAGTGGTTCTCGCGTCACCAGTTGGGCGGTTAGGGCAGACAACAACGAAGGGCGGATCACCGGCCTGCTTGACAGCAGCTACCTTCCGCTGACTCCGGATGATGATCTCTCTACGACGAGCAACCAGACGCTAAGAGAGAGCAATGTGGATGTGAATTTCCTCAGCTCCGACCCCAACAACTTCTACGCCCCTGTGATCACTAGAAACATTGGATCGCTGCGTTTCAGCAAGCCCACAACCCCTCAGGGAGGGCTCTATATTCTCGAGTTCAGCCGTCAGACCCCCGGCATCATCGGCATCACCACCGGCGGCATTTTGGTGACCTCGGCTGTTGGCAACACTGACATTGAATTCAATTCTCCGGCCAACGACACCAGCCTGACTGGCTCGGGACTGGAATTGTCTGCAATCAGCCAAAGCTCGGTGATCAATGAATTCAATGTGCACCAGCACAACCCGAGGGGCTCACTGACCATCAACATGCCGATCACTGATGCCCCTGGGGTGAGTCAGAGCCGCACGGTGCTCAGCAAGAGCGGCAGCGGTAAACTCATTCTCACCGCTGCCAACAGCTTCACTGGGGCAACGCAAATTTTCGGTGGCGTTCTGCAATTGGGTGATGGCCCTTCAAACCGTGCCCAAGGCAGTCTCTCCGCCAATAGTGCCTCGCTTTACAACGACGGCTGGTTGAGCCTGCAGCATGCCAGTGGCGAGATCAGTGATCTGAGCTTTGGCGAAATGAGCGGTAGCGGCTCCGTGCTCATGGGCTCGCAGCGCACCCAGAACTTCACCAGCAGCAGCAGCACCTTCTCAGGTGGAGTCTACATCACAGGGGGCAGGCTCAAGGTCTTTGGTGCGAGCACCTTTGGAGACACCAGCGGTCTGGGAACGGCAGCTGGGGCAACCTCGGTTGGACAGGGCGGCATCCTCGAGCTCGGCGACAGCCGCTACAATGAAATGATTGCCCTGGACGGAGGAGTGCTCACCGGGCAGGAGCCTCGTCTTTACGGTGCCCTGCGCATGACGCGCAACAGCCAATTCGTCACCGACGGTGGCAAGGCAATCAATGTGTATGCTCCCTTGCTTGCCAATCCTGGCACCGTGCTCACCATCACAGGAACCGGCCAAGTGGCTCTGCGAAATGCCAATAATAATCTTGCTGGTATTGTCAGCAGCGCCCCCATCTTCATTGGCGGCGAGCAGAGCTCGGGCGCGTTGAACTCGGCGGCCGCAGGCGCTGGGTTCATCCAAACCCAGAATAGCAACGCCATCGTCTGGCTCAATGTGCCCGATTCCCAGTACAGCTTCAGCACGCCCATCTCCGGTAGCGGAGGCCTGAACATCAATCGCGGCACCATCTTCATCACCGGCAAGAATACCTACCAGGGAGTCACCAGAATTGGGGTCCCGCTCAACAATGTGGTCCAGGCCAACGCCGATGTGCGCGTGGGCGATCACAATTACGACGGCAGCCTCGGGCTTGGCAACATCATCGTCAGTGCCTCGACCGGGGGTCAAAGCTCGCTGCGGTATCAATCGCTCCGCAACCTGGTGCTGCGCAACAATATTGAGCTCCGCCCCAACAGCAACGGCAGCGCTGGAATCAATGTCCTCTTGAGTCGGGACAGCATCGGTTCGCTGACGCTCCAGGGAATGATTCTGCCAGGCGCACACACCGATGCCCCCAGCAACCAGCGCGCCAGAATCGAGTCTCAGGGCGGCAGCCGCGTGGTGATCGCTGGCCTCATCAGTGACTCCTCCACCAACCGGATCAACTTTGGCAATGTGGTCAATGGCGGCGTCATTGAATTTGGCAGCGCCGATGTGCAACTGGGCAGCACCAACCTCAATAGCAACGCAACCACCCTGACGGTGGCGAGTACCGCCGGATTGGAAGTGGGCATGCGGCTGATTGCACCTTCGCTGAGTTTTGTCGGCACTTTGGATGCCAGTTCCACTGTGCTTTGCGATACCACAGGCCTGGTGGTGGGGATGTATGTCTCAGGTCCTGGCATTCCAGACGCAACGCGCATCACCAACATTGGTGCCGGTTTCATCACTCTTTCCGCAGCGGCGCTTGTCGCGGCGCCAGTCAATCTGCAGGCCAACGCATTGGCTCCTGACACCACGATCAGCGTGGTCAACAACTCCACGACCCTCACCCTGGACAGGCGGCCAGGCGCCTCTGTGGTGCTGCCCAACCTGGTGGCCCGGAGCATGACACGAGAAATCGAGGGCAGGTTGGTGGGAGGAGGGCTTGGTTATGTCTTCAATGCAGACCCCAACTCCAGAACCATCATTCGTGGTTATCAGGGATTCACCAACATCACGAATGCCGGCCTTGTTGGCAGGGAATCGGCATACATTCAAAGCGGTAGGCTGGTGACGGGGCACCTCCATTCCTTCGACGCGGATCCCGGCAACACAGGCCTGGTTCCCGATGCCATTCAGGATGACTCGCGGCTTTACATCATGCGCAAGGGCGGATTGGAGCTGCTTTACGATGAAATCATTGGGGGCATCTACGCCGCCAAGGGCTCGCGGATCTTCATTCCAGGCAACGATGGGGGCCTGCGCGCGCTGACACTCAACGATAACATCAACCATGTGTTGAGTGGAGACATTGTGGCCAAGGAGAATCTCGAAAATTATCCTGCGGGTCAGTTGCGCCTTGATGCCCTTGGTGGCACTGCCTGGTACCTCCTCAATGGCCGCAATGAGATGGCCTCCACGATCATTGGTTCAACCTCTCAGCAGGTGATTGCCCGAGTCAACGATCTCGCCGGCACGAGGGACGGCAACCGACAAATCTCCAGCAGCAGCCTCGGGCGCGGAGATGTGATCAGTCTCGGCGTCCAGGTTCCGTATGGAAGCACGCCTCTGCCGGTGGGGATCGAATATGTCAGCATGGATCGCAGTCAGCCCTTCAATAGCCTTTACGGGCCTTCGCCAGCCGAACCGCAAGCCATTGAGCAGCGCACCCTCAATCTCACCTCGGGCGGTGTTGCCTATGTCAAAACCACCACAGAATCCGGGGCCAGCACCAATCAGATTCAGCTTGCCGATGTGGGTGGGCTTGAAGTGGACATGCGAGTCTCCATCGAAGGCGGGCTTCTGCCTGCCGGCACCAAGATCAATAGCATCGCTCCGAGCGGAGCAGGCTATGTCGTGACCCTCAATCAGAACATTACCTTTGCCTCCAACACCAGGTTTGCCTTTGAGGACGCCTCCAAGGTGGCCTCGCTGCGTGTTGGCGCCAACGGGATCGTGCCACTGCGCTTGGGAGGCATTTCCAACCAGATTCTCAACGAGGACGCTCAAGGACTGAAGTACTTTGCCTCCTCAGCGAACAAGACCCTGATCCTGCACGGGCAGCAGAACGCCATCAGTTATGATGGCAATACGCGAATCCTCGGTAACGAGGTGGCCGGTGTAATCAATGAAGCGCAAGGCAACCTGAGTCTGACCATCAACCCTCGTGGCGACGGAATCAACGGCTTCGACAACCACGACCAACATGGCGCCAGCTGGTGGGCGCTGACCAACCCCAACAACAACTTCAGCGGCAGACTGACGATCACCCTCGGCACGCTGGAACTGCGTGGGGACCTGAAGCTCGGAAACGAGACCACGGGGCTGATGGGGAACATGAGTGTGCCAAGGGTCATTGACTTCAGCACCAATGGCAGCGACGGCAGACGCTACGACATCTTTGGTGGTGGCGATAACCAAGGAGGCTTCGCCGGCAACCGTGGGACGCTGGTCTTCAATGACAACACGGCCAATCCCTTGCCGGCAGTTCTTGGTTCAAACATCACCTACAACCGCAGTTACAGTGGGGGTGACGGTCAGGGGGCAATTCTCAATCTCGGCAGCAGGCCCGTGGTGCTTCAGGGCAATTTCGAAGCGCAGACTTATTCAGGAATCAACAGTCTGACCAACGGCAATGTGGGCAACACCCACACCTGGGTTCTGGGCGGCACACAAATGGGGGCTTTTGATGTCAATGGCTCTCCGTTGGACAGCAGCTTTAGCCGAGTCAGCGGCACCTTCCGCAACGCGCTCGCCGGCGGCGGTGTGGCGGCCCTTACGAAGGAAGGCCCAGGAGGGTGGATCATCAGCTCCACAACGGGGCACAGCTTCACCGGCGGCGTCACTGTGGCGCGCGGCTACCTCGATCTGGCTGGCGGCAGTCTGATCAACGATGATGCGGTGCTCACGCTTAGCAATGCAGGCTCCGATGGCAGTGTCACCTCCGCGGGTGGCTTGACGACTCTGTCCACGGTCCGCCTGCGCAGCAGCGAGACGATTGGCGGCCTTTCCAGCGGAGGCAACAATGCGGGGATCGGCTCCTCCCTGATCCTCGATGGCGCCTCTACGGTCCTGACCATGCGCAATGCCACTCAGGTCTTCAGCGGCGTCATCAGTGGCAGTGGCGGAGTGGTGCGCACCAGCATGGACGCCAACGCCCGCGTAAGCACCTTTGCCAATCTCAACACATACACTGGTCCCACCTCCATCCTCACGGCCGCCTCGGCGGTGGGCAATCGCATTGATGTTACTGTGTTGGCCAATGGCGGCTCCCCCAGCAGCATCGGGCAGGCCTCTGCCGCTGCGTCAAACCTGGTGATCAACACAGGCGCAGGAAGCGGCGGTTTGCGTTTCATTGGCTACGGCAGCAGCAGCACAGACCGCCTCTTCACCATGGGAACCTTGGCGGCAACCAACACCTCCACTGCGCCCGCGGCAATTTGGGCCGATGGGGTGGTGCAGGGTGGGGTCGTGCCTACGCTGAGCTTCACCAGCACTGCTGACCTCAATGCCTTCACCAGCCTCAATCAACCCACCACCCTGATGCTTCGCGGTCAGAATCTGGGGCGCAATCTTTTCGCGCCGCGCTTGGTGGACAATGGAACCGGGGTCTTTAGCCTGACCAAAACCGAGGGCAGCCAGTGGGTTCTCAGCGCTGCAAACGACTTCACGGGCGAGGTCAACATCCTCTCCGGCGTTGGCAACATTGGCGGCGGCACCCTGACCATCGAGCATAATCTTGGCTTGGGTCGAGGCGGCAGCGGGTCCAGCGCGGTGGTCAACATCGCAGCCTTCCCTGGAGCGACGACGATCCCCGGCGGAAATACCGGACTTCTGCTCTCTGGAAGCCGCACCATTACCGGGGAGAACCTCACCAACAGTGTCAACGGCGCCTCTCTGGCGGCAACGGGCGGCAACAGCGTTTGGAATGGTGGCGTTGCACTCGCTGGTTCGAATGCCCGTCTCCAGGTGGGAGCCGATAGTGGATCAAGCCTGACGATCAATGGTGCCATTACCGGCACGACGGGTACCGAGTCTTTGTGGTTCACCGATCGAGGAACCAAGGTGCTCACCGGCAGCAACACCTACACCGGCGGCACCTCAGTGACCAATGGCGTGTTGCAGCTCAACTACGGCATCAACAACACCAGCAAGCTGGCGGATGCCAACAACCTGACCTTGGGTTGGCGCGATGGCAATGGCTGGGCGCACATGCTTGGGCAGGACAGCGATGTGACCATTCAAACTTACCTCGCCGGTGCTGCTGGTGGGCGCATCGAATTGGCTGGCGGTTCTCACGCGGAGACGGTCAATGACCTCACCCTTGGCCAAGGTGCCAACAGCATTGTGAGAAGTTCTGGAAATTCGACGCTCAACCTCGGCAACACGCTGACTCGCGCCGTTGATGGTTCGGCCAATGGGTATGGGACCCTCAACCTGGCAGAAGGGGGGCTTGCTTTTAGCAACGCCAGCCAGGCACCAGTTCTCAGCAGCCCCGTCAATATCATCACCGCGGATACAATTCCGCTGGGTGCAGGACCCCCTTTGGCAGCAAACACGCCGATCACATTCCCGATCAATCCTCCGAATGGACTCAGTGCAACAACCACTTATTTCGTCTTCAGCCCCTCTGCAACCACCTTCAAATTGGTGACCGCTGTTGGGGGAACCACGGCACAGACCTTCACCGTGGGCACGACCACCAATGTTACCGTTGCCAACCGGATCCCGCTTGCAAGCACATTGTTCATCGCCAATGGCATGCCCATTAGAATCACTGGGGCAAGCACTTCCGGGCTTTCAACGAGTGTGACTTATTTTGTGGTCAACGCGACGGCTACAGACTTTCAGCTTGCCACTGCGGTTGGTGGAAGCCCCGTGAGCATTGCCCTCGCGAGCAACTTGATTTATGCGCCGCCAACCGTGTATGCCACCACCACTGCGAACAACAACATCTTCGGCGGGTATGCCACGGTGAACTCGCGGGACTGGGCATCGCGCGATGACAACCGTGTCAACGCGACCTCAGTCAATGTGGCAACAGCGGGCACCTTCCCGATGCCCGAGGGATATGCCCTCAGCAATGGAACTGTCATCCGGATCCTTGCCAACGCTCCAAGCTCCACAGCCCTCAACACGAATTACTTCGTGATCAACGCCAACGCGTTCAATTTCCAGATCTCTGCGACACTGGGAGGAACTGCAATCAATGCAGGAACCACAACGACCCCGGTGGTCTTGAGTGCGGCGTTGAACATCAATAATGGAGACAGCAATTTCACCATCCCGCACCCGCTGGTGATCGTCGATGGAACGCCCGTGCGGTTCCTCGTCAACCCCCCAACGCCCTTTACTGCGCACACTGACTACTACGCCGTCGGCACGACTGCCACCACCTTCCGCCTCGCTGCAACCTTGGGCGGTGCGGCAATCTCAGCCACCTCCGCGGTGACTGGTGCGGTGATCAGTACCAACCCCTCGCAACAGGCCTTGGGTGGCAATGGGTTGATCACATATGCAACGGGGACCAACCTCTTCACCATGGCAAGCGGCTCAGTCGCCAATGGAACGATGGTGCGCTTTCCGGCGCTCTTTTTCGCACCGCCATCCGCCTCGATCACGGCACCAACCAACGCCTTTTATGTGATCAACTCTTCCGGCTCCACCTTCCAGTTGGCAACGACGCCGACAGGGTCGGCCATCGCACTGACGGCTGGCGGCAGCAACGCCTACATCGCCCGCGTGGGCTCAATGTCCGCACTTGCGGCCAAGAGTTACAACAATGGAGCCGCCACCACCACTTTCAATGCGCTCAGCGGCGCGGGAAGCACTGGAACGAACACGGATGTGGTGGCGTCGAATGTCACCGCCACGGCTCCCTCCGGCGGCATTCTCTCTGCCCAAACCCTGCGGTTCAATCAGGCAGGCGCCACGACCTTGACCCTGAATAGTACGCTGCACCTTGAGCAGGGCGGCATTCTGATCACCCCAAACGCAGGTGCAGTCACCATTTCTGGCGCTGCCATCCAGCGCTTGAGCAACGCCACGAATCTGGACACGGTCTTCCACACCTACTCCAGTTCACCGACCACGGTTTCCTCCGTGATTCAAAACAATGCCAATGCCCAGGGCATAACCAAGACGGGCAATGGAACCCTGGTTCTCATGGCGGCCAACACCTTCACTGGCCGAGTCAATCTCCAGCAGGGCATGCTACAGGTTGGGGATGGTGCGCCCACCTCGGCCAATCATGTGCTTTCAGGTGGCACTGGAGCTCCAGTCAGCCTCAGTCAGGGAGCCGAGCTCCGGATCAAGGTCAATAATCCAGCCCTGGTTTACGATGCGGGGGCCTTTGTTGGCGGAGGCAATCTGGTGCTCGATGCAGCCAACACCTCGGCCTTCTTGCTCAACGAAGACAGCGGAAACTGGATTGGCGACATCGTTGTCAACGGGGGTCGCCTCAGCATCGCAGGCAACAATAACGCCCTGGGCAATCAGCGAGGGGTGACCACGATCAACGCGGGGGCCTCCCTGGAGTTTTTTGGCGGTGCCAACAGCGTGAATGAATGGATTACCTTCAATGCAAATTCGAAACTCAGCGCGATCAACAATGGCGCGACCTTCAGCAACGGCACGCTTTCTGGTCGCCTCACCCTGAACAACACCACCGCCGGCGGTGCTACGGGGTTTCTGGTGGACACGCCGGCCCTGCCTGATGCAGCCACCCGCAGGGACAATGCCAACGCGATCACCCTCAGCGGGTTCATCCACGGCAGTGCTGGTTTCACCAAGACCGGCAACGGGTTCCTCACCCTCTCGGGCAATAACTTTGTGGGCGCCCTCGACGGTTACCAGACCAACAACCTGACCCCCACCCTCAGCGGTCAAATCATGGTCAATGCTGGAACGCTGCGCGTCGCCAATGCTCGAGCCCTGAGTGCCGTGGGGCTTGGCAACGAGGTGGTTGTCAATGGTGGCACGGTGGATCTGCGTGGGCAGGGGTTGAACTATTCAGATGACCCCTCGGCGCTGCGCAAAGTGTTCAAGGTCAGCGGAACGGGCTTTGCAGGGGCCGGAGCCTTGGTCAATGCCTCGGGCACTGGTACCTTCTCGCACTTGGTCATGGACGCCGATGCCACGCTCAGTGGTGGTGGCACTGCAAACGGGTCGCGCTTGGACCTCGGTGCCTACGACATCAACCCCTTCAGTGGCTCCTCTTTGGACGGGGCCTTTACCCGCGTCTTCCCCACCATCACGGGCAACAACCGAGTGCTTACGGTGAGGGGCAGCCGTGCCCAGGATGGCGTTGTGCTGCACCAGCCCCGGTTCTTGGATCTGGTCAGTGGCCTGCCCAGTTCGCTGAACCGGATTGATGTGGTGGAGGGCATGCTGAGGCTTGAGGCCGATACGGCGGTACGCGCCGAGGATTTGTGGGCTGGGCTCAAGAGCAACGAAGTCACCAATGGCATCCGTGTTGCCTATTCGGGACCAAGCCTCATGGACATCACCAATAGCTTCAGTGGCCCAGGACCAATCGTGGGCAGCCGTCTGCAATTCTATCGCAACTGGGACAGCCGCCATACGGTGAGCATCGAACTCGATGGCACCACGGCAGCTGCCAATGGCGGCGTGAATTACATTGATGTGGGCACCGACACCATCCCCAACCCCCGCACCTTCCTCGATGGTGGAATTTTGCTCAAGGGCGATGCCAGCCGCAATGTGATTCAAATTGAAGCCTCAGGTGCAAATAACTCTGTGATGGCGCAGTCCAACCTGACAGGAGACATCCAGGTCAAGCTCATCGTCAATGGGGTCATCAGTGGGGCGGGCGGTTTTTCCAAGACTGGCTACCGCGAGCTGCGCCTGACCAACAACAACACCTTCACTGGCGCGATGAATGTGCTGCGCTTTGGCACCTCCGCGGTGGCATGGCAGTCCAATTCGGTCTTGGTCAACGGGGTGGAATACCGCACCTACGGGGATGCGGAAGGCTGGGAGGACTTCGGGGTCACTCTCTCAGGGCCGACGGGATCTGTGACAGGCACCTCAGTGATCAATCTGCAGCGCCGTGGCCTGTTGACCCTCGACAACAGCAATCGCCTCGATGCCAGCTCCATGCTCAGTGGCGGCAGTCCACTTCGCAACAACAACAATCGCATCAATGACTCCGCACAGCTGAACATGGAACACGGGTGGTTGCGCATCATCGGAAGCAATGACCCCGATCATGCGACATCAGAAGTCATCGGCGGGCACACTGATGGCACGGGCGTGCTGCGTTTGACGGGAGGTACCAACATGATTGATTTGCTGCCCGCGGATCAATCGGGCGCACCGCTGGCCCTGACCATTGGGCGTATTGAACGCAACCCCGGTTCGGTGCTGCGGCTGCGCGATCTCGATGTCTCCTCGTCCTTCGGCAGCCTGGTGGACCCTGGTGCGGATGGAGTGACAGTCACGCTACGCGATGTTGGTGGCTCCAGCATTGATATGGTCGGGGCTTCCCAGGGAGCCGGCCGTCGTGTGGTTGCTGGTTTGTTCGGGGGCATCATTCCCCACGGCATCACTGATGACCTGCGTCAGTTGGGCTTCAACAACGGCAATGTCTCCGATCTGTACAATCAAAGCCGCAACCTGCAGGCGCTGGCCGGCAGCCATTTCATGACCCTCGACGGCGACAAGCTGCGGCCGCTGGATGACAGCGAATACTTCGTGCCAAGCGACGGTATTATTGACAGCGTCAGCGGACGCAACCTCAATGTCAACCTCAACGACTTCTACGGCATCGTCCGCGAGGATGCCGTGATCAATTCATTGCGGTTCGGCCCTCTCTCTGACAGCATGGCCAACAATGTGGGCAGCGATTTGAATGCTGCGGGCAACCTTCTGGATCCCAGCCAACCCCTGGCCTCCTGGCTGCTCGTGGATGGCACGCTGCGAATCACCTCTGGCATGGTTAGCAATGGCTACTTCCGCGTCGGCAACGCGCACAGCACGGATTTCCTGATTGCTGGCGGCACCCTGGACTTCGGCAACCGCGAGGGCATCATCAACCATCAGGGGGGCATGTTGAACCTGACAAATGGCGCCATTGCCAATGCCAACATGTTCATCCGCTCGAACATCGCAGGGACAGCGGGCATCACCAAAACGGGCGTCAGCAATCTGTTCCTTGATGCAGCCAGCTCCTATCGCGGACCCACCACCATTTCCGAAGGTCTGCTGGTGGCGCGCGCGGGAATCAACGCCTTGGGCCAAGGTGGAGCGGCGAACTATGTCAAGGTTGAGGGGGTGGGCGGCCTTTATGGACAGACCGGTATCACCGTGGGCTCCGCGGCGGCGCCAAAAAATGTCTATGTCGGCGTGCTCCAGGGGGCGCAATACGCCCTGCGCGGAGACTCAGATCTGACCCAGTGGTTCGGGGATGTCGTGGTGGATAACCTGGATGCGGCAGCGCAGCCCACGCATGTGCCATACTTGGCTGCGGGCGGCAATGCGACCCTGATCCTCAACGGTGACATCTTTGCCGGTCGGCTCTCTGCCAACGGCACCATTCTGGCCCCGAATGCGGTGAGCGAGGATGTTCACGCCGTTGACTCGCGGGTGATCTCCACCAACGGCTCAGGAAATGGCTACATCTTCCTGCGCGGACAGGTGGGCGACATGGCCGATGCCAGTGGCAACCCGATTCCTGTTGCGAACATGGTGAGCACGCAGCGCACGGGAGATGTCCTCAAGGTGGGCCCGAATGCTGGAGTGGATCGCACGATCACCAATGAGAACCAACTGCTGCGCTTCATCATTGAGGGCAATGAGCAACTCAATGTCACGATGGAGCGTCAGTACAACGCAGCGGGCAGGTTGTTGATCAACAACGGCACGCTCAACATTGATTATGACCCCTCTGCGCCGGGGATGGATGGAACTGGCTTCTGGACCAACACTGCCATCAGCAGGATCCCCAATGCGGACTCCAATGGCGTGACGGACATCCTCAACAACGGATACAACGGCGGTGCCTCCCTGCATGGCTTCAATCTTGCGGGCGTTGGCAACACCTCCCTGTTCATGATGCGTCCCGGACAGGTATTCAACATGGCCAGCTGGCGCGTGGCTGCGGGCAGTACCTCCTGGATGGGCGGCCTCAACAGTAGCGGTGTGGTGACTTACGGGACGGGAACTGGGACCCTGAGCCTGGACAAAGGTGTGCGCCTCTACGCCATGGGCGGAGGTGAGGTGAACCTCAACATGCGCCTCAATGGCAACAACCTGCAGAAGGTGGGTCGCGGGACGCTGCGCCTGAGCAATACCTCAGTCGCCTCAGGCAGTGACACTCACACCTTTGAGCTTGCAGGGGGTACGGTGATTGTTGACTTCAGCGGCAGCAACCAAAATGTCGCCAGGTTTGGCAACCAAGGCAACTTTACCTTCGGCGGTGGCAGCTTCATCCAAACTGGCGGTTCGGCGGCAGTCTCGGTCGGTTACGGAACTGATGCAGGGGCAGGCAGTAGAACCATCAACTTTGCCCGCGGCGGTACGGAAATTGAGGCGCGTACGGTGACCGCACAGGCGGTGACACTAAGTCTTGGCACCAACAATGCCACCAACA
>JAURHS010000110.1 GCA_030833205.1 Prosthecobacter sp.
CTTCAGGCTCGGGGTTTGAGCCATGGCTGGAGGTTGGAAAAAACCATGGGTAACACCTTCGCGACTCAAGGAATCAGCGCAGTCCGCATTCACCGGAACAGAGGGTTGGGAGCTGCCGCTCATGCTTCACCGCATTCTAACCACATCAGCCTTGCCGCCTCCAAGCCTAAAATTCCTCATCGTGAAGCGATTTTGACGCCTTGAGACTCTCCAAACCCTGGGGCCAAAACCATGCCCCCAGGACCTTCCATCGCCGAGGCCTTGCCCCGCGCAGCCAGCTCGATTCAGTTTCCGCCAGCCCAAGCTGTTGCCTTACCGCGACTTCTCAGACGAAAAATAATATAGAACCTTATCGTTCAGCTATTTACAATAAATTCGCACGCAAGCAGCCTAAAACCATCCCCATCGCTGATAAGGGTACCACAAAATAAAGAAAAATTCTTAAAAAACTAAAGATTTAGCCTCTTCTGCTCTGCATCTCGGCCTGAAGGACGAAGTGGCGAAACATCTCCCCGCTTCGACTCGATCTCTTGGTCATCGAAATCATGGCCACCCTAATCCCGCGCCCTTGCCTCTGGTTGCTGGCCTGCCTGCCTGCCTTTCTTGCCGCAGCAGGCCCTGACTTCAACCGTGAGGTGCGGCCCCTGCTCTCCGAGCATTGCTTCACCTGCCACGGCCCCGATGCCGCCGCGCGCAAGGCTGATCTGAGACTGGATCAACCCGGTCAACTCGACCGCAAAGAGCTCATCAGGCGGCTGGAAAGCCATGATCCTGAGGAGGTCATGCCGCCGCCCAAAGCCTTGAAAAGGCTCAGTCCGGCGCAAGCAAACACGCTCAAAGCCTGGGTGCAGGCCGGCGCTCACTACGACACCCACTGGTCGTTCAAGGCCATCGCCAAACCAGTACAGGGTCAGGGCATTGATGACTTGGTCGGCGCCACCCTCCAACGGCGCGGCCTGAAGCCCTCCCCTGCCGCCGATGGCCCAAGCCTACTGCGCCGAGTGGCCCTGGATCTCACCGGCCTGCCGCCGACCCCGGCCGAGCAGCAACGCTTTGGCGATGGATCCCGTCCCAGAGAGATGATTGACTACTTCCTCGCCAAGCCGGAATTCGGCGAGCACTTCGCCGTATCCTGGCTGGATGCGGCGCGCTACGCCGACACCAACGGCTATCAGGTGGACCGCGACCGCGAACTCTGGCCTTGGCGCGATTGGGTGGTGCGGGCCTTCAATGCCAATCTGCCCTTTGATCAATTCACCATCGAGCAACTTGCCGGCGACCTGCTGCCCAATCCCACCTTGGATCAACGCATCGCCACCGGCTTCAATCGCAACCACATGCTCAATGAGGAAGGCGGCGTGATTGCCGAGGAGTTTCTGGCGCAGTACACCGCGGACCGCGTGGAAACCACTGCCGCCGTGTGGATGGGCCTGACCTTTGGCTGTTGCCGCTGCCACGACCACAAATACGACCCTTTCACCCAGCGCGATTTCTACGCGCTCAAGGCATTCTTCCACAATGTGCCCGAGCGCGGCGTGGGCATTTACTCCAATCCGGTGCGCACCAATGCGCCGCCATTCATCAATCTGCCAGCGCCAGCCATCGAGGCCAAAATCAGCAAACTCGAGGAGCAACTTGCGGCCAATGGCGCTGCGCTCAAGGCCATGGAAAATCTGCCCTGGGAACCATGGGCCGAGTCCCTGATCACCAGGCCCGCAGTTTGGCAGGGGCTCAAGCCTGCAGGCGCCAAGGGAGGTGATCAACCGCCGCAACTCAAGGACAACCTCGTCCTCATCGGCCCACAGGAAACCCGCGCCAATACCATCGAGATCAGCCTGCCCTTGCCCGCGCAGAGCATCACCGCGCTGCGCCTGACCTGCAGCACCGTCGATCCTGCCGCCAGCCTGCAATGGAGTGAACTGACCCTGCGCGGCGGCAAGCTGCGCGCCTTGGATGAAGGCCAGCGCAAACTTCTCGACGGCGACCGCCGCAGCCGCGCTCCACTCTCCCTCAGCAAGGCCGAGCCGCGCGAAATGATCTTTGAAGTGGAGTCAATGCGCCAGGGCCGTGAACTCGCCATCATCCTGGGAGTGGAGCAGGCCTCAGGCAGCACACAGTGGAAAGTTGAGTACAGCACCTCAGCGCCATCCCAGATCGCTGCGCCTGCGGTCATGGCTGCCGCAACCCTCAAGCCCAGCCAACGCAACGACGCGCACAAGCGACTCCTCGCTCAGGCCCATCTCGCGCAACAGCCGCAGTTCCGCCGCCTCAACGATGAGCGCGCGGCACTACAAACCCAACTCGGCACCGCGCGCGCAGAAATCCCCACCTCGTTGGTGATGGAGGAACAGCGCGAGATGCGCCCCACCTTCATCCTGATGCGCGGCGAATACGACAAGCCAGGCGCACAGGTCAGTGCTGCAACACCAGCGGCCCTGCCGCCACTGCCATCCACTCTGCCTGCCAATCGTCTGGGATTGGCGCGCTGGCTGGTCAGTGCGCAACACCCGCTCACCGCGCGCGTTGCCATCAATCGTCTTTGGCAACACTTCTTTGGCCAGGGCCTTGTGCGCAGCGCCGAGGACTTCGGCGCGCAGGGCGATCCGCCCACTCACCCGGAACTGCTCGACTGGTTGGCAGCCACTTTTCAGGAACGCGATTGGAACCTCAAGGACATGATCCGCCTGATCATGAACAGCGCCACCTATCGCCAAAGCTCGCTGCAACCCGCAGACCAAGCCAGGCGCGAACTCGACCCTGAAAACCTCTGGCTGAGTCGCGGTCCAAGACATCGCCTCGCCGCAGAAGTCATCCGCGATCAAGCCTTGGCCGCAGCGGGGCTTCTGGTGCAGCAACTCGGCGGCCCCGCCGTCAAGCCCTACCATCCTCCTGGCCTCTACGAACAAATCGTCGCCCAACGCGACAACCCCAAAGCCACCTATCAGATGGGCAGCGGCAGCGATCTGTATCGGCGCAGCCTTTACACCTACTGGAAGCGCAGCGTGCCCCACCCTGCCATGCTGCTGTTTGACGCACCCCTGCGGGAAACCTGCAGCATGCGCCGCAGCCGCAGCAACACGGCACTGCAGGCCCTCAATGTGATGAACGACCCCACCTATGTCGAGGCCGCACGCGCCCTTGCTGCGCGCATGATGGCCGCCGCCACCGACACCAAGGGCCGCATTGCCGCAGGATTTCAATGGCTGTTGGCGCGCACTCCTGAGACACAGGAACTGCACCTTCTCGAACAAGCCCACGCCCGCCACCTCGCCGATTTTCGCACCGACCCCAAGGCCGCCAAGGCCTTGCTGGAAAACGGCCAATCGCCCAACCCATCGGGCTTGGATCCCGCCCAACAGGCTGCATTCACCTTGCTGGCCAGCACCCTTCTCAACCTCGATGAAACCCTCTGCAAACCCTGAGCCCAGCGGCCCCGCAGCCTTTGCCCGCCGCGACTGGCTCAAGGGCCTGGCTCTGGCCTCACTCTGCGATCCCCTGTCCCTGGCCCGCGCCCAAAGTTCATTTGCCCCCAAGGCCAGGCGCATCATCTACCTGACTCAGGCTGGAGCGCCCTCGCAGCTTGACCTGCTCGACCCCAAACCCGGCCTCAAAAGGCAATTCGACAAGGACCTGCCGCCCTCGGTGCGTCAAGGCCAGCGCCTCACGGGCATGACTGCTGGACAAAAGCGTTTTCCCATTGCGCCATCCGTCTTCAACTTCGCGCAACACGGCCAAAGTGGGCAGTGGATGAGCGAGCTTCTCCCGCACACCGCACGGTGGGCCGACCGCCTCTGCATCCTGCGCTCCCTGCACACCGAGGCCATCAACCATGATCCGGCGATGACCCTGCTGCAAACCGGCCATCAAATCGGCGGACGGCCAAGCTTCGGCTCCTGGGTGGCTTACGGCCTTGGCTCGGAGAACAGCGACCTTCCCGCCTTCGTGGCCATGATCTCGCGGCCCAGCGGCCCCACCAATGCGCAGCCCCTGCACGAACGCATGTGGGGCAGCGGCTTTTTGCCCTCCAAATATCAGGGCGTCCGACTCAACGGCGGCCGCGATCCCGTGCTCTACCTCTCCGACCCCGCCGGCATCAACCGCGATCGCCGCCGCGCCATGCTCAACGATGTGCAGGCCCTCAATGCCATGCAACTGGCCAAGCGCCACGACCCGGAGATTCAGGCACGCATGGACCAGTACGAACTGGCCTTTCGCATGCAGGCCGCCGTGCCCGACTTTGCCGATTTAAGCCACGAACCCGCAGCAACTTTTGAGCGCTACGGCCCCTTCTCCAGAACTCCAGGCACCTACGCCTCCAACTGCATCCTGGCCAGACGCCTGGCCGAACGCGGCGTGCGCTTCATTCAACTCTACCACCGCGGCTGGGACCAACACAACAACCTGCCCTCCGGCATCCGCAGCCAATGCCTCGACACGGATCAACCCACCGCCGCCCTGCTGGAAGACCTCACCCAGCGCGGCCTGATGGACGACACCCTGGTCATTTGGGGCGGTGAATTTGGCCGCACCGTGTATTCGCAGGGCGTACTCACGCAGGACAACTACGGCCGCGACCATCATCCGCGCTGCTACAGCGTGTGGATGACCGGAGCTGGGATCAAGCCAGGCCACAGCCATGGCCAAACCGACGACTTCAGCTACAACATCACCCAGGACCCTGTGCACATCCACGACCTCAACGCCACCGCCCTGCACCTGCTGGGCCTGGATCACGAGCGCCTGACCTACCGTTTTCAAGGCCGCGATTACCGCCTCACCGACATTCACGGCAATGTGGTGCGCGGCATCCTCATTTGATGGCAGGCCCCCGCGCGGCATCCTCAACCCCACCAACAAGCCTTTCTCCCATGCGTCCTCTCGCCCTCTTGCTCGCCTCCCTGTTGCTGGTGCAATGCTCAGCGCCCAAGGTTGAAATTGTCGCTCATCGCGGCGCCAGCGCCAAGGCCCCGGAAAACACACTCAGCGCCTTCAACCAAGCCTGGAAGGACGGCAGCGACAGTTGCGAACTCGATGTTTACCTCACCGCCGACGGCAAGACGGCCATCATCCACGACAAGGACACCCAGCGCACCGCCGGCAGCAAACTCCTCATCGCCAAAAGCAGCCGCGCCCAACTCGACGCACTGGAAGTCGGCTCCTGGAAAGCCCCCCAATTCCGCGGCGAAAAAATCCCCACCCTGGACCAGGCCCTGGCCACCCTCCCCAAGGGGCAACATCGCTTCTTCATCGAGATCAAATGCGGCCCGGAAGTCATTCCTGAAATCACCCGCGTGCTCGACCCCATGCGCGATCGCGCCGCGCAGTGGGTCATCATCGCCTTCAACCGAGAAACAGCCGCCGCCGCCAAAAAAGCCCTGCCATGGATCAAGGTCTATCGCCTGGCCTCAGGCAAGGCCTCGGCCAAGACCAAGACCCCACCGACCAGCCTACAACAACTCATCGCCGACACCAAAAGCGACGGCCTCGACGGCCTGGATCTCAGCCTCGATGGCTACCCTTGGGACAAGGCCATGCTCAGCCAGGTGCGCGCCGCCGGATTGGGCATCTTCGTGTGGACCGTCAACCGCCCTGAAGATCTGGAACGCCTGATCAAGGTCGGCGTGGACGGCATCACCACTGACGACCCCGCCCTGGCCCGCGACATTCACCGCAAGCTCAGCGGCCACTGAAGGACCAAGCGCAAACGCCCGCAGCCCCCATGAATCTCATCGAACAGGAAAACGCCCGCGAGGGCAGCCTCGACTGGCAGCTCACGCGCATGCGCTTGGATGGCAGCGGCTTTCGCAGCAGCCTGATCGAGGGCTACGCCTCGCGGCAATCCCTCAAGGCTGGAGAGGAGCTGCAGTTCTTTGTCAGCACCCAGCCCAGCAGCCGCTTTCACCTCGAAATCTTTCGCAGCGGCTACTACGGCGGACGAGGCGCGCGCAAGCTCGCCCAGCTTGGTCCCTTCGAGGGCAAACCACAGCCCACACCCGCACTTGGCCCCAAGCATCTGCGCGAGTGTGTGTGGCAGAGCTGCACCAGCCTGAAGATCCCAGCCGACTGGGTCAGTGGTGTTTATCTCGCGCGCCTGACCACCCTGCCCGACAGCCCTGAGCTGCCCTACTGGCAAAGTTACATCGTCTTCATCGTCACGGATGATCGCCCTGCCGACATTCTCCTTCAGTGCAGCGACAACACCTGGCAGGCCTACAATCGCTGGCCGGACAAAGACTCGCTCTACACCCACCCCAAGGGCAATCAAGGCCCTGAGCCCATGGTCAGCTTTGATCGGCCCTACGCCAAGTACGCACAGATTTACGAGAACCCACAATCCGTGGGCAGCGGCGAGTGGCTCTGCTTCGAGTTCCCGCTGGCCTACTGGCTGGAGCAACATGGCTACGATGTCACCTACGCCTCCAACGCTGATTTGCTCGAGCCCTCGCGCGCCCTGCGCTGCCGCGCCTTCATCAGCAGCGGCCACGATGAATACTGGGACCAGCGGCAGTTCGACTCGGTGGCCAAATTGCGCGACAGCGGCGTCAACCTGCTCTTTCTCTCCGGCAACAGCGTCTGCTGGGTCACGCCCTTCTCCGACAATGCAGCGGGCCAACCCAACCGCCGCATCTTCCGCGGCGGACCCTTCGGTGGACAACACACCTATGCGGTGAAACGCGAGGCCCAGTACGGCCCCTATCCTGAGCGCGGCCCCGATGAAGGCTACCTGATGGGCGTGCGCAACATTGACCCGGTCAACGGCGGTGGAGACTGGACCTGCAGCGCGCCGGATCACTGGGCCTTTGAGGGCACGGGCATGAAGGCCGGCGAAAGCATCCCAGGCCTCATCGGCTGGGAATACCATGGCGATGCCCCAGCCGACCTGCCCGGTCTCCAGGTTTTGGCCGAGGGCACGGCCTGGCAGGGCGGGCACCGCCCACAGCATTGGCAGGCCGTGATTTTTGACGGGCCCAAGGGCAACTTCATCTTCAATGCCTCCACGATTTGGTGGGCGCAAGCCATGAGCCGCCCCCCGGGACACATGCCCGTCTGGAGCCATTACTCCAGGCCCCACGGCCCAGATCGCCGGGTGCAACGCATCACACAAAATCTGCTCAAGCGCGCCCTGACCAAGCCAACAGCGCCGGGCCAATGACCAAGCACGCTGCAATGCCCTGAAGATCGCTGCGTTCTGCGTTGTATTAGAGGCTGCCGCCCCGTTGAGGCAGGCAGCTTTTCCCATCCCCATGATTGCCAGACTGGCCACTTCCCTGCTGTTGCTCCTTGCGCCCCATCTCAGCGCCGCAGGCCCGGCGCCAAGCGCCGCCAACCGCATTGAGTTCAACCGCGATGTTCGCCCCATCCTCAGCGACAACTGCTTTTCCTGCCACGGCCCGGACAAAAGTCATCGCGAAGCCGACCTCAGACTCGACCAGCGCGAGGAGGCGCTGGCCGCCAAGGCCATCGTCGCCGGCAAAAGCGCAGAGAGTGAGCTCATCGCCCGCATCCTCTCCAAGGATCCCGATGAAATCATGCCGCCGCCCGACTCACACAAAAAACTCAGCGCGGCCCAACAGGACATCCTCAGGCGCTGGATTGATCAGGGGGCCAACTACCAACAGCATTGGTCCTATGAGGCCCCGGTCAAACAAGCCGTGCCCGCAGGCCAGCATCCGGTGGACTTTTTCATTGGTCAGCGTCTCAAGGCCCGCGGCCTTGCGCCCTCCCCACGCGCCGATGCCCGCACACTGATCAGGCGTCTGCACTTTGATCTCACGGGACTGCCGCCCTCACCACAGGAAGTGACCAAGTGGTCGGCCGATCTCTCGCCCCAGGCCTACGCCAGGCTGGTGGACAAGCTGCTGAAAAGCCCGCACTACGGCGAGCGCATGGCCATTGGCTGGCTGGATGTGGTGCGCTTTGCCGACACCATTGGCTACCACAGCGACAACCCGCGCAATGTCTGGCCCTACCGCGATTATGTCATCGCCAGCTTCAATGCCAACAAGCCCTTTGATCGCTTCACCCTCGAGCAGGTGGCCGGCGATCTGTTGCCCGACGCCAACCGCGAAAGCCGCATCGGCTCGGCCTTCAATCGCCTGTTGCTGAGCACTGAGGAGGGCGGCGCGCAGGCCAAGGACTACGAGCAACGCATGCTCACCGATCGCGTGCGCGCCGTCGGCGCTGCCTGGATGGGCCAGACCACGGGCTGCGCGCAATGCCACGATCACAAGTTTGACCCCATCAGCACCCGCGATTTCTACACCCTTGGCGCCTTCTTCGCCGACATCAAGGAACCCATCATCGGCAGGCGGGAGGACGGCATGCTCATCGCCAGCGCCGAGCAGGAAGCGCAACTCGCAACACTGGACAGCGCGGTGGCGCAGGCCAAGGCCGCCGTGGCCAAACTGCAACCCGAACTGGCCGCCGCCCGCAAGACATGGGAGGCTCAGTGGCTGGCCCGCGATGCCAAGGAAGCTGCCAAGATCAAGGACGGGCCCGCCATCCTGGCCCTGCTGAAAAACCCCAAGCGCAACCCGCGCCAGAACCAACAACTCGATCAATTCTTCGAGCAGGAAAGCAGCCTGCACCGCCCCCAGCGCGAGGCGCTGGCCAGGGCCGAGGCCGAGCGCAAGGCCTACTACGAGAGCCTGCCCAAGTGCCTGGTTTCAGTCAGCGACAGCAAAAAGCGCACCGTGCGCGTGCTGCCCCGCGGCAACTGGATGGATGAATCCGGCGAGGTGGTGCAAGCCGCCCTGCCCTCCTATCTGCCCAAGCCGCCCCCACCCAAGGATCGGGAACTCAACCGCCTGGACCTGGCTCAATGGCTGGTCGCGCGCAACAACCCGCTCACCGCGCGCACCGTGATGAATCGCCTCTGGAAGCAGTTTTTTGGCACGGGCCTCTCCAAGGTCCTCGACGATTTGGGCGCACAGGGCGAGCCGCCAATTCACCCTGCCCTGCTCGATTGGCTGGCCTGTGAATTCATGGACAGCGGCTGGGATCTTCAACACATGATCCGCATCATCCTCACCAGCCACAGCTACCAGCAGACCAGCAACGCCAGTCCTCAACTGCTGGCTGCCGACCCCGACAACCGCGAGTGCGCAAGGCAAAGCGCCTTCCGCCTCGACGCCGAATTGGTGCGCGACAACGCCCTGAGCATTGCCGGCCTGCTGGTGCCCAAAATCGGCGGCCCCAGCGTCAAGCCCTACCAACCCGCCAAGTACTGGGAGAACCTCAACTTCCCCACCCGCGAATGGCAAAACGACAATGGCGAAAGCCTCTACCGCCGCGGCCTCTACACCTGGTGGCAACGCAGCTTCCTGCACCCTGCCATGATGGCCTTTGACGCCCCAAGCCGCGAGGAATGCACCGCCGAACGCAATCGCAGCAACATCCCGCAGCAGGCCCTGATCCTCCTCAATGACACCACCTACATTGAGGCCGCGCGGGTCTTTGCCCAAGGCATCCTGAAAGCCTCTGGGACGCAGGGCGCAGAAGCCGTCAACAGGGGTCTGCAATGGGCCATGCAACAGGCCCTGCAACGCGCCCCAAGCCCGCAGGAGCAGAGCACCTTGAAGGCCTTGTTCGACAAGCACCTCGCCGACTACCGCCGCGACCCTGCCGCCGCCAAGGCCCTGCTGCAAAATGGCGCCGCCCCCACCCCGGCAGAGCTCAATGCCGAAACCCTGGCCGCCTGGACTCACATCGCCCGCGTCTTGCTCAACCTGCACGAAACCATCACCCGGGCATAAAAGACGCATCAAAGCGCAGCCTCCAGGTTGGATGGCACCAACCGCCCGAACCGACCCGCGGCCCGGTGATTCAATGAAAATGGTGGAGGCGAGGGGAGTTGAACCCCTGTCCGAAAAGCCCTAACCCGAAGTTTCTACATGCTTAGCAGGATCTTGGATCTTGGCGGGGGGCTGCAACCTGCGGCATCCCTTCCGCCCAGCGTCCTGTTGAATCTCACCTCCGACCCGGTCGCCCGATCAGGAAGCCAGCCCGGTGGTGGCATTGTTTAAGTTACCAGGCGTGACTTAGACAATGTCGCGGTGCTTAGGCCGCGAGAGCAAGCTCAGGAGAGTTTGCGTTTGTTTTTTTGATTCGGTGATTAACGAGGCCAACGAATCATCCTCGGCATGCCGCCCCGAGCGCAGACAATCCGTCGAAACCGGAACGCCCCCGTTGTCGGTGAGACACCCAGACCTAGCACCTGATCCCCCTTGGGTCAAGCCCAGCCCCAGGATTCGCCAAAGTGCCGCTTCAGTCGCAGCCGCAGAGCGCAGAGGATCAGCAGCTTGAAGCGGGCAGCTTTCCTGCGGCACTCAGGCCCTTGGATGGGCGGCATCGTAAACCTGGCGCATGCGCTGAGTGGACACATGGGTGTAAATCTGCGTCGTGCTCAGCGAGGCATGGCCCAGCAGCTCCTGCACCGCGCGCAGATCCGCGCCATGGTCCAGCAAATGGGTGGCGAAGCTGTGGCGGAACTTGTGCGGCGTCACCGCAATCGGCAGGCCGCAGGCGCGCCAGTACTTGGTGACCACATCGCCAATGGCCTGCGTGGTGATGCGACGCCGCAGCTTGGACAAAAACAAAGGCCCCTGCTGCACCCCGGCCTGGTGCCGATAATGGGAAAGCGCGCGCATGGCCGGCCCGCCCACCGGCACCAGACGCTCCTTGCGGCCCTTGCCCATCACCCGCAGGCAATCGCCAAGCACATCCACATCCTCGACATTCAGGGAGGCCAACTCGGCCAGTCGCAGCCCGGTGGAGTAAAACATCTCCAGGATGGCCGCATCCCGGGCCGGCCCCCAGACCGGCGCACGCTTCTCCCGCGGCAGGCGCAGAGGCGCATTGAGCAGCAGTTCAATCTGTGCCTCGGTCAGCACCACAGGCAGCTTTTTTTCCTGCTTGGGCAACTGAACCTGGGCCAGCGGGTTGTGCTCCCAGCCCCGACGCCGCATCAAAAAACGGAAGAAGGAACGCAGCGCCGCAAAGTGCAGACGAATCGTCGCCCGCCCCATCTCCTGCTTGGCCAGAGCCAGCAGGTAGCGCCGGAAATCCTGCGCCTGCATCGCCGCCCAACCTGCAAAATCCGGATGAGAACCACGCAAGCGATGCAGCGCATGGCGGTAGTTGACCAGCGTGCGCGGCGAACTGCGGCGCTCCACCTCAAGGAACTGCAAAAACTCCTCCTCCAACGGGTCTGCGGCAAGCGCAGCAACCGCCCCCAAAACCGGGGAAGCCCCGGCACCAGCCCCACCCCTGCCCCTGCCCAAAGCAGAGCGCGCAGACGATGCCTTGGACGATGCTGAGGGCTTGACCATGACCAAGGGCAAGCATGCACCCAAGCCCAGCCCTTGGCAATTCAGGCCTTTGGGCCGACCAAGCCCAGGCCCTGCACACCAACCCCTCCCGCCCCGCCACCAACCAGCGCAGCAGAGCCCCAGAGCCCCAGAGGGCCACAGCCCACTCCAACTCGAACCCGAAGCCAAACCAAACCCAGTCCAAACCAAACCCGGCCCCCAACCCAAGCCCCTCGGACCACAACTTCCACTGGCAGAAACCCGCAACCTGACCTAAGCTCCCGCCGGTCCAATCCCCATCTGGAGAGGTGGCAGAGTGGTTTAACGCGTCGGTCTTGAAAACCGAAGTGGCCGTAAGGTCACCGTGGGTTCGAATCCCACCCTCTCCGCCACCAACGCCGCAGGCC
>JAURHS010000218.1 GCA_030833205.1 Prosthecobacter sp.
CAGATGCATGGAGGTTGCCGTTTGCATGCCACCAGCCTTGGTGATCGTCTGGTAGTAGGAAAGGTCTGCGAGTAGCACATCGCCTTGGCCCGAGAACGTGTTGGCGTGTTGCGAGACGAACACCGGGCGGCCCAGAAGCGTGCCGTAGGGCGACACCTGAATGCCTCCAGGATTGACACCAGTGGGCAGGTAGATCGGGTAGTTGCCCAGGGTCAGCGTGAAAAGCGCCGGCAGCACGTCGTTGTTGACGATCCAGACAGCCTTGCCAAATGAGCCGGGCGGCAGGCGCGAGATCATCTTGGCCAGGTTCTGGGCCAACAGCGTCTGCGTCGCCTGACCCGACTCCTTGGCCACGGTCACCGTGGTGGCGTTGCTCATACAGCCCACCGGCAGGCCAGTGCCCGAGCCGAACAGGATCGACTCGTTGGTCTTCCAGCGAATGGAGGTGGCGATCTTGTCAGGCAGATAGGTCGACAAGGCATTGGTGTCGTCCAGCAGCTCATCCGTCACAGGCACCAGGGCCATGAGCTTTTTGAGGCGCAGGGTCGACAGGCCCAGCACCGGCTTGGTACCGATGGCAGAAGCCGCCTCACCCTGCCAGTAGGCACGAATGCCGTTGGTGCCCCAGGGCGTGGTCTCATCCTTGGGAAAGGCCATGGTGTTGCCCGTGATCTCCACGTTGTCGGTCATGGGCAGCAGGGAGTCCTCGCCCAGAGACAACTGGAAGATTTCCTGGGCGAACTGAGGCGGCACCAGAAAGCCGCCGTCCTGGGCCGAACCTTCGCTGCCGAAGGTGGCAGGAGCCACTGCGTTTCGGCCCGATCCGATCAACAGCCGCTCATCGATGGAAGCGCCGGGGTTTTGTGCCTGGCGCACGGTCTTGAGGAAGTCGCCCACGCTCTTGAAGCCGTGCTTGGGATCGGCAGCAGTGTTATCCACCACCGTGATCAAGGAAGCCGTGGTCAGTTGAGAGGGGTGGTTCATCTGCGCCTCCTCAAAGATCAGGGCAGATTCCCGGTCAATGGCGTTTGATGCCGCTTCGATCCTGGCCTTGAGGGCTTCGAAGGCTGCGACCTCTTCGTCGTTCATGTCGCGCTGCTCGGCGGCAGCGATGTCGGTCAAGGCGCGTGCGTCCTTGACCAGGGTGGCTTTGCGAGCTTGAAGCTCACGCAATTGCTTGCTCATTGGTTTATCTCCAGAAATGAAAAAGCCGCCCAAGCGGCAAGCACGGGGCGGCGGTTTAAGGTGCGACCAACGGGTCGCACCAAAGGAAAAGGCCTCAACGGAGGCCTTTAAAAATCAGCGAGCGGGACGAGTCAGGTGCGCTTGAGGTCCCGATAAAAGTTCTCGTGCGGTCCGATGGCCTCGAGATAGACAAGCCGAACGCTCTCATCCAAGGTGTACCCGAGCAGGTACAGCTGGCCCTGGCTCTTGAATTTGTGAACCCACAAATCCGAGAGGTCGCCCTTCTTGCGCTCACCCGCACGAGGGGCATGGCACACCGTTACCACGGCGGCATCCACATCAGCTGCCACGTTGTCGTGCAGCTTCTTGTACTGGCGTGCGAAGCGGCGGGTCTGAAGGGCCGAAAACGTCATGAGCGGCGCTGGCTCACTGCTTGCGGGTGCGTGGAATAAACGGGGTCGCCTGTTCGCGAGGCTCGGCCATGGAAGCCAGAGACTCGGCAACGAAGGTCACGGGCAGATCCGGATTGTCCAGCGCTGCGCGGCCCACCATGGCCCAGTATTCGATCTGACCCGCAATGGTGCGTTTTTCGACCGCAGCCTCGCTGCGGGCGAGCTCGTACAAATGAGATTCGATCCGAACGGGCATGCCCATAAGCACCTCCAAAAAGTCTTTGCTACAAAAGTAGCGAGATTGTAGGGAATTTCTAAAGACGTGGCAAGTCAAGACGATGGCGGGCTTAAACCATGGGCAATGGCCCCTCAAACCAGCGCGAGGGCTGCACGGGCCTGGCCAAGCCGGGAAGCACCTGGTGGCTTTTGAGAGATGGCCGACTTTTGCATCTTGGCCAGAACATCATCGAAGGACGCAATGCCATCGACCATGCGTTGCGCCAAGGCAGCATCAGCTCCGAGTACCCGGCCTTCGCCCATGCCGTTTCGGACATCGTCGACCGACACGCC
>JAURHS010000096.1 GCA_030833205.1 Prosthecobacter sp.
GGGCTGGGAGCCATTGGCTACGCGATCCAGACCTTTCTCAATCTAGGCGCCTGAGCTTCAGGCCAAGTCCTCGGGTGAGGCCAACAGGCTCAACCCGGCAACCCCTCCCCCTCTCCTGCGGCTGTTCGGCCGCCACCTCCCCCCTCCATGTCCAATACCATCGTAGTCGGCGCCCAGTGGGGCGATGAAGGCAAAGGCAAAATTGTCGATTTCCTCACTGAAAAAACTGATGTGGTTGTGCGCGCCGCCGGTGGCAGCAACGCCGGTCATACCGTCATCAACAACGGCACCAAGTACATCCTGCATCTCATCCCCAGTGGCGTCCTCTGGCGAGAGAAGCTCTGCATCATTGGCAATGGTGTGGTCATTGACCCGATGGGACTGCTCGAGGAAATGGCGAAGCTGCGCGGTCAGGGAGTGCACATCAGCCCGCAGAACCTGCGCATCAGTGAGACGGCCCATTTGGTGATGCCTTATCACAAGGCTCTGGACCGCGCCCGCGAAGCCCGCCGTGGCGCCAACGCCATTGGCACCACTGGCCGTGGCATTGGGCCGGCCTACGCCGACAAGGTGGAACGCAACGGCCTGCGCGCCATCTTGCTCACCCGCCCACAGGAACTCGAAAAGCAGCTCCGCCTGCGCATCGATTCCAATCAGGAATTCATTGTCGCCAGCGGCGTCGAGCCCATCGATGTTGAGTCCAGTGTCGCCGCCGTGCTCAAGGCTGCCGAGGAGCTTGCTCCCTTCATCTGCAACACCGCCGTGGCCTGCCATGAGGCCATTGCCCAGGGCAAGGACCTGCTCTTTGAAAGCGCTCAGGGCACCTACCTCGACATTGATCACGGCACCTACCCCTTTGTCACCAGCTCCAACACCACCACCGGCGGTGCATGCACAGGCTCTGGCGTTCCGCCGCGCCTCATCAATCGCGTGGTCGCCGTCTGCAAGGCCTACACCACCCGCGTGGGCAGCGGCCCCTTTGTCACCGAGAACGAGGAGATTGGCGACATGCTCCACAACATGGGCCGCGAGTTTGGCGCCACGACCGGACGCGCCCGTCGCTGCGGCTGGCTCGATGCCGTGCTGCTTCGCTACGCCGTGATGATCAATGGCGCCGATGAATTGGCGATCACCAATCTGGATGGTCTTGATGGACTCGATGAGATCAAGATCTGCACGGCCTACCGCCTCGATGGCCAGACCCTGCAATACCCGCCGAGCACCGTCGAGGATCTCGAGCGCTGCGAACCCATCTACGAAAGCCACCCCGGCTGGAAGCAGGATCTCAGCGGCATGAAGCGCTTCTGCGACCTGCCCGAAAAGGCGAAGTCTTACCTCAAGCGCATCGAGGAGCTGACCAAGGCACGCCTGAGCCTTCTGGGCATTGGACCAGCGCGCGAGCAAACCCTGGTGGTCTGAGCAACCTGCTCGTGGCAAGCGGCGCGGAGTTGATCCCCGCCGCTTTGTCTCCCACCGTCCCTGATCTCCATGGGCCCGAATCTTCATTGGCTTTACCAGACCCAGCAGTTCGGCATCCGCCCAGGCTTGGAGCGAACCGAGAAATTGCTGCAGGCACTGGATCTCCCAACTGCCGGGCAGCGCTTCATTCATGTGGCAGGCACCAATGGCAAGGGCAGCACCTGCGCTGTGTTGCAGCGCCTGCTCATTGAGGCCGGCGAGTCCACGGGCCTTTTCACCTCACCTCACCTGATCTGCTTCAACGAGCGCATCCGCGACGGCGAGAGAATGATCAGCGATGTGGAGATCGAGGACGGCCTCGGTCGCATTCGTGCCATCGTCGCCGACTGGCTGGATGCCCCCACCTTTTTTGAGATCAGCTTTGCACTGGCCTTGGATTGGTTTGCCAAGCGCAACCTGCCCTGGGTGGTGCTTGAGACCGGCCTCGGTGGCCGTCTTGATGCCACCAATTGCATTCTGCCACAGGCCTGTGTGATCACCCGCATTGGCTTCGATCACATGGAGCACCTTGGCGATACCCTACCCAAGATCGCTGCTGAAAAGGCCGGCATCATCAAGGCTGGCGTGCCCGTCATTACCGGCATGCAGGACCCACAGGCCATGGCCGTCATCGCAGCCAAGGCAACGCAAATGCAGGCCCCACTGCTTGAGGTCGAGGCCCCAATTGATGGCAACGAGGTCCCGATGGCTCTCGTCGGCCCCCATCAGGGCTGGAACGCAGCCCTGGCCATTGAAGCGACGCGTGCCCTGGGCTTCAGGTTGCCCGCTGTTGCCCTGCAAAACGCCCTGCAAGGCGTGCAGTGGCCAGGCAGATTCCAACTCCTCGACGATGGGCTGACAGTGCTTGACGGAGCGCACAACCCCGAGGCTGCCCTGGTGCTTGCTGGCACCTGGAAGCAACTGCACGGTTACAAGCGCACTCATCTCATTGTCGCTGCCGCCAACGACAAGGACATCTCCGGCCTGCTGCAGGGTCTCAGCCCAATTGCGGCGTCCTGGCACTTCACCAAGTTTCCTGGCCCACGCGCTGCGGAGCCCTCCAAGTTGCGCGAGGAACTCAAGGCCCTGCAGGGCGAACCAAGGCCCGTGCATCTCCATGAATGCTTGGAGCAGGCTCTCGCCGCCACCACAGGCCAGAGCCGCTTGATCTGCGGCTCATTGTACTTGGTTGGCGAGGCTCTGAGCCGCCTGCTGCCACAAGACAAGAGCCATCAGCCCAGCCTGCAATAGGCGCTGGCGACGCCCGCAACTGGGGTGGTGCACAAGGCTCCTGTGGTCCTGCGGCTGAAACTTCAGCACCTCCCCACAAGGGGCGTCGGCTACTCGCGGGCGACGCCGTTGTTCCAGGCCTTGTGCATTTCCTCGACGCTTGGGATTTCCAAGGGCCGAACGATGCGGAAGCCAAGCCAGGTGGCGTCGGTGAGATACCAGATGGACTTGGGCAACTGAGGGTCCTGCTGCTTCCAGCCGGGCTCCGAGGAGCGGCGAGCCCCACTGCGCAGCATCTCGGCATCATCATCGTAATGGCCGCCGCGGGCCACATGGGGATAGGGCGTCTTGCTGCCGATCCACTGATTGCCGCCAAGGGAGGCAATCTGCTTGAAACCATCGGGCTGATACTGGTCCAGGCACCACTCGCAGACATTGCCGTAGATGTCGTACAGACCCCAGGGATTGGGCTTTTTCTTGCCCACCAGAGAATACTGGAAGTTGGGGGCATTCTCGAAGTACCAGGCGTAATCCTTCAGGCCTGCGGGGTCATCCCCAAAGAAGTAAGCGGTCTTGCTTCCAGCGCGCGCGGCATACTCCCACTCCGCCTCAGTGGGCAGGCGGTAGAAGTGCCCGGTCTGCGCGCTGAGCCACTGGCAGTATTTGTTGGCGGCATGCTGAGTCATGCAGATCGCAGGAAAGCCATTGCGGCCCATGCCAAAGTCCATCGGCTGATAAGGCGGCGTGGGCTGCGAGATCAAATCCTCGGGCTTGTCGGTCGGCTTCCAGGCCTTGCGGCTGCCGTCCTTGTTGCGGCCATCGCTGGTGAGTTGGAAGGGCTCGTACTCATCCCAGGTCACTTCATAGGCGCCCATCCAGAAGGGCTTGATCTTCACCTGCGCCGAGGCCTCATCGTCAGCACGGCCCTTTTCAGAATCGGGCGTGCCCAAGGTGAATTCACCCGCAGGAATGGTGACCATCTTGTACTTCACCCCGGTCTTGGGCACCTTGCCCTCATAGGGCTTCATGTCAGCGGCAGCCTTCTCCTTTGAGGTGGCCACAATGTGGGCGTGAATCTTTTTGACCAGCTCCAAGGTGTCAGGGTTGTTGCTGGCCACAGCCTCCTTGGCCCTGGCCTTGAGCGTGATCTTCTCCGGCCACACCGCGCCCTGCTCCACCCAGGCCTTGAGCATCGCAATCTCCTCTTTTTTCAGCGGACCACCGCTCTTGGCTGGCGGCATCAAGTCATCGTGATCCGCAGGCAAGGCGGTGGAGGTGTAGATGGCGCTTTTCTCCGCCATGAAGGGCAGGATGCTCGGCGCGTTCTCGCCGGTCTCAAAGGCCTGCTTGCGCGTGGTGAGAATCCAGTCGCCCTTGGCCTTCTCCGGATTGTGACAGCTCACACAATTCTGCTCGAGGATGGGCTGGATGTGCTTGGCAAAATCAATCCGCGGCTTGACTCCAAGAACCACACCCTTGGGCCACTCTGCCCCCTGCTCGATCCAGCTCTTGATGACCAGGATCTGCGAGGCATCCAACAAGCCCTCCTTGCTTGGGGGCATGACCATGTCATCGTCAGCAGGCAGGATGAGGGTGGTGTAAATCGCACTCTTGGCGGGGTCGCCCGGGGTGAGGCCAGGGCCGTTTTCATTGCCCTTGCGCATGTCCTCGAGAGTGTGCATGCGGAAGTCCCCCTTGTCCTTGTCCGCGCCGTGACAATGGGTGCAGGCCGATTCGAGGATGGGGCGCACCTGGGTCTGGAAGTCGATCTTGGGCGCCGACAAGGCCCGAACCTGATGGCCGGGGGCAAACACAGCGGCGGCGAGAAGGCAGGCCGAGGAGAAAAGGCGTGAGCTGGTCATGATAAGAACGAGGCTGACCCCATAGGCTGGGGATGGGCCCGTGAAAACTAAAAAATGCGGCCGGTGAAGCGAGCCCACCGTAGTGCGAGGGAATCGTTCTCTTATACCCTTTCGGTATCAATTTTCAATCAAAATTGGATCATTGGCATAAGCCCAGCCGTCGTTTGTTATCCTGCACATCAGCCCTCCCCCATGAAACTCTCCACTCACGATGTCATCGTCATCGGCGGCGGCCCCGCTGGCAGCAGCAGCGCCGCCATTCTTGCCGAGCAGGGCCACAAGGTCCTGGTTCTTGAGCGCGAAAAGTTTCCGCGCTATCACATCGGCGAGTCCCTCATCCCCTTCACCTACGGTCCGTTGCATCGTCTGGGCCTGATTGACGAACTCAAGAAGTCGCACTTCACCAAGAAGTACAGCGTGCAGTTCGTGCAGCCCGACGGCAGCAAGACTCAACCATTCTATTTCTTCAACCGCTACGACCGCGACAGCATTGCGCAGACCTGGCAGGTGATGCGCTCGGAGTTTGATCTCATGCTGATGAACAAGGCCCGCAGCCAGGGAGCCGAGGTGCGCGAGCAGACGGAGGTCACGCAGTTGCTGCGCGATGACAACGGCCGCGTGCTCGGAGTCCGCGTCAAGGGCCCCGACGGGCAGAGCCAGGATTTGCTGGCAAGACTGGTGGTGGATGCCACAGGCAAAGAGGCCTTCGCCTCGCATCGCCTGGGCTGGCGGGTGGGCGATCCCTACCTCAACAAGGTGGCGGTGTGGACCTATTACAAGGGCAGCAAGCGTCAGAGCGGCATTGATGAGGGCGGAACCACGGTGGCCTTCCTGCCGCACAAGGGTTGGTTTTGGCACATCCCCATGCACGATGACCTGGTCAGTGTCGGGGTGGTGGCCGATGGCAAGTACCTCAGCCGCGACGGCGTGCGCGATCCCAAGGCCATGTTTGACCGCGAGATCGGCGAGAACCGCTGGATTGAAGAGCATCTCTCCCAGGGCGAGTGCACAGGTGAGTTCTGGATCACCAGCGAGTACAGCAAGCACAGCCGCTTTGGCTGCTGCGAGGGCCTGCTGTTGGTGGGCGATGCCTATGCCTTCTTGGACCCCGTATTCAGCAGCGGCGTGATGCTGGCCTTGAAAAGCGGGGTGCTTGCAGGCGACGCCATTTCTCAGGCACTGCGCGACAACGACCTCAGCCCCGAGCGCTTTGAGGACTACGGCAAGCAGATGCGCATGGGCATTGAGAACATGCGCAAGCTCGTCTATGCCTTCTACGACCCGAAGTTCTCCTTCAAGGATGTGGTGATGCGCTACCCGGATGCCGCTGGCGAACTCACGGACTGCCTCAGTGGTGATCTTGCCAAGGATTACTCAGGCTTGTGGGAAAAGATCCGTGAGTTTGTGCCTCTCCCCGACGATCTGCCCTATGGCATGCCCATGCCAGCGCAGGCTGCGGCTTCCCTTTGACCCCATCCGTGGTCATGGCATGATGAACTGATGACCACCTCCTCACCCTCGCGCCAGGATCTGGCAGGCATGATTGACCACAGCCTGCTGCACCCGGCCCTTAGTGACGCCGAGCTTGAGGCCGGCTGCCAACTCGCTGCGAGGGAGGGCGTTGCCTCCGTCTGCGTCAAGCCCTACGCCGTGGCCCAGGCCGCGCATTGGCTGAAGGGCAGCAGCGTCAGGGTTGGCTGTGTGGTGGGATTCCCCCACGGCAGCAACGCCACACCCATCAAGCAACTGGAGACCGAGCAGGCCTGCCGCGATGGCGCCGTTGAGATCGACATGGTGCTCAACCTTGGCAAGGCGATGAGCGGAGATTGGGACTATGTGGAGCAGGACATTCGCGCGGTCTGCAAGGCCGCCCATGATCTGGGTGCCAAGGTGAAGGTGATTTTGGAAAATGACTTCCTTGCCCAAGGCGGCGCGGGGCTTGATGCCAGCGCCCTGAAGACCAAGCTCTGCCGACTCGCCCAGAGCGCTGGCGCTGATTGGGTGAAAACCAGCACTGGCTTCGGGTATGTCAAACAGCCCAATGGCGACTTCAACTACCGTGGGGCCACCGAGGCTGATCTCGTCCTCATGAGGCAAAGCGTGCAGGACCCCGTGCAGGTCAAGGCAGCGGGTGGGGTGCGAGACTTGGCCGGCTTGTTGCGCGTTCGCGAGTTGGGTTGCACCCGATTGGGCACCAGCGCCACGCAGAGCATTCTGGCGGATTTCGACCGCCACCTCGCCGCCGGACTGCCCCTGCCCAGCCCAAGCCTTGGCTCGCCAGGGGGCTACTAGCAGGTTTGCACCAAGCAAAGCCCCGAAAATACCAGCGCCAAACCCCGTACCCTACCCATGCCTCGTCTGTGGTTTGTCCTGTCCGCCCTGCTGCTCGCCGCGCCCGATCTGCTGCTCGCCGCGGCAGCTCCTTCGCTCAAGCTGCAGTTCAACCGCGACATCCGCCCCATTCCCTCCGACAAATGCTTTCACTCCCACGGACCGAACAAGCAAAACCAGAAGGCGGACCTGCGGCTGGATCTGCGTGAGGCGGCCACGGCCAAGGGCCACATCACGCCGGGCCAACCGGAGAAAAGCCAAATCCTCGAACGCATCCTCTCCGACGATCCCGATGAGGTCATGCCCCCTCCGGAATCCAAGCTTGGCAAACTCAGCGCCAAGGACGCAGAGACGCTGCGGCAATGGATCGCGCAGGGCGCTGAGTACGAGGCGCACTGGTCCTTTGTGCCGCTGGATCTCGGACGCCTCAAGGGGCTCAGCATCGATGGCATCGTCAGCGAGGGGCTCAGTGCCCGCGGCCTCAAACTCCAACCTCAGGCCGATGCCGCCACCTTGCTCAGACGCCTCAGCTTTGATCTCACGGGTCTGCCGCCTTCACCCGCCGAGATCAGCCAATTTGAGACCCAGTTTGCGCGCGATGCAGATGCCACCGTCAAGGCCTGGATCAATCAACTCCTTGCCCGTCCGCAGTACGGCGAGCGCATGGCAGTGGATTGGCTCGATGTGGCGCGCTACGCCGACTCCTACGGATTTCAAGTGGACCGCGAACGCGAAGTTTGGCCTTGGCGCGATTGGGTGGTCAAGGCCTTCAACGACAACCTGCCCATCGACAAGTTCATCACTTGGCAGTTGGCTGGCGACATGCTGCCCAAACCGACTCAGGAGCAGCGCCTGGCCACGGCATTCAACCGTTTGCATCAACAGGAGTCCGAGGGTGGCAGCGTCGAGGAGGAATACCGCGTGGAGTATGTGGCCGATCGCGTGCAGACGGTGGCCACCGCCTTTCTCGGACTCACCCTGGAGTGCGCCCGCTGCCATGACCACAAATACGACCCGATCAGCCAGCGCGAGTACTACGGGTTGTTCTCCATGTTTCAGAATGTTGATGAGGCGGGGCTGTATTCGTTCTTCACCCCATCGGCTCCCACCCCGGCCTTGTTTCTCAGCGATGAGGCCACGCGCAGCAAACTCGCCCAGCTGCAGGCTGGCGTGGATAGCCGGCAGCGCGCAGCAATGCCTCTGCCGCAAATCACGCTTCCTCGCGATGCCCTGGCCATTTACGATTTCAACCAAGCTCAGAAGAATCGGTTCCCCGATCTGCTGCATCCCCAGGATCCCAAGGCAAACGCACAGCTCAAAGGCGCCAACCGGCTCGTGCCCGGCCGTGATGGGCAGGCCATTGCCTTCACCGGCGATGACGCCGTGGACACTCCGGTGGGCAATTTCAAACGCCACGAGGCCTTCAGCGTGGCATTGGTTTTGCAGGCAACCCAGGAGGCCCAACGCGCCGTGGTGCTGCATCGCTCTCGGGCCTGGACCGATGCCGCCAGCCGCGGCTATGAGCTGCTCATTGAGGACGGTCGCCTGAAGTGGTCCCTGATTCACTTCTGGCCCGGCAACGCCATCTCAATCCGGGCCATTGACCCACTGCCGCTGAATCGTTGGCAGGAAGTGGTGGCCACCTACGACGGCAGCAGCCGTGCCGATGGCCTCCACCTCTACCTCAACGGCAGCTTGCTGCGCACCGAGATCGTGCGCGATCATCTCACTCGCACCATTCAAGGTGGCGGCGGCGACAACATCACGCTGGGCGAACGCTTTCGCGATCGAGGCTTCAAGGGCGGCCTGATTGACGAGTTGCGCGTCTACCAGCGCGATCTCTCAACCACGGCAGCGCCCGATGCCGCCTTGGTCGAGGCCAGGCGGCAACTCTTCGAGCTGCAGGACGCGCAGAAGGAAATCATGGTGATGCAGGAAATGGCCACTCCCAAGCCTGCCTTCATTCTTACTCGCGGCGAGTACGACAAGCGCGCCGCTGCGGTCAGCGCCACCGTACCCGCCGTGCTCGGCCCCCTGCCCTCAGGCAGCAAGCCGGATCGCCTCGGCTTTGCCCGCTGGCTGACCTCGCCCCGCCATCCACTGACCTCCCGCGTGATGGTCAATCGGCTTTGGAACTCCCTGTTTGGCCGCGGCTTGGTGCGCAGCACTGAGGACCTCGGCAGCCAGGGTGAAAAACCCCTTTACCCCGATCTTCTCGACCACCTTGCCGCCAAGCTCATCCTCAGCGGATGGGACATGAAGGCTCTGTTGCGCGAGATCCTGCAAAGCCGCGTGTACCGCCAGCGCAGTCTGGGTGATGCCAGCGTGATGGCCGATGATCCGGAGAACCAATGGTTGGCCCGCGGCCCGCGACTGCGCTTGAGCGCCGAGATGATCCGCGACAATGCCCTCGCCGCATCAGGCCTGCTGCGCTTGGACATGGGCGGGCCTCCGGTCAATCCGCCGGAAATGACCGAGGCCTTCAAACCCGTGACTCCAAGCGGCAATGGCGGCGCGCTTCGCCGCAGCCTCTACACCCGCTGGCAGCGCACCAGCCCGCCTCCGGCAATGCTGGCCTTTGACGCACCCAGACGCGCGGTTTGCACCTCAAGGCGCGAGCGCAGTGACAGCCCGCTGCAGGCCCTCATCCTGCTCAACGGCACGCAGTATGTGGAGGCTGCCCGAGCCCTTGGCTGCGAACTCCTACGCAAACACAAGGCCTGCAATGAGGCCCTGATCGGCGAAGGATTTTTGCGCACTCAGGGCCGCAGGCCGGATGCGCGCGAGGTTGAGATTTGCCTGCAGCAGTACGCCGCACAGCTCAGGCATTTCAGCCAACGCCCAAGCGAGGCGCAGGCCCTTCTGAAAGTCGGGCAGATTCCCGCCCCAGCAGACCTCCCACCTGACCAGGCCGCCGCCGCCACCATGCTGGCGCAACTGCTGCTCAATCACGACGCCTGCGTCGTCAAACGCTGACCCCTCCCCAGATCGCCATGAACGAACTTCAACAGCAGGCTCTCTTCAATCGCCGTGACTGGCTGGCGCGCGCGGGCAACGGCCTGGGCAGCATCGCCTTGGCCGACCTGCTCTGCCGCGATCAGGCGCAGGCACGCGACAGCGGTATCTTGGGCAGTGCGCATCAGGCCCCCAAGGCCAAGCGCATCATTTACCTCTTCATGTCCGGCGGCCCCTCCCATCTGGACCTCTACGATTACAAGCCCCTGCTCAATCAACGCCACGGCGAGCAGTTGCCGGATTCCGTCCGCGGCCAGCAACGCCTCACTGGCATGTCCGGCAATCAGTCCTCGATCCCGATGGTTGGATCGCCCTTCAAGTTCAAGCAACATGGCCGCGCCGGAGGATGGTACAGCGAAGTCCTGCCGCACATCGCCTCAGTGGGCGATGAGCTCTGCGTGGTGCGCAGCATGTACACCGAGAGCATCAATCACGGCCCTGGGGTGACTTTCTTCCAGACTGGCTCGCAAATCGCAGGCCGGCCAAGCATGGGGGCTTGGCTGAGCTATGGCCTGGGAAGCGACAACGACAATCTGCCCTCCTTCACCGTTCTCATCACCAAGGGCAAGGGCGGACAGCCTCTTGGCGCTCACCTCTGGGGCAGCGGGTTTTTACCCACGCGCCATCAAGGTCTGCTGCTGCGTGCTGCCAAGGACCCTGTGTTGTATTTGGGCAATCCCGACGGCGTCGCTGACAGCAGTCGTCGGCTCATGCTCGATGGCCTCAAGGCTCTCCACGAACATCAATACAGTCGCGGGCCCGACGCCGAGATCCTCTCGCGCATGGACCATTACGAAATGGCCTACCGCATGCAAAAAAGTGTACCCGAGGCCACGGACCTCTCGCAGGAACCCCAGCATGTGCTCGACCTCTACGGTCCGGATGTGAAGACGCCGGGAAGCTTCGCGGCCAACTGCCTCATGGCCCGTCGGCTGGCGGAGCGCGGTGTGCGCTTCATCCAATTGTACCACCAGGATTGGGATCACCATGGCGGCCTGCCCGGAGCCCTGCCGCGCCTGGCTCGGGAAACCGATCAACCCGCCGCAGGCCTGATCAAGGACCTCAAGGCCCGCGGTTTGCTCGATGACACTCTGGTGGTCTGGGGCGGCGAGTTTGGGCGCACCAATTACTGTCAGGGCAAGATTCAGGCCAACTTCGGCCGCGACCACCATCCCCGCTGCTTCACGGCCTGGATTGCCGGCGGCGGCATCAAGGCCGGCAGCCAGCATGGGCAAACTGATGAGTTTGGCTACAATGTGGCGCAGGACGGTCTGCATATTCACGATTTCCACGCCACCCTGCTACACCTCATGGGCATTGACCATGAACGCCTGACCTACAAATTTCAGGGCAGGCGCTATCGCCTCACCGATGTGCACGGGCATGTGCGCAAGGCCATTTTGGCCTGAAGCGCGCCGGCTTTGGTTGATTTGCCCGCCAACGGGCGTATGTTCACCTTCCCCCGAATCGCCAGTCCGTCCCGTGTCCACCGCTCAACCTCGCACCGTCATCGCCTCTTACACCAGCCCCGGAGCCCTGCTCTTCTTCACCATTCATGCGGCTGCGTTGTATGCCCTGATCGCCATTGCCCCAAGCAGCACCAGCTTGGCTCTCTGCCTCGGCCTGTTTGTGATCCGAAAATTCGGGATCACCGGCGGCTACCACCGCTACTTCTCCCATCGCAGTTACAAGACCTCGCGGCCCTTTCAGTTTGTCTTGGCTTGGCTCGGCGGCATGGCAGCTCAGAAAGGCGCCCTCTGGTGGGCTGCCCATCACCGCCATCACCATCAGCACAGCGATCAGGAGGAGGACATTCACTCGGTCAAGCAGCAGGGCTTCTACTGGGCTCACATTGGCTGGATCCTCGCCCCTGACTACTTCAGTTATGACGCCAAGCGCGTGAAGGACCTCACGCGCTTTCCCGAGTTGGTCTGGCTGGATCGCTGGCACTTTGTGCCCCCGGCGTTCACGGCCTTGGCCTGCTGGCTCATCGACGGCAAGACCGGTTTATTCTGGGGCTTTTGCGTGAGCACGGTGATTCTTTATCACACCACCTTTGCCATCAACAGCTTCTGCCACCTGCTGGGACGCCAGCGCTACCTCACCGGAGAGAGCAGCAAGAACTCCCTGATCCTGGCCCTCCTGACTCTGGGTGAGGGCTGGCACAACAATCATCACTACTACCCGCACAGCGCCAGACAGGGCTTCTATTGGTGGGAGATTGACCTCACCTATTACGCACTTCGCGCGTTGGCGTTGACGGGCTTGGTCCGAGACATTCACGAGCCCAGCCGCAAGGTCATTGACTCCAACCACCTCGGTGCTGAGGGAGTGGCCCAAGCTCCCTAGGAGTTGACCACATGGATGGCTGCACCTGCCGCAAAGGCGCGCAGGTTCTCGGCGATCTGGTGGATCAGTCGGCGGCGGGCATCACCACTGGCCCAACCAATGTGCGGGGTGATCAGGCAGCGCGGTGCTCCGAAGAGGGGATGATCGGCACGGGGAGGCTCAACGGCCAACACATCCAGCCCCACTCCCGCGAGGTGACCGGCATGCAGTGCCGCCGCCAAGGCCTCCTCATCAATCAGGGGGCCACGAGCGGTGTTGATCAATATGGCCGTGGGCTTGAGCAGGCGCAGGCTCTGCGCGTTGATCAAGTGGCGGGTTTCGTCGGTCAGCGGACAGTGCAGGGAGATCACATCACTCTGCGCCAAAAGCTGCTCCTGACTCACGGCCTCAATGCCATCGGGAGGCGGCTGGCGCCAATGCCTGCGATTGGCCAGCACACGCATCCCAAGCGCCTGCGCGATGCGCCCCACCTGCCCACCAATCTCGCCATATCCCAGGATGCCCAGCGTGCGTCCCGCCAACTCAAGGATTGGGAAATCCCAAAAACTGAAATCCGGGCAGGCCGCCCAACGCCCCTTGGCCACCGCATCAGCATGGTGTCCCACGCGATGGGTCAACTCCAGCAGCAGGGCGATCACCAACTGCGCCACCGAGGCGGTGCTGTATCCCGGCACATTGGTCACCACGATGCCACGGGCCTTGGCAGCCGCAGTGTCCACCACATTGTAGCCCGTGGCCGCCACGCCAATGTAACGGAGTTGCGGCAACTGCGCCAAAACCTCAGCGCCCAGCGGCACCTTGTTGGTGATCAGCACCTCGGCCCCTGCCGCGCGCTCCACCAACTCCTCGGGGCTGGTGCGGGCGTAAACGGCGCACTCCCCAAGATCCTGCAGGGGCTGCCAGCTCAAGTCGCCGGGGTTGGCAGTGTGCGCGTCGAGAATCACAATCTTCATGCCTGCAGTTCTGGCCGAATCAGAAGCAATTGCAAGCTGCAGAACCAGCGCTTGACGCCCCCCTCCCCGTCCCTACCATGCAGCGGCCATCAGCCCCCCTTTTGCCCCATGAACATTCACGAATACCAAGCCAAGGAACTCTTCACTCA
>JAURHS010000108.1 GCA_030833205.1 Prosthecobacter sp.
CAAAGCGCCCGAAGCGCTTTTCCATTCCCGTCAATAGGCTTTGGGCGTTTTGTATAGGAATACGAAGGGCCAAACAAGGCCACAGGCGAAGCGGCTGGTGGGCTTGGAGGTCAATTCCAACACTGCCAACCCCATGCAGGAACGCGCCATCGCGGCAGAGGGAAGCAGCGACCAACGCCGAAGTCCATCAGCGGTCAGCACAGTCAGGTCGAGGCGCAGCCCCAGTTGACTGTTGCCGTTGTCCAAGGCCCACTCGTGGAGATACAGCCAATTTCGCGGCAACGAACAACGCAGCCTTGCCCCTCGGTTCACCTCGCGCAGCAACTCCACCTTGGCTTGCGCACTGCTGAAGCCCGCGGCGTAACCGTTGCCAAAGGCCCAGGGTGCAATCGGGGCAAGCCGCCCGGCACCCTCTGCCGCAGTCCCCACAAATTCGAGGGGCACCAGACTTCCCGGTTCCAACCGCTTCCCGTAGCTTCGCGCGTCAATGCCGAGGGAAATTTTCCAAGCTTCGGCATCGTCAAGACCCGCTGCAGGAAGGCTCTGGGCATCGAGCTGAAGATCCAAAAGAAGCTCCTTTGAATTGGCACCAAATCGGCACTGCACGGCACCGGGCTTGCCGTCATCGGCCTGCAGGGGCAGGGTCTGATCAAGCCCGAAATTTGGCATCAGCCAAACCTTCCAACGCTGAGTCAATTCCACCCCCTGAACCTCCACCTGCAACTCCAATTCCCCGCTGCGCCCCAAACTGCCGCCCTGCGGACGCAGACGCTGGGCATCAAAGGAGAGGTTCAGCGGCACGCTGCCACCAACAGGCAATTGCAGACTGCCGCCCATGCGTCCGTCGCCGATGCCGCTGAGGCGCGCCTGCCAGCGCCCCTGCAAGGCTGAATCAGAAGTGTTGATCACAGAAACTGCCGCACGCCACTGCTCCTCTTGGTTGTAAAAAGCCGCGGCCTGCGCCACCAGGGCAACGGGCTGATGCAGGGCCCGGACCTCAAGCATCTGCGCCCTGCCACTGCCCATTGCCAAAAGACAAAACACCTGGTCCTCCGCTGCACTCGCCCTCCATCTCTGCTTGGGAGGCGCATATGGCAACTGCAAGGCAAGCACCTTGCCCTCCAAGAACCTGTGCTGCGGCGGCGCTGGCAACGCGCGCCAGCCCTCCTGCAGCAGGGGCAACAGGGTCAGATCCATGGACTGTGGCAATGACACCAACGGCCGAAGCCCCAGCGAGAGGGCACCTCGACCATCCGCTGCAACTGCAAAGCGCGCCTCCGATTCCACTTGCAACCAGGGATCACTGCCTTGCCCCAAACAGTGGCGCCACAATCGCGCTGCCAGGGCCTCGTGCAAGGCTGGCTTGGGCAGGGTTCGCCCCGATTCATCCTGATGGTAGAGACTGAGCAGGCGCTGCGAGAACCCATCAAAAAGCAGTGCGGCATCGGCAGCAGCGGATGGCTGTGGCGCAGCGATCAAGCCAAGCAGATCGCCCAGATCCACAAAGGGCACCGCGTGATCAGCAGCGACCTCACGCAAACCGGCAGCCATTTCCCGCCCCTGCGACAAGGCCCGCTCCATGAGCTGACCTGCACTGGGCGGTGGAGCCACCAGCATCCACTCCACCTTTTGCTCGGTCAGTTGCTGGATCGCCAAATCCAGCCACGGAGAAAACTGTGCCCAGCGCATTCCCGCACGCGACTCCCCAAGCCCGTGGCAGATCAACACCAAATCCAGCGGCCCCTGCTGAAGCGCCGCTTGAAGAATTGCCGCAGCGTCCACCACACTCTGCCCGGCCTGTGCAACGATACGCAGATGGATGGCCGGGCTCAGGGCCGAGGAGATCGGCAACTCGGGCCGCACACCACCAGTGTAATAGAACTGCCTTGCCATCGCCGCAGCCCAGCGCTGCACGAAATTCTCTGCGTCACCGCGCTCCAGGGGTTCAGGGGAGGCCACGGCCAATTCCGCCTCGCCACTGAGAACAAGAATCTGCACGGGAATCCGTTGCGAGAGTTTGCGCCATAACCTTGGCAGCGTGCGTTGCAGGTGCTGACGCGCCTCCAGAGGCAGAGAAAAATCCACACTGGACTCCACCCTTTGAGGAAGACTGAGACGCTGCTCCAGCTCGCGAGCCTCGCGCGCCAGACGGCCAACATCCAGCGGCACAGGGGACTGCGCCAACAAACCCAACGCCGTGGTTAGGGCCAGCCAACACAGCAGGTTGGCCCGAAGACCACCGTAAAAACGCAGGGCAGAGCCAGGCATCTCAGCGACCACTCACCTTGGTTTTGACGCGCATGAGGAGGCCATCTGCGGTGATGTAAAGCGTGCGGCGGTCAGCGCCGCCCCAGGCGCAGTTGGCCGTGGCCTGTCCGGTGAGAATGCTGCCGAGATGTTTTCCCTTCGAGGAGAGCACCAACACGCCGCCAGGGCCCGTGGTCCACACATTGCCGAGGGAGTCAACCTTTAGGCCGTCACAACCGCCCTTGCGCGTGTTGGACTTCAGGCTCTGGGCGTTGAAAAACTCGCGGCCATTGAGCGCTTGAGGAATCTCCACGCCAGCGCTCTTGCCTGCGCTGCCCTTGAGGTCGTAGACCATCACGCGGGGATGGTCGCGATCAGAGACGGCGATGTAGAGCAGGGACTCATCGGGACTGAGGGCAATGCCATTGGGCCACTTCAGATCGCTGATCAGACGCAGAACCTCGCCGCCTGGTTGCACAGCGTAAACTCCGTGCTCGGGCATTTCCGGGGCCGCGCCCTTGAGACCATAGGGTGGATCGGTGAAGAAGATGGTGCCCTTGCTGCTGATGCAAAGATCATTCGGGCTGTTGAAGCGCTTGCCCTCGAAGCGCTCCGCGATGCCAGTCCACTGCTCGCCCACCAGCATGGCCACGCGGCGATCGCCGTGCTGGCAAAGGATCAGTCGGCCCTGAGCGTCCAAGGCCAGACCATTGCTCCCCTGGGCCGTGGGCTCCCGGCCACCGCTTGGCCGCTGAAACACCCGCGCGTCGCGCTCGCCCTCGCGCCAACTAAAAATCGTGTTTTGTGGCACATCGGAAAAAAGCAACTCAGTGCCCTTCCAGACCGGTCCCTCAGACCAATCGAAACCATCGGTGAGCACCTCGACCCTGGTCCCGGCATCAAGCAACTCATCGAGGGCGCCATCGAGGCGCTCGACGCGGGGTTCATCCGGCGCAGCCATCAGGGCCACCGGAAGCAGAGCAAGGGCGAGGCACAAAGCTTTCATAAGCAGATAACAAAGCAAGTTTTCGCCAGAAGAGCAACCCGATCCTGTGCCTGAGGCTGGCAAAAAGCCAACCGCCTCTCAGGGGCAGAAATGCCTGCAACATCCGAGCTTCGCACCTCGTTGGAAACCTCTCTGCCCCATGAATCGCCGCCACTTTCTGATCAGCTCGCTGGGATCAAGCCTAGCCCTCCCCACGATGCCCTCCCTGATGGCCAAGGCCGTCGGCAGCGACAAGGCGGTGCGGGCCGGCAAGGGCGCGGGCCAGGGTGCCAGACGCTTTGTGGCCATCGGCAACCTGCTGGGCTTTCAGACCAAACAACTCTTCCCCCAGACCGCGGGGCCCCAGTACGAGAAGACCACCCTGCTCGCCCCTCTCTGGGAACAGCGCCAGCATCTGACGGTCCTGCGCGGTCTGGATCACGGAGTCAAGGGCGGGCACTTCGCCGTGCACTCCTTTCTCAGCGGCGTGTTGCATTCTGAGGCCCAGAATCGCCCTGAAGGCAATGTCACGCTCGATCAATACCTCGCCGATGAAATTGGATTTCAAACCCGCTTCCCCTCCCTGACCGTTGGCTCAGAGGGCGGCATTCACGGCGGCTGCCAGATTGCCTGGACGCGCTCCGGCGTGCGTGTGCCGCCAATCACCAACCCCGCAGAGTTGTTTGAAAAAATCTTTGTCAGCGACTCACCCCAACAACGCGCAAGGCGCGAGGTGGACAATGCCGTGCAGGCCTCAGTGTTGGACAGCGTACTGGGCGAAGCCAGACAGCTCTCACGGCAAATCAATGCCGAGGACAAGGCGAAACTCGAGGAGTACATGACCTCGGTGCGCGATGTTGAGAAACGCCTGGAGTTGCGCCGTCGCTGGACGGATCAACCCAAGCCCAAGGCCCCATTCGACAAACCCGCCAACCGCAATGCCGTTGAGGATCTGCCGCTCCTCTACGAACTCATTGCCCTGGCCCTGCACACCGACAGCACCCGCATCGCCACTTTGGAGATCGGCGGCGACTTCATGCCCCAGCATCTGGGCATCAAGAAGGATTACCACGGCCTCTCCCATCACGGCAATGACCCGGCAGCCATCGCCGATCTCATCACCTTGGAGACCTACCAGATCGCTCAGTACGGCAAGTTCATCAACCGCTTGGCTGGCCTCAACGACGGCGCGCAAAGCCTGTTGGATTCCACCACGGTGCTCTTTGGCAGCGGCATGGGCGACGGCAACGCGCACCGCAACAGCGACTTGCCCATCCTGCTGGCCGGTGGCGGCTACGCCCACGGCCAATTCCGCCACATCCCCGCGCAGGGTCCGCACAAGACCCCGCTTTGCAATCTCTTCGTGGACATCGCTCAGAAGATGGGCGTTGAGACGGATCGTTTCGGCAACAGCAACGGACGCTTTGCCTGATGCGCCAGGCCCTGCTCAAGCCAGCTCTGATTCTCCTCGCGGCCCTGCCTCTTCAGGCGGGTCTTGCGGAAGAGGTGCCCCCGTCGGCGGCACAGAAGTCCCTGCAAAGCTTCCTGGGCAAGTACTGCCTCGAATGCCACGACGCCGATGTGCAGAAGGGCGACCGCGCCTTTGATCAATTCCGCCTGCCCCTGAAAAGCCCGGCCCACCTGACTGAAGCCCGCGACATCATTGACCAGCTCACCCTGGGCGAGATGCCGCCACGCAAGGCGACGCAGCCCAAGGCGGAGGAACGCCTGCAGATCATTCGCAGCCTGCGCGATGAGGTGGCCGCCACCAGCGCCAAACTGCAAGGCAACGGCAGCCGCACGGCCCTGCGCCGCCTCTCCAGTCGCGAGTATGAGAATACCTTGGCTGTTCTTTTTGGTCGTCGCGTCGACACCCTGGGCCTCACGGCGGATTTCCCCAAGGAGAAAACCGCACAGCACCTCGACAACATCGGCAAGTCCCTGGTGACCTCAGGCTTTCTGGTGGACCAGTACTTCCAAGCCGCCAGCCGACTGGTCGAGACTCGTCTCGCTAAACCCATCACGGCAGCGCGCGACTGGCACTTCAACGGCCACTTCGTTCAGTACGAAGAGCTGCAGGGCTCACACAAATCCGCCTTCAACTACCGCTACCTCAACCTCTACGAGCAGCCCAACTCCGACACCAGACAGGGCGGCTACGGACACATCGAGGACTTCAAGGCCGGCGTGCCAGTCAGCGGGCTTTACGACCTCACCGTCGAGGCCTGTGCCCTGCACCGCGACACCCACTACGATCCCGCCATCTTTGGCATTGATCTGAGCGAACCCTTCCAACTCGGCGTGGTGCCCGGTGATGTCACCAAGGGGCACATTCATTACCCTCAAGCCATCGAACCCCTGCTGGCCAGCGCCGTGGTGCCCGACAACAAGCCCACCGCACTGCGCTTCCGCGTCTGGTTGGAGGCCGGACAAACTCCGCGCTTCATTTTTCCCAATGGCCCACAGGAATCACGCGCGGCCGTGATCACCATCAACCGGCGCTACAAGGATGAGTTCAAAGCCCAGATCGGCACCTCCGGGGTTGGCCGTGCGCACATCCTGCTGGAAGGCAAACTGCCCCACATCCGCATCAGCGACATCCGCATTCACGGCCCCATCGCCGAGCAGGCCGGCAGCCTGGAAGAAGCAACGGTGTTTGGCCCCGGGGGCTTTGAGGCCTCGCGCGCCATCGCCCAGCTCTGCGACTTCGCGCGCCGCGCCTATCGCCGCAACCTCAACGCCGCTGACCGCGCCCCAATCGAGGCACTCTACCACCAGCGCATCGCGCAGAGTCGCAGCCCCAGACAGGCGGCCCTCGACTGCCTCAAGCTCATTCTCTGCTCGCCGCATTTCCTCTACCTCAGTGAAATCACCGACGAATCCCAGCGTCGCCTGCGCCCCGAGGATCTGGCCTGCAGAATCTCCTACGCCCTGTGGGCGCAACCGCCTGACAAACCACTGCGTCAAGCCGCTGAATCCGGCAGGCTCAACGATGAGTCCGGGCTGCGCTCTGAAATCCTTCGTCTGATCAACGATCCCCGCCTGCTGGGCTTCCTGCAGGGATTCACGGACAGCTGGCTGAACCTGCGCGACCTTGGCTCCCAGCCTCCGCCACGCGACTCGGCCCGCCTTTACTACGCGCAGGACCTGCCCAACTCGATGAGGACCGAGGTGCGACTTTTTGTGCATGACCTCATCGCGCGCGACGGTCCGCTGGATGAATTCATGGACTGCCGACATGCCTTTGTGGATAAAAAACTCGCCGCCCTCTACGACCTCCCGGAGAGTCGCAGCCTGCGTCTGGCCGATGGCTTCACCAAGGTGACCCTCGGCAACAATCACCGCCGTGGTGGATTGCTGGGCATGGCTGCCGTACTCACGGTCAGTGCCAATGGGGTGGAGACCTCTCCGGTGACGCGCGGCGTGTGGATCAACGAGTTTTTCCTCGGCACCCCGCCGCCACCGCCCCCGGATGTGGTGCCCGCGATTGATCCGGATGTGACCGGCGCCACCAGCATCCGCGACCGCCTGGCCCGTCACCGTGCCGACAGCGCCTGCGCCGAGTGCCATCGCAAGATTGATCCCTTTGGCTTTGCGATGGAGAACTTCGACCCGATTGGCCGTTGGCGGCAGAATTATCCAAAAATCCCCAACAGCAAAAAGCCCTCCCTGCGCATTGACCCCAGCGGCGAGTTGCCCTCAGGGGAGACCTACGCCGATGCCGCTCAATTCAAGGCCCTGCTTGCCAAGGGCCGCCGCGATTTCTTCGTCCGCCACCTCATCCGACAACTGCTGAGCTACAGCAGTGGACGACTGATGGAGCAGGCTGATGAGGCCGTCATTGACCGCCTGCTGGAGAAATGGAGACAGGACAACACCGGCCTGCGCTCGCTCATCGTGCAATGCCTGATGAGCGAGGTGGTCACCTCGCGCTAAACAGAGAGGGCAATGCCCTTAAAGGGTCACCACACTGCCCTGAGCCTGGCTCTGCAGCGCCGCCGCAAAAATCTCCTGACTGGCCACGGCCTCAGCGACCGTTGCGCAGCCCATGCGGGAGCCCAAGAGGCCCTCGCGCTCAAGAAGATAGGCAGCCCACATCTGCTGAATCACATCGGGAAAACCCACTTCGAAAATACCGCCGGTCACCGTCCTGAAGGGCGTGGAGAACCCCAGATCCGTCTGCTTCCAGAACTGCTCCTTGCCGCCCTCAAAGAGCCAAAGTGTCTTGGGCTCCTTGGTGGAATAACGCGCCCCGCCCTCAGTGCCAAGCACCTCAAAAAACCAAGTGTTGGTTTCACCTGGAGCCATGCGCTTCATCTCGAGGCGCAGCGGCACTTCAGCACCGTCAATCTCGCACCATGTCGCCAGTGAGGCGTTGTCCCAGGTGTCACAGGCCGTCATGCCGCCCTTGCCATCCGGACGCTGCGGATAGCCCTTCTGCAATTGGGCAAACAGGCGCGTGGGCTTCCAGCCCAGACGCAGCGGCAGGTGGCAGGCATGCATCCCCAGATCCCCAAGCACACCGATCTCACCGCAGAATTTGGACAGGCGCTTCCAGTTGGCCGCCTTGCCAGCATCCAAATCACTGCTGTGATGGAAGCCACAACGCGCCTCAAGCACCCGGCCGATCCTGCCGCTCTGAGCCACCTCAAGCACCCGCTGGGCACCTGGGAAAAATGGAAACTCCGAGGAGCATCGCACAAAGCGACCGCTGGACTGCACCCGCTGGGCGATCCGCCTTGCCGAGGCCAAATCCACGCCAAAGGGTTTCTCGGCCAGCAAGTCACGGCCCGCATCCAGCACCGCACAGTACAACTCCTCGTGCAGATGATGCGGCACCGCCACATAGACCACATCAACTGCCGGATTGGCCAGCAGTTCGCGATAATCCGCCGTGCGCTGGGTGCAGCTGGGAATGGCGGCAAACCACTCGCGCACCGGCTCCACCAAATCTGCCACCGCGACCAACTCAGGACGCACCGGCATCTCGGCCATTGCACACCAACGCCCAAAGGCACTGGCCATTTCACGGCCCATGAGGCCACCACCAATAATTCCTACGCCAACGGTTTTCATGAATTCAAAAAAGGGATGACAAGCTTACACCTACGCGCATGGCAGTGAAGGTCCTGCCGATAAAGTTTAGTCCTGTGCACGCCACTGATGAATCTGCGCGCAGGCCTTGAGGGTGTTGGACATGAGCATCGCAATGGTCATCGGACCCACACCGCCAGGCACCGGCGTGATGGCGCGGCAGCGCGGGGCCACCACCTCAAAGTCCACATCACCGACCAAACGGTAGCCTCGCGGCGAAGCGGCATCGGGCACTCGATTGATGCCCACATCAATGACCACTGCCCCCTCGCGGATGTGCTGCGGACCAAGGCAGCGCGGGCGTCCAAGCGCAGCAATCACAATGTCAGCGCGCGAGGTGATTGCCGCCAAATCGCGACTGCGGCTATGGACCACGGTCACCGACGCGTCACCGCCCCGCCCCTTGGCCATGAGCAGCATGGCCATTGGCTTGCCCACAATCATGCTGCGGCCCACGACGACCACCTCGGCACCTGCCGTTTCAATGCCAGACTCAAGCAGCAGACGCTGGCAACCCAGCGGGGTGCAGGGCACAAATCCTGTCGGATCCTCAAGCGCCAGCTTCGCCACATTGACCGCATGAAATCCGTCAACATCCTTGGCTGGATTGATGGCGGCCACCACGGCAGCGTAGTTGAGGTGGGGCGGCAGGGGGCACTGCACCAAGATGCCATGAATGGCAGGATCGGCGTTGAGCGCGGCCACATGGCCCAACAACACCTCCTCGCTGCAATTTGCCGGCAGGTGCAGCTTCACACTGTGCAACCCCAGCTCGCGGCATTGGCGCTCCTTGCTGCCCACATACGCGGTTGAGGCGGGATCATCGCCCACCAGCACCACGGCCAGACCAGGCTTGAGGTTGGACTGCGCCATCAAGGCGATGCGAGAGCGACACTCCTCAAGCACCTTGGCGGCAATGGCTGTTCCAGAAATCAAATGGCTCACAGCCCTGCCCTATGCGGGCGAACCCCCGCCCGCGCAAGTCCCGGATCAGTCCTCCTTTACTTGGGCGCAACTTCAGCGCATTTGAGGCGTTGATAGACAACGCGCTCATGCCCCTCTCCCTCCGCGAATTGATCCTTTCCTGCGCTCAGGGCGCCAGCGCTGATGGCACCCGTCTGCGGCCCGTGCTGCAAAACGCTGCGGATCAAGGCCAAAGCCTGATTGACGCCGCCTTGGACAGCGGACTGGTGGACGAGGACATCTTCTTCGCGGCATTGGCTCAACGCTGCGGCCTGGAGCTGACCACTCAGGTTGAGCCCTTGGAGGGGCTGCACAACCGCTTCGCCCCCAAATTGGCCCTCCGACACCGTCTTTATCCCTTGGCGCTCAGTGCCAAGGAGGCCACGCTGGCCACCTACAACCCCTTTGACCTGCTGGGCCGTCAGGCCTTGGGTCAGGAGTTGGGCAAGCGCATTCACTGGAAACTGGCCACCCGACACCAATTGCTGCAGTGGCTGCACGATGGCTACGGTGTGGGGGCCGAGAACTTCGACGAACTGCTGGAGGGCCGCGAGGCCCAGGCCGACGATGAATTGCGACAGGAAACCACGGTGCTCGATGAGGCGGACGAAGAGGCCACGGTGATGAACTTCGTCAACCAGATCTTCCGCGGTGGCCTCAAGGAGCGCGCCACAGACATTCATGTCGAGCCCCTGGAGCGCGACCTGCGCATCCGCTACCGGATTGACGGCAAGCTCATCGAAGTGCCGGTGCCACCCAACATGCGCCTGCTGCAACAGTCCCTGATCTCGCGGCTCAAGATCATGGCGCATCTTGACATTGCCGAGCGCCGCCTGCCGCAGGACGGACGCATCAACCTCGAACTCGATGGCGAACCCATTGATGTCCGTGTGGCCACCATCCCCAGCGTCGAGGGCGAAAGCGTCTCGCTTCGTCTCCTCGGCCAGGAGAAGTTCAATCTCGACCGTCTGCGCATCGAGCCCGACCTGCTCCGAGGTCGAGGGCCTGCTGAAGAAGCCGAACGGCATCATCCTCGTCACCGGACCGACCGGATCCGGCAAGTCGACCACACTTTACACCTTCCTCAGCCAACTCAACACTGAGCACCGTCGCATCGTCACCATTGAAGATCCGGTGGAAAACAAGCTGCCGGGCGTCGTACAGATCGCCGTGCGGCCGGAGATCAACCTGAGCTTTGCCACCGGTCTGCGCTCCATCCTGCGTGGCGACCCCAACGTGGTAATGATCGGAGAAATGCGCGATCTTGAGACTGCCGAGATCGCCATCCGCGCGGCGCTGACCGGTCACCTGGTGTTCAGCACCCTGCACACCAATGATGCTCTGGGCGGCATCATGCGTCTGATTGACATGGGGGTGGAGCCTTTCCTGGTCTCCAGTTCCGTGCGCGCCTTCATCGCGCAGCGCCTCGTGCGAGTCATTTGCCAGGAATGCCGTCAGCCGGATCCGGACGCGGAAAACCGCCTGCGTGAACTCCAATACAACGCCCCCCTTCGCAGCACCGTCTACCGCCCGAAGGAAGGCGGATGCGAAGCCTGCCGGAGCACCGGTTACAAAGGGCGAATGTCCATCTATGAACTCGTCCGCATCACCCCGGCGATGGGTGAGCTGATCACCCACAGGGCGAGCAGCCAGCAGCTTTATCAACAGGCCTATAAGGACGGCTACCGTCCGATGCGCGAGTATGGCGTGCGCAAGATCCTCGCCGGCAACACCTCCATCGACGAGGTCATCAGCGTGACCGTGGCGGAATCGGAACAGTGATCCCAGTAGGAAGATCGACCGCCCATGCCAACCTTTGCCTATCAAGCTTCGGATGCCGCAGGACGCGATGTTTCCGGCTCCATCGAAGCGCCGGACAAGGCCAGCGCCGTCAGGCAGCTCACCGGCCGGGGCCTGCGTCCCTTCCAGGTGAAGGAGGGCGCTGTGAAAACCAGCGTACGCGGCGTCAAGTCGGCCACGCCGGCAAAAGGCAAGGCGGCCGAGGCCGAATCGTCAGGACCGCTCAAGATCAGCGGCAGGCAGCTGCAGATCTTCACGGAGGAGCTGGCCGAGCTTCTGGAGGCCGGCATGCGCCTGGAGCAGGCCCTGAAGCTGATGGAGGGCAAGGGGGCCGCAGCCACCCACAACCGCATCGCCAGCCGCCTTGGCTCGCTCATCCGTGAAGGACATCCCTTTAGCAACGCCCTGAAGCAGACCTCGCCCTCGTTTAACGAACTTTACTGCGCCGTCGCAGCGGCGGGTGAGGCCGGAGGTTCTCTGTCCGAGTCCATGAAGCGCCAGGGGCAATATCTGGCAAAGGTGCGCGAGCTGAAGAGCCAGGTGGCGGTGGCGTTGATCTACCCGGGCTTCCTTGGCTTCTCCGCCGTGGCGGTAACCGTTCTGTTCACCACCTTCCTGATCCCGCGCCTCAGCGGCATGATGTCCAGAATGCGCGGAGGCGTTCCTAAGGGCGTCCAGATCATCCTCGATTTCTCCGCCTTCATGCGCA
>JAURHS010000088.1 GCA_030833205.1 Prosthecobacter sp.
GAAGGCAAAGGCCGCCCCGAAGGCAAAGGCCGCCCCGAAGGCAAAGGCCGCCCCGAAGGCAAAGGCTGCTCCGAAGGCAAAGGCTGCTCCGAAGGCAAAGGCTGCTCCGAAGGCAAAGGCTGCTCCGAAGGCAAAGGCTGCTCCGAGGCGCTAGGGCCAGGTCAGCTCCCAACGGCTGCTCAAGGTTGAGGCGCTTTGGGAAGACCCTCGACTCGGTACTGCTCGGCCTTGGTTGGCGTGATCAACAGTGGCTTGAGGGTGTAGTTGGTTTTGGGCAGGAAGCGATCGTCCTTGAGTCGGTTGACGATGATGGAAAAGGCCAAATCCACCAGGGGCGGTTGGTAGATGCTGGCGTCAATGCGGCCTTCCAGGATCATGGTCAATCCACCCATAGAGCCCTTGAATCCGTCCATGCCAATGACGAGGACCTCGTCGCGGCGTTCCTTCAGCAGCGAGGCCCCGGCACTGGCCAGCAAGTCATTGAAGCCAATCAGGATGTCAAAGTCAGGCTGCAGGCGAAGCACATCCTTCATCGGCGGTTCAGCGCTGCGCGCGGTCCACTCCGTGGGTGCCTCATGAACAATCTGCACTCCGGGATGTGAGCGGAGGGCGTCGTGTAAGCCTTTGAGGCGTTCGTTGCTCCGCCAATCCTGCGCTGGTCCTGTAAGCACCACCACACGACCACGGGGTTGGCTGGCATTTCCCGTTTTTTTGCCAAGGGCTTCGACCGCAGCCTGCCCTGCCAGACGGCCCATCTCCTGCTGGCCTACGATCAGGTGGCTGTGGGCTGGCAAGCCCAACGACTCCTCACCAAGGCCGAGCACCAGGGTGCCTGCCTGCATGGCCTCCTTCAGAACGGGAGCCAATGCAGCAGAGGAAACCGGCGAGATCAACAGGGCCATTGGCCGCTGAGCGATGGCCTCGTTGAGTTGGGCGGCCTGAAGGCTCGCATCGTTGTCGGCAACCCAGGTTTGAAGCTCGCAGTCCTCACGCGCAAAGACAAGGCGCGCCAGATACTGGGCCTGTGCGGCGTCATAGGACTGCTTGGTTTGAGCGCTGAGCAAGGCGATGCGCTGCAGGGGCTTGGTCTGCGCGGTATCCCGCGGTTTGCAGGAGACGGCGTACAGGCTCAAGCAAAGCAGGATGAGGAGGCGGAGCCGATGGGGCATTGCAGGATCAAAGGAGCTGCGGCGCCTGGATGCAAGGAGAGTTGTGACTTCAGGGTGCCAACAGCGGGCAGGGCTGTGCCGGTTTGCGGGGTGGCGATGGCTTGAGGTCTGGAAAAAAAGCAGTTGCCCTTGGCGCTGCAGGGTTTATCTCAGGGGCCTGATCCCGCGCGGTTAGCTCAGTGGTAGAGCATCACCTTGACATGGTGGGGGTCACAGGTTCGAACCCTGTACCGCGCACCAGATCCCCAAAGGGGGTCTGCGGGCTCTGGGGCCTGGCGTGTGGAGCCACTGCCTTGGGGGCTTAGGCCTTGAGTTCGCAAGTGACCTTGGCGCTCTTGTCCATCTCACCCAGCACCACGGCGCCCTTGCCAACCTTGAGCGCCTTGGCTGCATGCTTGGGCTCGACGATGGCGACCCAGCCAATCCCCATGTTGAAGGTGTCCCAGCGGTCGTTGGCGTCGGCGTGGCGCAGTACCTTTTGGACCACGGCGTTTTCCCAGACCGGCACCTGAAGGTGGCAGCCAAGACCACGCCGGGTGAAGATCCGGCCGAGGTTTTCGACCAGTCCGCCGCCAGTGATGTGTGCCATCGCCGCAGGGCGGACCCGCGCCTTGCGCAGACCCCAGCAGACCTCATGGTACAACAGGGTTGGCGTGAGCAGTTGGGCCATTTCCTTGCGGTTGAGCTTGATTCGCTCGCGCTCAAGAATGCGGCGCACGAGACTGAATCCGTTGGCGTGAAAGCCTGCACTTGGCCATCCGATGAGCACATGTCCGGCCTTGATCTCAGATGGGTTGAGGACTTGGGTCTTTTCGGCTGCGCCGATGGCAAAGCCGGAGAGTTCGATCATGTCAGGGGGCACTGCCCCTGGCATCTCAGCGGTCTCGCCGCCAGCCAGAATGCAGTGGCAGTCCTGCAGGTACTGCGACATTCCCGCAATGATCCGCGCCAACTTGTCCTTCTCGATTCGGTGGATGCCGATGTAATCCAAAAACAGGATCGGGTCAGCGCCACAGGTCAGCACATCATTCACATTCATGGCGACCAAATCCTTGCCCGCATTTTCGAGCAGGTCGTGCTTGAGCAGGAGTTCAAGCTTGGTGCCAACGCCGTCGCAGCCGGTGAAGATCACAGGCTGCTTGTAGCGACTCAGATCATAGCCTGCAGCAAACAAACCAAAGGCGTTGGCGAGTTTGCGCTTCTTCTGGGTTGCCTTCACCCAAGGGGAGATGGCGTCGACGAAGGAGGCGGCTTCATGGATGTCAACGCCGGCTTGTTTGTAGGTGTGCTTGGGCATGGGAAAGAGGGCTGTAGAGTGTCGCGGCTTGAAGGCCTTGCAAGTTGGTTTCAGATGGGTCCCAGGGCACCGCGCTGGTTGCTGCTGCCGCAGGACGGGCATTGGGAGGTCGGGTTTTCCCGACCACGCCGGAGAGCCGTCTCCTGGGGCTGGTAGGTGCAGTTGCAGATCCGGCACTGGATGGCGATGCGTCGCCGTTGGGCATCGCGTCTGGCGTCGCGCCACAGACTCCAGGTCCACAGGAAGACCACCAGGCAGACCCCGGAAAGCATGAAGACCACGATGAACTGGCTGAGATCGACGGGGATCATGTTCAGGGAGTGGTCTGCCAGACTGGGCGCAGTTCAAGCCACTGGACCGTGCTGGCCTGCGGTTCGCTGTTGCGGAAGGGACTGAATCGCAGGGAGAGAAGTGAGCGTTGCAGCGCTGCGCGGAAGGCGGAATCCAGGGATCGCGTTTGCGCCGGCATCGCCATCAAGACCTTTCCTGCGGCATCCACGGCGACATGGCAGCGAATGGCCTCGAGGTCAGTCGTGGCTGGTGGCTTGACTGAGGCATGATCGGTCCTGAGCAATCGGCGATTGACGGAAGCGTCGGTCAATTGCCAGGTCCACTGCAGGGGCTGGGAGGTTTCCGCCAGGGTGTTGGACTCAGGGGCGGGAGTCCGCTGAGGCAGGGCCATCAGGTAATCTGGCGGAGGCAGCGTGGCGCGATCGCCAGAGGGGGGTTCAGGTAGCGGCTTGGGTAGCGGCCGGTGAGAGGGTTTGGGCCAACTCACTGCGATCGGAGCGTTGGATTGGCGCCCTCCATGGCTTGGCGTGATGGGAAAGCCGCGCTCCTTGGCCCGATGAATGATGGCAAGTTGCTCCGGCTTCGTGGCATCGAGCACGAGCATCTGCAATGAGCGAGGGCTTTGCCTGGCCACCTCGGGCGGGCGGATCCGAAGAACGATGGAGAACAACACCATGGAACCACAGGCTACCAGTAGCCACCAAAGCAGCCATGGCGCGCGGCTGCCCTGGGGGCTCCAGTCAAACAGAAGGCCCTGATGGCTGTGCTGCGTCGAGGGTTGGGGAGAGCTCATGGACCGGAGGGGGCCAACGCAGGTTCAGTGGCCAGAGCCACTTCGAAACCCAGTTCCATGGCGAGGTTACTCACCTCGGTGAGGCGGCCTGTGGAGGCGAGGCGATCTGCGTGAATCAGCACCTTGCGCTCGCCCTGCCGCCAGTGCAGCAGCGATTGACGCAGTTGGGCGTAGGGCGTGAGGTTGCCGTCGAGGAAGACAGCGCCCTGTTCTCCAGCTTGCAGGGTGATGAGGTGGGCGCGATCAAAGCCGCTGAGGCGACTGGTGGACCGGGGCCGTTCCACGGTGATGCCCGACTGAATCACAAAGCCGCTGCTGAACAAAAAGTAGACCAGCAGCAGAAGAATGGCGTTGAGCAGAGGTGTGATCAACAGCCAGGGGCTTTGCGATGGCAGTTGACTGGCCAATTTCATGGTCTGCGCTTTGACTTCAAGCCTGATTGGCGCGAGCCGGCGCAGCCGTTTCGCTGCGGAACTCAATGATTTTATCGGCGCTGACGCGGGAGTCCTCGATGAGATTGACGATCTCGATGCCGGCGCGCTCCAGATCGTGCATGAGGCTTCGTGACCGACTCAGCAGGAAGGAGTAAAACAAGTAGGCTGGAATGGCCACCACCAGCCCCAGGGATGAGGCGATCAGGCTTTGGTAAACGCCTCTGGCTACCTCCGTGGGCGTGCCCAAGCCGTTGCCGTTGACCAGGCTGGTGAAACTGTCGAGAAGACCGACCATGGTGCCCAGAAGGCCGATGAGCGGTGCAGCATGGGCAATGGCGTTGAGGATGGGCAGGTAACGCTCAAGCCTGGGGACTTCAAGTTGCCCGGCTTCCTGAACGATTTCCCGAAGTTGTTCCCGATTGGCGTGGTGCCGCAGCAAGGCGGCGTGGATGACGCGGCCTGCGGGGACGCGGGTGGCCACGCACTCTTGCAGGGCCTCCGGGTAGTTTTGACGGCGGATCAGGGAGGCCAGGCCCGTGAGAAACTCGCCGACATTCATGCTGGCCCGGTGGTAGTAAGCCAACCGCTCCAGAAAGATGGCTAGCGCAAAGGCAAGGCTGGCGAGGAGCAGCCAAACCAGAGGGCCTCCCTTGGCAATCAGTTCAGTCATGGGTCAGAAAATGTGGGCAGTCGGTCCTTGGGGCTTCGAGAAAGAGTCGCCAGAAGGGGCGCGCCGCAAGTGTCCAAAACAACCGCAGAATGGCGAAAAAGTCCAGTCTCAAGAGCCGAGGCGTGAATTTTTGACAGAACATTGGTATTCAACGACTTTAGGGGGTTGTGTCGGATCGTGAGGCTCCCTCAGGCGGGATTGCTCAGGTGTGCGTGTTGAGCCTCGCCCATGGGTTGCTCGGGGCTGACAAACAAATCTTGCGGTTGCCGCGGCATTCCCTCATGCTCGTCGGGCTGTGGCGAGCTGCAGCATTCTTGTGTTTCCCGACTCACCATTCAACTCCCCAGCAATCAAGATCTGCGGTTTGACGCAGGAGGCTCAGGCCATGGAGATTGCCGCCATGGGTGTGGAGGCCCTCGGGTTCAATTTCTGGCCGCAGTCCAAGCGCTACCTGCCCCTGATGAAGGCGGGGTGGCTTGCAAGCCTGAAACCGTTGTGCACGGTGGTGGCCGTCATGGTCAACCCCAGTGATCGTGAGCTTGGCGCGGTTCTCGACAGTGGGCTGGTGCATTGCATTCAGCTTCATGGTGATGAAAGCCCCAAGCAGGTGGCGGACTTGCTCAGTGCCGGGGTTTCTGTGATCAAGGGGCTCCCAGTGCGCGATGAAGCCAGTTTGGCACGCATCGCCGACTTTCCCTGCGAGAATTTACTGCTGGATGCCTACTGCCCAGGCGCTTACGGCGGCGGTGGCAAGGCGTTTCCCTGGGCTCTGGCCTCGCTTGCCCGCGAGCGTTTCCCTGACAAGCGCCTCATTCTCTCGGGGGGGCTGAGCGTTGGCAATGTGAGGGATGCCATCGAGCAGACCAATCCCGCCGCTGTGGATGTGGCCAGCGGTGTGGAGTCCGCCCCAGGCATCAAGGAAATCGGCTTGGTGAGGGAGTTCATTGAGCAGGTTCGCTTGGTCGAGGGCTGAGGTCTGTGGCTGCAAGCCCCGCTTTACAGCGCGGGCGCAACCGTGTATGAGGCAACCCTCAGCTCATGAAGAACCTGCTTTGCTCCCTGTTCGCCCTGCTTACCCTCGCCCTTGCCTCAAGCCGCGCTGCGGATGGCGATGGATTTGTGGACTTGTTCAACGGCCGCGACCTCAGCGGCTGGAAGTCCAATGACGAGGTGCCTGGCTGTTTCAGCGTGGAGAACGGGGAACTGAAGGTCGCTGGCGGGCGGGCCCACCTGTTCTACCTGGGCGAGGACGGCAAGGCCAGCTTCAAGGACTTTGAGTTGAAGCTCAAGATCAAGACCACCGAGGGAGGAAACAGCGGAGTGTACTTCCACACCAAGTACCAAGACAAGGGCTGGCCTGATGCTGGCTACGAATGTCAGGTCAACAGCACTCACTCCGACCCCAAAAAGACGGGTAGTCTTTACGGAGTCATCAACATTCTCGCCCTCAAGGAGGGACAGAAGGAGCCGCAGGGCGGCAAGCACATCAAGGTTCCAGCGGCTCCCAGTCGTGACGGAGAGTGGTTTGAATATCTGATTCGCGTCAAGGGCAGGACGATCACCATCTCCGTGGACGGAAAGGTGCAGGTGGAGTTCACTGAGCCCGAGGGCTGGGATCCAGCCAAGGCACTGCAGAACATGCCGGGTCGCAAGCTTGGCGAGGGCACCTTTTGTCTTCAGGGCCACGACCCCAAGAGCGTGACCTACTACAAGTCCATTGCAGTCAAGCGCCTCTGACTTGTCGAGGTTGGAGCTGCATCATGGCGGAGGAACCTGTTGAACCCATCGAAGCTCTGGAGCTTCGCTGTTATTTCGTGCGCAGGCGCAATTGCCTGTTGGTTCGGGGTACCTTTACCGATCTCTACCTCGAGTACTACCTGCACTTGATGCAGCATGGTCTGGAGTATCCGAGGCGCCATGACGACATGCTCAAGGACGCCATGGCCGCGATTGCCTTGCACTGTGGCTCGCGCCCACATGATGAAACCACGGCCTGGACCCTGCATTGGCAGCAACCCCTGATGAACCTCTTTGTAACTGGCGGTGGACATCCGCTGTGCGGGGTCGCCGGAAGGGTGTTCGTTGACGAGGTGCGGCAGATGGAACATTCGCTGATGATTGCGCAGACGCTGCGCCGTCAACAGGCGCCACGGCAAAGCATGGTTGAGGTTCACGGCGATGATGTGCTGGGGGCGGTTGAGCAGTTTTATCGCCAAAGCGAGCAGCGCCCCACCAGGTTGTTTCGTCTGCCTCAGGAGGATTTCATTCAGGTCAGCGCAGAGCCTGATGCGGATCTGGCATGGCTGGAGTCTCTTGAGACAGGGCAGATGGCCACACTGGATCAGCGGGAGGAATTATCGCTTCTTGAGACCCGATTGGTGCGCTGGCACTGCGGGTGTGGCCTTCATCGGCTCTATCCGATGCTCCTTCGCATGCAGGACGCCGAATTGGATGAAATTTTTGCGGGCGGGTTTGCACCCGTTCAGTGTCCTCGCTGTGCGGCTCGCTATCAAAGCCAGCGTGATGACTTTGATCGTTGGCGACAGAGCCAAAGCGAGGCCTGAGTCGTAAGCAGACGACGATGAGCACAGAGACCACCAGTACCCCCTCTCCGCGCATGGGTTCGGAGAAGTTGATCCGCGTCATGCCTGGGGCCTCACAGCGGCTCCTCGGTCTGCTGACCCGTCAGGGGCGCCTTGAGCATGGGGCCCTGCGCATCGCCGTTGTGGGTGGGGGATGCAGCGGTTTGCAATACAAGATGGATCTCGTTGATGGCCCCATGCCACGCGATATCCTGGTGCTATCCGCCGGAGTTCGGGTGGTGGTGGACCCCAAGAGCGCCTTATTTGTGAGTGGCTCTGAGTTGGATTACAGCGACGACCTGCAGCAAGGCGGATTCAAGGTGAAGAACCCCAATGCTGTGGTGACCTGCTCCTGTGGCGAGAGCTTTTCCGCTTGAGATGTCGCCCAGCGAGCCCGCCAATGCTTTTGCCCTCCTGGAGTTGCCCAGGCGCCTGTCCCTTGCTGAGGCTGAGGTTTTGCAGGCGCATCATGCCGCGGTGCTCAAAGCCTCTGGTGATTCAGCCATGCAGGGAAGGCTGCATGAGGCGCGGGAGGTGTTGATTGATCATCCTCGGCGCATCAGGCACTGGCTTGAGTTGGCGGGTTGGTCGCAGTGGCAGGCGGTGCCGTTGAGCGAGAGCTTCATGGCCTCTTTCGGCCGACTCGGCCCCGTGCTGCATGAGTCGCTGGAATTGGCTCGGCAATTGGAGGCTTCGTCCACTGCCCTTGGGCGCGCGCGCCTTGCCGCCAGGGTGCTGGGCCTCAGGCAGAGGCTGGAGGCTTGCGCCGCGGAATTGGAGGCCTTGAAGTTGCCGATGCTTGAATCGCTGGCGCAGTTTGACCAGCTCTCGCTGGAGCAACAGACTGCCAATCTTGGAGCCCTGGCAATGGAGCAGGCGCGCTGGGCCTATTTGGGAAAGTGGCAGGCCCAGATTCAGCAGGCCGTGGGCAGACTGTTCTTTTAGAGCAACTCGTCGACAAAACGAGCCACATCAAAGGCTTGGAAATCCGTCGCCTTTTCTCCAAGCCCAACAAATCGGGTGGGCACGCCTAGTTCTTCTCGAATGGGCACCAGAATACCTCCCTTGCCGCTGCCATCGAGCTTCGTGACGACCAAGCCCGTGAGCTCCGTGGCCTTGTGAAATTCGCGGGCCTGTTGCAGGGCGTTGGAACCAGTGGTGGCGTCCACCACCAGCAGGGTTTCGTGTGGTGCGCTGGCGTCCTGTCTGCCGAGCACCCGCCGGATCTTGCGCAATTCCTCCATCAGGTTATGGCGGTTGTGAAGGCGTCCTGCAGTGTCGCAAATGAGGAAATCCACACCCGCCGCACAGGCCTGCTGATGGGCGTCAAAGCAGACCGCAGCAGGGTCGCCTTGTGGCGCTCCCTTGACCATGGGCAACTCGAGGCGGTCGGCCCAGACTTCGAGTTGCTCCACTGCAGCGGCGCGAAAGGTGTCGGCTGCTGCCAACATCACACGGTGGCCTTCGGACTTGAGCAGGTGGGCGAGTTTCGCGCAGGAGGTGGTCTTGCCGGCGCCGTTGACCCCGATCACGAGAATCACGGTGGGTTTGCCATCAGTCCGCTTGGTCAGCGGCGGCGGATTGGCGCCCAGAATGCTGCGGATGCTCTTGCGGCTCAAGTCCACGACATCCTGGCCATGCAGCTTGTGGCCCATGGTTTTGAGTTCAGCGACGATGCGGAGGCTCAGGCGCGGACCCAGATCGCCGCCGATGAGGGAAGCCTCCAGCTCATTCCAGTCAATGTCTGGTTTGGTGAAGCGCTGCAGCAGGGATTTAAAGAAGCCGGCCATGGCAGCGATTCCATGGGCCCAGCGCGGCGAGGCGTCAAGCCGCAGAATCCAGACAATCCCGCTCTTGCCTTGATTGGTCGGCCGCGGTTACCTTTGGGTTTCCGATGTCTTCTCCCGTTCGCAAGGCCGTGATTCCTGCCGCTGGCTACGGCACCCGTTTTTTGCCCGTGGCCAAGGCGGTGCCCAAGGAAATGCTTCCGCTTGTGGACCAGCCTGTGATTGAGCATGTGGTGCGGGAGGCAGTGGAGAGTGGAATCGCTGATATCCTGATCGTGATCTCACGCAGCAAGCGCGCGATTGAGGAGCACTTCCACCCCGCCCATGAATTGGAGGCGGAGTTGCAGGCCAAGGGTAGGGACGAAGAATTGGAGCGCCTTCGCGAGCTGCATCGCTTGGCCAACATTCACTATGTTTGGCAGCCCAGGATGGGCGGGCTTGGTGATGCCGTGCTGCAGGCCCGATTCCATGTCGGCAACGAGCCTTTTGCTGTATTGCTGGGGGATACGGTCATTTCCACTGAGGGTGAGCGGCCATTGACCCGCCAGTTGGCCGATGTGGTGGAGAGTCGTGGTGGTTCTGCCGTTGCGTTGCAGGAGGTGCCCCTGGAGAAGGTCCAGCGCTATGGAATTTTGGGCGGTGATGACTTGGGTGGGGGCCTGATTTTTGGCCGTCAGTTCATCGAGAAGCCAAGGCCGGACCTGGCTCCATCGCGCTTTGCAGTTTGCGCGCGCTATGTCCTTTCCCCGGCAATCTTCGAGCAACTTCAAGCCACACCCAAGGGCAAGGGCGGGGAGTTGCAACTCACCGACGCGATGGCCGGACTGATGCAGCGAGAGGCCCTGCATGGTCTGCTCTTTGCTGGCCAGCGCCACGACATCGGCAACAAGCTCGACTTCCTCAAGGCCAATGTGCACTTCGGGCTGAAACACCCCGAAATCGGTGACTCATTGCGGCAATGGCTGCGCGACCTCTTGCGCGACAGCCCATGATTGCCCGAGGGCCTAGCCCCCGAGTTTGGGCTGTTTGGGCTTTTCCTTCTTCTCCTTATGCATGGGGTTGCCAGGGTTGAAGAAGGGGTTGCGCGGTGCCGGCCCTTTGGGCATGTGCGCCACCTTGACCAGTTCCGCGTCTGGCATGTAGAGCTTCATGATCCAGGTTTGCGCGATGGCGTAAAGGTTGGTCACTGACCAGTACAGTGCGAGGGCAGCAGCGAAGCTGTAACAGATCCACAGAAAGAAGAATGGCATGAGGTTCATCATGAACTTTTGGGCCTTGTCCATGCTTGCGGGTTGCGGTGTGAACTTCATTTGAGCGATCATGGTAAGTCCCATGATCAGGGGCAGGGGATTGACATCAAAGCCCATGAATTGCCCGACCGTGTCAGCCACCGAGAGGTCTTTCACCCAGAGCCATCCCTGCCCACGCAGTTCGGCTGCGTTTTGCAGAACGCCGTAAAAGGCGAAGAAAATGGGGATCTGCAGCAGCATGGGCAGGCAACCTCCGAGGGGGTTGACCCCATATTCCTTGTAGAGCTTCATCACCTCGACCTGCTGTCGCGTGGGGTCGTCTTTGTGCTTTTCCTGCAACTCCTTCATCAGCGGAGCAAGTTTGCCCATGCGCTTCATGCTGGACTGGGCCTTGGCCTGCAGCGGCCAGAGGATGGTGCGGATGATGAGGGTCATGAGAATGATGGCCAGACCCCAGTTGCCGCTGAGATCGTGCATCCAGCGCATCAGGCGATTGAGCGGGCGGCTAATGAAGCCCCACATGCCATAGAACATGACGGAATCCCTCTGTGCACCCAGTGTGGCGAGGCGGCCATATTCCTTGGGGCCTGCATAGAGGCTGTACTGATGGGTTTGGCTGGCACCCGCAGCCAATTCCACCGGGGGCAGCGACATTGCCGCCTCAATGGCGTAGTCGCTGGCGGCGCCGCTGGTGTTCTTGAATTCATCGTTGCGGTGGTCAATCAGCAGCCTAGCCGCCCATACCTTGCCTGGGGCGTCGCCGCGGCCTTCGCGGCTGAGAATCTGAGTGTAGAATCGGCTCATCACCCCCGCGTAGCGCAGGCGAGTGTGAGAGGAGCGAATCTCCATTTTTTCCTGGCTGAACATTCCGCCGCCGAAGGCGTCTGTGGTTTGCTGGCTGGCATCGCCAGCGTCGTTGAGGAAGAAGCTGGGCTTGAGTGCCTCTGCGGGCGACATGGAGTTTGCTGCTCCAGTGTAGAGATACCACTCCTCCGAGCGGTGTGCTTTGGTCGAGCGGTTGGTCAATTCCACGCGCAACTCCAGCAGGTGCTCGTCCTGGGGCCTGAGACTCCAAATCTTCTGCACCTCGATGCCTTCGGTGCTGGTGGCCACAAATCGAATCTGTTTGTCATCGGCCTGCTGGATCTCATAGTCCAAGGCATCGAGTCCGGCGGCCTCCCGTCGCAGGGCACCAATGGCCTCGCGGCCGTGGCGGTTGAGAGTGATTTGGTCCTGTCCGGCCAACTCGACCCGCGTGACGCCGCCTCCGGCGCTACTGAAGTGCCAGGTGGTCTGGCCGCTTTTGAGTTGATGGGTTTTGGCAGGCTTGGTCGCAGTTGTGGATGAGCGCTGCTCACCGGGCACCGGATTGGGTGCAGCTTGAATGCTGCCAGCCTGAGCCGCAGCGGACGCTGTCGTGCTGCCAGGGCTTGCTGGAGCAACTTTCGTCGCAGCAGCCGGGGGCCGCTTGGCCCCGTAGTAGCCATTGATGGCGATGCCGATGCAGCAGAGAATGACGACGATCCAACCTTTGCGGTCCATGGGAATTTAGTGGGGGTGTTGACAGTGAGGGGCCTGCTCTGGCACGGGATCAAAACCGCCGCCGCCCCAAGGGTGGCAGCGCAGCAGGCGGCTGAGAGCCAGCCAAAGGCCGCGCCACAGACCGTGTTGTTGCAGGGCTTCAAGAGCGTATTGCGAGCAGGTGGGCAGGAAACGGCAGCCCGTGCCGGGAAACAGATGGATCAGCGGCGAAAGGAAGCGCTGATAGCCGCGAATCAGAAGGCAGAGCAGGGAGCTCATGACGGCAAGGCCTTGTTTGGTTTTACCAACAATCCAAGTTTGGAGGCGCAATGCCTCCAGTCTTTGCGCAGTTCCTCGAGGCTTCGGCCTGGCGCACTCCAGCGCACAATGGTGACGAAATGATGGCCTGGGAGAATCTCCCCCCGGAACGAGCGAATGACCTCGCGAAGCTGCCTGCGAAGCCGATTGCGAACCACAGCACCTCCAACCTTCCGCGAGGTGATCAAACCGAAACGGAATTCGCTGAGCTGAGGTACGGCAAGAACGCTGAGCACGCAGTAACGCCCAGCGTGGCTGCGGCCCTGGGCCCTGAGGGCTGCAAAGTCCTTCGCCTGCTTGAGGTGGAGACTTGAGGGCAGCCGCATGACTCAAGGGTTGGCGTCGGGGAAAAGGAGAAAAATGCCTGCAACAACTCGCTGCACTGGACAGAACTCCAGTGCGCAGCGGCAGCAAGGAAGCAACGCTGCCTGCCGAGACGACTCTAAAACCGCCAACCCATTGCCAGAGAGGCGGGCAATGGAGAAGGGCGGGACCATTCACAAGATCAACAGGGCCGCGGCATCAGGTGTGCTGCTGCACATGGCGCTTGAAGTGCACTTCGACGCCCTTGGGCATGAGGCGCTTGCGGCCAAGGCGACGACGACGGCGGAGGATGTCACGACCGTTTTCAGTCTTCATGCGGGCACGAAAACCAAACTGCTGCTTGCGGGTGCGCTTGGATGGCTGGTAAGTTCTTTTTGGCATAGTGAGAGGAGGTCAATCGAGGTGGGCACCCGTTTGGCCACAGGCCTTTGGGAAGGGGGCGCGAAGACTACCCGCAGGATCCGTCTTGTCAAATGCCCGCTGTCAGGAGATGGGGCGAACTTGCTCCGCACTACTGATGATTCTGCGGGTTCCATCGTCGAAATGCAAGATCAGATGTCCTTCTTCGTTGATATCAAGGCAGTTGCAGTGGATGGTGTGACCTTCGAGGCACACTTCAATGCGCTTGCCCAGCACCAAGCTTAGTTGGCGAACCTCGTCCAGGGCTGCGGCAAAACTCTCCGCATTGCGCTTGAGGCCCTCGCCAAGGTCAATCAGGAGTGCTGCCGCAAGAGGGTTGCGATCCAGTGGGCTGCAGGCAGCGCCCCCAAGCTGGAGCCTCAACGAGGTGGCCTTTTGCCCGAGGTCTGAGGGAAAGTGGAGCCCATTGACATTGATCCCCACGCCCAAAATCAGGCGAGGAGCCTTGGGGCCCGCGACCACCTCTGCCAGCAGTCCACAGAGCTTGGACTGGCCAATCCAGAGGTCATTGGGCCACTTGATGCGGACATCGAGGGCAAATTCACGGCGCAGGGTCTGGCAGAGGCTCAGGGCGCAGAGCGTGGTCAGCCGCGGCCACTGAGCCAGGGGCAGGTCCGGGTCTAGCAGGGTGGAGAAGGTGAGGTTTTCACCATGGCCGCTGTGCCAGGCCTGCCCGCGCCTGCCTCGTCCCTTGACCTGGGTCTCTGCCAAAACAACCTTCGGTGCGGCAGTGCCTGCGCGGGCCTGATCAGCCAGGTGGTCTTGTGTGGAATCCAAGCGCTCGCAGACTTCAATCTGCCAACCCGGGCAGAGCGAAGTGATGAGATCGGCGCTGAGAGGATGCACCGGACCAGCATGACAGGGGCAGGGCTTCTTGCAAGGCTGAGGGCTTGCCTTGACAGCCCGCCATTGCCGAGGCCAATAGAGCCCAGCATGTCACTGCCTGCGCAACTCTATCCGTTGATCAAGCCGCTGTTGTTTCGCCTCGATGCGGAGCGGGCCCATGAACTGACCGTGCGGTGGCTTCGCTTGCTCAACCGCGTCGGGTTGATTCGTCCTGCCGCGCTGTGGCGTGGCGGCGCTGTGAACTGCATGGGGTTGGATTTTCCCAATCCCCTGGGGTTGGCCGCCGGCATGGACAAGTCCGCGAGTGCCGTGGATGCGTGGGCGGCAATGGGCTTCGGCAGCGTGGAGGTTGGCACCCTGACGCCGAGGCCGCAGGATGGTAACGCCAAGCCAAGGCTGTTTCGATTGCCGCAGCATCAAGCCCTGATCAACCGCATGGGCTTCAACAACCCTGGAATTGAATCCGCGGTGCAGCGGCTGCGGCGTCGTCGCGGCAAGGCCGTGGTTGGAGTCAATATCGGCAAGAACTTCGACA
>JAURHS010000032.1 GCA_030833205.1 Prosthecobacter sp.
CAACTCTTCAGGCCGCTGATGGGCAAGAGCTCAGCAGCTGCAGCTGGCCACTGCGGGCTGCCGGCCTTGGCAAAAATGGCGTGTAGAAGCTTGGGCCGCAGCGGGGTGGCCACGCTTTGAGCCTGGCGTTCCCACAAACCTAAACGCAGGCCGCCCTCTTGGGCATGATCCACCTGACGGTGATAAATGAAGGCGTCAATGCCAGGCAAACGGCTGATTTTCTCCCAGGCATAGACAAAGGCTGCGGCCTGGCGTTGCTCGGCCTGGGTTCCGTCGGGGGTGTGAAAGCCCTGCTCGGAGAGGATCACGCGCCTGGGCTTGCCCTGCCAGAGCAGTTCCCTGCGCTGCAAGTGTTGCGTGAGAATTTCCAGGTTGTGAAAGGTGACATTTGGCGCATCGGCTTGCCGCGGTGCCTGCGGGTCATTCCATAGCTCGGTGGCAAACAGATTGCTGTGGTAGGGGTGCCAGGCGATGTGCCATTCAAAGTCGCCGTTGTTGCTGGCCTGCCTGGCGAAGGCGTCGAGCAGGTCCCGACCTGGTACGGATTTCTGCGGCTCCTTGGGCAGATGGGCGCGGGCCCAGTGGTGATCGAAGCTGAGGTAGACTCTGGCGTGCGCGCTATGCAGGCGCAGGCTGTCATGGGCGAGGCGAACGGCTTGCTCGTAATCCCGCGCCAACTCCTCCAGGCTGCATGGACCTCGGCCATGCCACATGAAGTGGGAGTTCACCTCATTGCCCACAATCCAGCCCCAGACCCGGCCCGATGAACTTTGGCTACCGCTGTAGCGCTGCGCCAGCAGATCAAAAGCGGCCCGCAGCCAGGCCCGGCCCTCAGCGCTTGCCGTGTTGAAGGCGCCCACGGTGAATCCGGGGTTTTGGTGGGCACCGGGGTGGAGCAGGATTTGATTGAGGGCGGAGTCCGCCGTGGGCAGCACCAACATGATGAGATACACGACCACTCCAGCGTCGCTCAGGGGCTTGATCTGGGCGTCAAGGCTGCGCAGGTAATCCGCGTTGAAGCGGTGGACGGACTGTCCGGTTTTCACCTCGAGACCGCGGCCAGGCGGCACGAGGGCGAGTTGGCCAAGGTTGACATTGAGCGCGGCATGATGAATGCCCAAACTTAGGGCATCGGGCACCATTTGGACCTGCAAACCCTTGACGCTCGGACGCTGCGGGAAGGGCTGCGGATTGGGCTCGGCGCGCAGGGCACCTGAATGCAGGCCCAACAAGGCTGCACCAAGCGCCATCACCAAGATGTTCATGTCGCTCAATGAGGGGCGCTCGGCCTCGCTGTCCAGTGCAGGATTTTCCATCGGATGGCCATTTGCCCATTTGACGGCTTGGGCAGCGGCGCGCCATGGTTGAGGCGCTCCGGGCCATCGGCCCAGCTCCCAAGCCTGCCATGAATGCTCAAGCCCTGCCTCTGCTGAGTTGGATCACCGCCCTGGTGCTGGCCCTGCCATTGCCGGCCCAGGACAAGCCGCTGGAAATCGAACTCCTGAGCCAGGTCGGGGTGGCCGTGCCAGGCAAAGCCTTCCAAGTCGCGGTGCGACTCAAACACGGTGAGCATTGGCACACCTACGGCAAGACGCTGCCCGAGGGAGTCATTGGCAAGCCCACCAAGTTAAGGTGGGTGTTGCCTGAGGGATGGAGCGCAAGGGATCTGCCCTGGCCTGATCCCCACAGCGTGCCTTCCACCGACGGCAAGACGAGCGTGGGCTACGATGGCGTGGTGGATCTGCCGGCAGAGATCACGGCCGCTGGCAAGGCTGGCGATGAAGGCATGCTTGAAGTCGAGGTCAACGGCTTGGCCTGTGACCCCAAGAGCTGTCGCCCAGTCAAGGCGAAGGCCAGTCTGCGGCTGAAGCTGGGGCAGGAGGAACAACGCAACGCCAGCAGCCTTCTCCCGCTGGCCAACGCCGACCCAAGGGCCAACCACAAGGACTCTGCCAAGCCCGCTGCCGCCAAGGCGGACGCGGCTTCCCTGGGTCTGAGCGCCTTGCTCATCGGACTGCTCGGCGGCCTGATTCTCAATGTGATGCCCTGTGTTTTTCCGGTGCTTGGCATCAAGGTGTTGGCGGTGGTGGAGCAAGCCGGGCAGGACCGCCGCCAAGTGCTGAAACACGCGCTGGCCTACAGCGCTGGAGTGGTGCTTTGCTTCTGGGTGCTGGGGGCGGTGGTGATTGCCTTGGGCAAGGCCTGGGGCTTCCAGTTGCAGTCGCCGGGCTTTGTGTTCGGCCTGTGCCTGTTTTTTCTGATCTTTGGACTCAACATGGCCGGGCTGTTTGAGGTGGGTTCCTCGGCGGTGGCGGTGGGCAGTGAGCTGCAACAAAAACATGGAATGGGCGGCTCCTTCTTCTCAGGGCTGCTGGCCGTGGTGGTGGCCACGCCCTGTTCGGCGCCGTTTTTGGGATCTGCTCTGGGCTTCGCCCTTAGCCTGCCTGCGCTGCAGGGCATGCTGATGTTCACCAGCATCGCCCTTGGGCTGGCCAGCCCTTTCCTGCTGCTGGCTCTCTTCCCCGCTCTGCTGCGTGTCCTGCCCAGGCCTGGGGCCTGGATGGAGAGCTTCAAACAAGGCCTCTCCTTCCTGCTGTTTGCCACCACGGCCTATCTGCTTTGGGTGCTCAGCGGTATGCTTGAAGGGCAGGACCTGCTCTTTTCCATGCTGGCTTTGGTGGCAGCAGCCATGGCCTGCTGGGCCTACGGCCGTTGGTGCCTGCCCCACCGCAGCAGCAAGGCTCGCCGCCTCGGTGGACTCGCGGCATTGGCGCTGATGGCCACGGCGCTGGGCTCGGGTTGGCCTCGCCCAAACACAGACCTGCCTTGGGAGGCTTGGAGTCCACAACGCGTGGAGCAGTTGCTGGCCGAGGGCAGGCCCGTGTACATTGATTACACCGCCAAGTGGTGTGTGACCTGCCAGGTCAACAAGCGCGTTTACCACGACAGCGGCCTGCGGGAGCTGATCCTCGGCAAAAAAGTGGCCCTGCTGCGCGCCGACTGGACGCAGGAAGATCCGCGCATCACCGCCGCCCTTGATGCCTTGGGCAAGGCGGCCGTGCCGGTCAATGTTCTGCATCAACCCGGGGCGGAAAAGCCCTTCATTTTCCCCGAATTGCTCACCGCGGAGATTGTCCGCCAGGCCATGAACGCACTTCCCTGAGGCAGCAGCGGCTCAGGCCAGCAGCCGAGCATCGAAATCCAGCGTTTTTCGACCTTCCTGGCCGCGCTTCTCTCTGGACATCGGGCAGGCGATGTGAAAGGCTTGTTGGATGGCTGCGTCTGGCGGCCACTGCCAACGACTCCCGACCAAGAAACTGCCGTGTCCGCTGCGTCCAGCTCCCCAGCCTCACACTCACCGACTTCCCCCGGCGCTCAGGCCGCCCGTGACGACGACAACCTCAAGGAGGACTTCCTGAGGACCCTGCGCTGCATGATCCGGGCAAGGATCCTCGAAGAAAAACTGGGCAGCCTGTACCGAGCGGGTGGCCGCATCGTTGGCGGGGTCTACCTTGGTCGTGGGCAGGAGGCCTTCAGCGCTGCCGCTGGCATCCATTTGCGTTGGGGTCGCGATGTTTACGGCCCGCTGCTGCGCGATCAAGCAGGGCGCATGGCCTTTGGGGAACCCATCCTCGATACCCTAAGGACCTATTTGGGCACGGTGACCGGCCCGATGCGCGGCCGCGATGGCAACATCCACCGCGGGCGCCCCCGCGAGGGTTACATGGCCATGATCTCCCATCTAGGCAGCCTGATCTCGGTGGTGACTGGCGCCTTGTTTGCGCGCCGCATGCGTGGTGACTTGGGCGATTCTGTTGGGGCCTCAAGCATTGGCGACGGCGGCACCTCCACTGGCGCCTTCCATGAGGGCCTGAACCTTGCTGCGGTCGAGAAACTTCCCTTGGTGGTGAGCGTGGCCAATAACCAGTTCGCCTACTCCACCCCCACCCAACGCCAGTACGCCTGCAATGATCTGGTGGACCGCGCCTTGGGCTACGGCGTGAGGGGACACCGGATTGATGCCACAGACCCCCTGGCCTGCGTGACCGTCATGCGCGAGGCCTTTGCCCGAGCCCGAGCAGGCGAGGGGCCGCAGTTGGTGGTGGGCAATCTGCTGCGTCTGGCCGGTCACGGCGAGCACGATGACGCCAGCTATGTGCCCAAGGCCATGCGCGACACCGCCGAAGCCCGAGACTGCCTTCAAGTGGGCATGGATCAGGCACGGTCCCAGGGCTGGGCGGACGCAGAGCAGTTGGCCTCATGGCAAGCACAGGCGAAGCGCGAAGTTGACGAGGCCCTGGCTCAAGTCAGCAAGGAGGCCGCTCCCGACCCGTTCCGCGAGAACTGGCGCGCGCTGAGTACGCCCCATCTGCTGGAGGGCGCCCACGAATGAGCGCCATCACTTACCTCGAGGCCATTCGCGAGGCCCAATTCGAGGCCCTGCGCCGCGACAAAAATGTTTTTCTTTACGGTCAGGACATCAACGCCTTTGGCGGCGCCTTCAAGGCCACCAAGAATCTCGGCGCTCAGTTCCCGGGCCGCGTCTTCGACTCTCCCATCTCCGAGGACGCGATGATCGGCATGGCCATTGGGGCTGCGGTCGAAGGCGCACGCCCCATTGTCGAGATGCAGTTTGCGGACTTCTCCTCCGTGGGCTTCAACCAGATCATCAATCAGGCGGCCACGCTGTTTTGGCGCACGGAAACGCCCTGCCCGATCACGATCCGCCTGCCCTCTGGCGGTACCGCCGGCAGCGGCCCCTTCCACAGCCAGAGCATGGAAAGCATCTACGCCCATTACCCGGGCCTGGTGATCGTCACGCCCGCCACTGTTGAAGATGCCTACTGGATGCTGCTGGAAAGTGTGCAACTCAACGATCCTGTGATCTTCTGTGAGCACAAATTTCTCTACTACCACCTCAAGGCCGACGACCTCGGCCAGCCCATGCCGCTGGGCAAGGCGCGCATCGCCAGACCGGGACGCGATGCCACGCTGGTGACCTACAGCGCCATGCTCCATGAATCGCTCAAGGCTGCTGAAGAACTGCGCCTCGATGGCTACGAAGTTGAGGTGCTCGACCTGCGCAGCGTCAAGCCCATGGACACGGACACCATTCTCGCTTCGGTGGCGCGCACTGGCCGGTTGCTGGCTGTAGGCGAGGCTTTTCCTTGGGGAGGCGTCACCGCCGAGATCATCACCCGCGTCAGCGCCGAGGCCTTTCACCTGCTCGACGCTCCGCCGATGCGGCTCAACAGCAAGGACACGCCCATTCCCTACCACCCCAACCTTTGGAAATCACACCGTCCCACCACGGCCACCATTAGCGCCAGATTGCGCGAGCTGCTGCGCTACTAGGATTGCGCAACAAGGCAGGGGGCCAGAGCTTGGCCTGCAGCAAACCTCCCTCAGCTTGGCTCACCGGGCAGCGGTTGCTGCGGCCAGGTCTCCACCCAGGGCAGACCGTGGGCATTGAGATCGGCCATGAAGGGATCGGGGTTGAGCTGCTCGAGATTCCACACCCCGGCCTGACGATACTCCGCCGGGTTGGTCAACAACTGCTTGGCCGCGATCATGGCCGGCACGCCGGTGGTGTAGCTGACGCCCTGGCTGTTGGTCTCACGGTAGCAATCCTGATGGTCGCAGATGTTGTAAACATAATAGCGCAGCGGCTTGCCGTCCTTGCCCTGACCTTCGATCCAGTTGCCGATGCAGGTCTTGCCCTTGGTGTCAGGACCCAGGGTGCCAGGCTCTGGCAACAGGGTCTTGAGAAACTCGATGGGGATGATGGGCACCCCCTTGTGCAGCACTGGGTCAATGCGTGTCATGCCCACATTGACCAACACCTCCATGTGCTTGATGTAGGCATCTCCGAAGGTCATCCAGAAGCGCGCGCGACGCATCGGGATGTGCTTGGTGAGACTCTCCAACTCCTCGTGGTAGAGGCAGTAAATGTTCTTGGGCCCAATGCCCTCGGGAAAGGAGAAGCTGCGCTTGATCTCCAGTGGCTTGGTCTCCACCCAAGCGCCGTTTTCCCAATAGCGCCCATTGGCCGTCACCTCGCGCAGGTTGATCTCAGGGTTGAAATTGGTGGCAAAGGCCTTGCCGTGATCGCCCGCATTGCAATCGATGATGTCGAGGGTATCCACCCGGCTGAAGTGGTGCTTGAGCGCGTAGGCCGTGTAGACATTGGTCACCCCAGGGTCAAAACCACAGCCAAGCAGAGCGGTGAGGCCTGCCTTGGCAAAGCGCTCCTGATAGGCCCACTGCCAGTGATACTCGAACTTGGCCACATCCCTGGGCTCATAGTTGGCGGTGTCAATGTAATGAACCCCGGCCTCAAGGCAGGCGTCCATGATGGCGAGGTCCTGATAGGGCAGTGCCACATGAATAACCACCTCGGGCTTGAAGCGGCGCAACAGCGCAGCCACCTCGGAGGCCTGATCGGCGTCCACTGCCGCGGTCTGGATGGGCCGTTTGAGTTCGGCGGCAATGGCATCGCACTTGGCCTGATTGCGGCTGGCGAGCATGATTTCACCGAAAACCTCGGGGAGTTGGGCACATTTGTGAGTGACAACCCGGCCGACGCCGCCGGCGCCAATGATGAGAACTCGATGGGACATGATTAAAAAGGGGTAATCCGCGCCTCAGACGGGGGCGCTGGAAGGAGGATTTTGGCCAGTTGTGCCCCCTTTGCAAGGCCCCAGCCGTGGCAATTCTGCAACGGCTTACCCCTCCAACCCCGCAATTGGGCCTTGAAAAAACTCTGTGCGCAACCATAACAGCGGCCCGGGCGTTTCAACGCCGCGGCGTGCCACTGTGTCACAGCCCGCCTACTTTCCCCTCAAACCCCCAACCCCAAACCGTGACAAGATGATCCAAGTCCAAAACCTTCGCAAAGAATTCGGCGCCAAGGTCGCCGTGGACAATGTGTCCTTTACCGTAGAGAAGGGCGAGGTCCTCGGCTTCCTCGGACCCAACGGTGCCGGCAAATCCACATCCATGCGCATGGTCACCGGTTATTTCCGGCCCACCTCTGGCAGCATCCGGATTGGTGGCATCGACATGCTTGAGAACCCGGAGGAGGCCAAACGCAGCATTGGTTACCTCCCGGAAAACGCTCCCCTCTACTCGGACATGACCGTGGCCAGCTTCCTGGGCTTCTGCGCCGAGGTGCGCGGCATCACCGGCGCAGCCAAGTCGCGGGCCATTGATCGCGTGCTCGATCTCTGTTTCCTGCACCGGGTGCGCAATCAAAGCGTGGACACCCTCTCCAAGGGCTACCGCCACCGCACCTGCTTTGCCCAGAGCATCATCCATGACCCCGAAGTGCTCATCCTCGACGAACCTACCGACGGCCTGGACCCCAACCAGAAGCATGAGGTGCGTCAGCTCATCAAGAAGATGGGCGAGACCAAGGCCATCATCTTCTCCACCCACATCCTCGAGGAAGTCGACGCTGCCTGCTCGCGAGCGATGATCATTGACCGCGGCAAGGTTGTTGCAGACGGCACGCCTCAAGAGTTGCGCCAGAAGGTGCCGGGCTGCCAATCCCTCGACGAGGTCTTCCGCAACCTCACCCGCTCTGATCTCGAGAAATAGATCCTGCCCGCTCTCCCAACCTTTTTTTGCGAACTCAACCCCCTCACCCCTCCCATGAAAAACAAAGATCTCGCCAACACACTGGCGATCTTCAAACGCGAGTTCCTCTCCTACTTCAACTCGCCGGTGTTGTATGTCATCGTGGTCATCTTCCTGCTGGCCTCGATGGGCTTCACCTTCTTCTTTGGTCGGATCCTCGACAGCGACAACGCCTCGCTGACGCAGTCCTTCTTCTTTTGGCATCCTTGGATTTACATCGTGCTGGCCCCAGCCGTGGGCATGCGACTGTGGTCTGAAGAGCATCGTCTTGGCACCTTTGAGCTGCTGATGACCATGCCACTTTCCCCGTGGCAGGCCATCATTGGCAAATTTGTTGCCGCGGCCCTGGTCTGGGCCATCAGCCTGCTGCTGACCTTCTCGATCGTCATCACCGTGTCCTGGTTGGGCAATCCTGATCCCGGACCCATCATCACCGGCTACGCCGCGAGCTACCTCTACGCCATCGGCTGTCTTGCCGTCACCAGCGCAGCCAGCGCCTTCACCCGCAGCCAAGTCGTCTGCTTCATCGTCTCCGTGGCGCTGTGCATCCTGCTCACCCTCATCGGTTACCCAGGGATTGTGGACAGCGTGGTGCGCACCCTGCCCGGCTCCCTCGAGAGCCTGGTCCGGTTTGTCAGCTACCTCAGCTTCATGGATCACTTTTACGAAATGACCAAGGGCATCTTCGTCATCCGCGATGTGCTCTACTTCCTCTCCGTCATCGTCGTTGCCCTGATCATCACCCACCTCGGCCTGCGCTCCAAGCGCGCCTGATTTCCTCGCAGCAAACAACCCCCTACCGAAACACCTCCCCATGAATCTTCAAAGCAAAGAAGGCGCAGCGGGCGTCACGGCCCTGCTGTCCATCGCCATTGTCATCGCCATCAACTTCCTGGTTGGCGGCCTGGGCTTCCTCAACGGACGCTTCGATGTCACCGAAGACCGGCTCTATACCCTCTCGGACGGCACCCGCAACATCCTGGGAAATCTCAGCGCTGATGAACCCGTCACCCTGCGATTCTATGTCACGACCGAGGATCGTGTCATGCCCCCGATGCTCAAGACCTACTCGCGCACGGTGCAAGACCTCATCCTGGAGTTCCAGAAGAAAGCTCCGGGCAAGGTCATCCTCGAGAAACTGGCTCCCAACCCCAACACTGAGGACGAAGACAAGGCCAGAGAAGACGACATTCAGGGCGTGCCGGTCAACAACGAAGGCGACAACATCTACCTCGGACTTGCCGTTCAGTGCGGCAAACAGAAGGAACTCCTGCCCTTTCTGAACCCCAACGAGGAAACCGCATTGGAGTACAATGTGGCCCGCGCCATCCAGAAGGTCTCGCGCGAGAAAAAAACGGTGATCGGCGTGATGAGCCCCATGCCCATCATGGGCGCGCCAATGATGCCCTTTCAACGCCAGCAACAGGGCCAACAGCCCTGGGTGCTCATCCAACGCCTGCGCATGGACTACGAGGTGCGCGAGGTGCAAATGTCCTCCACCAGCATCGAGGACGGCATTGATGTGCTCATCGTGGTGCACCCCGCCGACATCACCGAAGGCGCTGAGTATGCCATTGATCAGTACCTCATGAAGGGCGGCCGCGTCATCGCTCTTGTGGACCCGCAAAGCCTGGTCGCGCAGCGCGTTTACAGCCAACAGCAGAACCCAATGACCGGGCAACCCGGCAGCCAGATCAACGCCTCCTCCGACCTGCCCAACCTTTTCAAGGCCTGGGGTGTCGCCTTCAACAAGAGCGACATTGTCTCCGATGTGAAATACCGCAGTCAACTGATGGGCCGCCAAACCCCAGTGGCGCTGCGACTCCCCAACGAGGCGCTCAGCCGCGAAGACCGCATCACCCAAAATCTGCAGAGTCTTCTGATCATGATGGGCGGACACTTTGACATCAATGCCAAGGAGGGCCTGTCCTCAACCGTGCTGGCCAGCTCCTCCGAGGCAAGCGAGATCATTGACAGCACCGCCGCCGAGAAACTTCTGCGCGAGCCCATGGGCAACTTCAACGCCAGCGGCAAGCGGCAGTCCCTGGCCGTGATGCTGAAGGGCAAATTCAAGACTGCCTTCCCCAATGGCAAGCCCAAGGGCCCCGAGGCTGCAAAGACGGAAGGCGGTGGCGCTACCGAAGAGGCCAACGCCCCGAAGGCCGCCGAGGCACCCAAGTCCAATGACACCGGAAAGACCAAGGAGGCAGACAAGGCCAAGGAAGCCGCACCTGCAAAACCCAGTGATGGCACCCTGTTGGAATCGAAGAACAACGAGGGCGTGGTGGTGCTCTTCGCCGATGCAGACATGATGTACGACGCCTTCACCGTGCAGCAGGACCCCATGACCGGCGGCATGATCGCCATCGACGGCAACCTGCCCATGTTCCTCAACGCCGTGGAAATCCTTAGCGGCGGCGGCGACCTGCTCCAGGTGCGCAGCCGAGCCAGCACCCGCCGGCCCTTTGCCAAGATGGACGAGCTTCGCGAGAGCGTGGAGAGCAAGTCCCGCCCGCTGCTGCTGCAGAAACAGTCGGAAATGGATAAGATCGCGCAGGACATGGGACCGCTGCGCGTCAAGAACGGCCAACTGGTGGATCCCACCCAGATCAAGAAACTGCAGGACCTCATGGACAAGCAGACCCAGATCAAAAAAGAGATTCGCGAGATCAAGAAGAAGCAGAACAAGGAGATCGACTTCACTGAAAACATCATCACCCTGCTCAATGTGATGGGAGTGCCCTTGTTGGTGGTGGCCATCGGCCTGACCTTGGCCATCCGCCGCCGCACTGCCACGGCAGCCATCTAAGCGCAGCTTCAAACCCTCACCCCCTTCAACGCCATGTCAAAACTCGTGCTTCGCCTTGCCCTCTTGGGCGCCCTCATCGGCTTTGCCGTGTACTACCAAAACCAGCAGAACGCTGCCCTGAACACCGCCGCCTCTCGTGGCGCCAAAATGCGCGAACTCCTGCTGCCTGGCCTGCAAATCGAAAATCTGCGCCGCTTCGTCATCCGTGACGAAAAAAACAGCGTCAGCATTCAGGTGGCCAATGACCTGAAGTCCGCCACGCTCACCGAGCGCGGCGGTTATCCCGCCTCCATTGACAAACTCAGCACAGTCATGAGCGACCTGCGAGAGCAGAAAATCGCCAGCAAGGTGCCCGTGGGCAAGAGCGCCTGGTCCAAAGCCAAACTCAAGGCCCCTGGCGAAAGCGGTGAGGGCATCGGCACCCAGGTCGAAATGATCGATGGCAACGGCAAGGCTTTTGCCACCCTGATTCTCGGCAGCAACACCGACATTTCCGGGGCTGCCAACGCCAACCCCATGATGGGCATGGCCACCCAGCGCTTGGTGCGCAACCTGGCCGACGACGACACCATCTGGCAGGTCAACAACACCTTCTTCGACCTCGAAGCCAAGGCCGAGAACTGGTTGGACAAGGCCTTCATTGATGTGCAGAAAATCAAACAAATTGCCATCACCGCGGCCAAGCCCGAGGAAGGCTGGAGCATCTCCCGCGCCAAGGACAGTGACACCGATTTTGTGCTCGACAGCCCCAAGGCCGGCGAATCTCTGGACAACAGCAAGATCACTGCCTCTAGCATCCTCTCAGCGGCATCATTCAATGATGTCAACTCCAAGGACAAGGCCGCTGAGCTGCTCAAGGGTGCCACCAAGGCGCGCATCACCACCTTCGATGGCTTTGCCTACGATCTGCAAATTGCCAAGACCAGCAAGGATGGAAGCGACAAGTACTTTCTAAGCCTTGCCGTCAGCGCCGAGATTCCCAAGACCAGAACCGCCGCCAAGGGCGAAAAAGAAGAGGACAAAAAGAAGGCCGATGAGGCATTCAACGCGGAGAAGAAGACCAAGGAGGAAAAGCTCGCCAAGGAGAAGAAACTCGAGGGCTGGGTGTATGATGTCAGCGAATACACGGTCAACAACCTGCTCAAGAAACGCGCCGAGATTGTCAAAGTGGAGGCGCCAAAGCCAGCCTCCCCTCCTGCCCCAGCTGCTCCTGCCCCAGCTGCTCCTGCCCCAGCTGCTCCTGCCCCAGCTGCTCCTGCGAAGTAAGGTCTGCTAATCCTCGTTCAGCGCGCTGCTCTCGCCTTGCGGGGCAGCGCGTTGTTGCTTTCGTGCCCAAACCCGCGTGCGCCAATGTCTCCATGCAAAAAGGGGCGGCAGCAGCAGCCGGCACATCAGCAACCCCAACAGCAGCGCAATACCTGAGCTGCCGAAGCTGAACTTCAGGCAGTCCCGCAATCGGCAGCCGCCTTGACCATCGGGCAGGAACCTGTGCTCGTGTTCAAAGCTGATCAGGGGCCCCCGCAGCATCTCATCCACCAACAACTCAGGCGGGCTGACCTGCTTCCAACGCCCTCGCCAACGCATCAACGGTAGGCCAAGAGGGCACCAGTGCAGCTCCATGACACCCCCCTCTTGCGGCGGCACCACCGGCAACTCGACCCATCGCAAGCCAGGCAGGGGCGGCATGACCTCCGGCAAACGACGCGGATCTCCGTGAAATTCAAACAAGGCCTGAGCTGAGGCCTCGATTCTGCTTTCGGTCTGCCATTGGAAAAATCGCGCTGCCATCAGGGGAATCAACGCCGCAGGGGACCCGTAGGGCGCAGGCATCCCTTCTTGCGGGCCACACAAAGCGCGTTAGCATCGGCTAAGAATGTCTTCACTGGTTGCCCTCAGCCTTCTCAAGGAAAGCCGTCCCATGCGCATTCACCTCATCGGGGTGGCGGGCAGCGGCATGAGCGGTTTGGCTCACCTGCTTCTCGCGCAGGGACACAAGGTCAGTGGTTGCGACAAGGCCACCACCCAAGAGACTCAACGCCTGCAGGAACTGGGCCTCAAATTTCAACAAGGGCACCGCTCCGAGGAGGTTGAGGGCTGCGATTTGGTGATCTATTCCAGCGCCATCAAACCTGGCAACGCAGCCTATGAGGCAGCCTACAAACAGGGCATCCCGCTGGTGAAACGCGCTGAAGCCCTGGCGGCGATTCTTTCACGCCAACAAGGCATCGTGGTCAGCGGCACTCACGGCAAAACCACCACCTCAGCGCTGGCTGCCCATGTGCTGCGTCAAGGCGGCCTCAATCCCAGCCATTATGTGGGTGCCGAGATCCCGATCCTGGGCAGCAACGCGCAGTGGAACCCCCAGGGGAAATGGTTTGTTGCCGAGGGCGACGAGAGCGATGGCACGCTGGCCCTCTTCCGCCCTGCCTATAGCATTGTTCTCAACATTGAGGCCGAGCACCTCGATTTCTACAGTGACCTCAATGCCATCAAGGCCGTCTTCAGCCAACTGCTCAGCCAAACCTCCACGGCCTGCATCTACTGTGCCGAGGATCCCGTGGCCAGGGAGGTCTGCTCGGGGCAACCGGCAGCGATCAGTTACGGTTGGGACCAACAGCACGACTTTCATGCCCGCATTTTGAGCATGCAGGCCGATCACAGCACCTTCGAGGTGAGCCGGCGCGACGAGTTGTTGGGCTGCGCGACGCTGGGAATCCCTGGGCGCCACAATGTCAGCAACGCGATGGCGGTGATTGCCCTCGCCATTTCACTGGGCATGAACTTTGAGGACATCGCCATCGCGCTGCAGAGCTTCCGCGGCGCGAGACGGCGCTTTGAGATCCGGCACCGGGGGCCGCAGGTCACCTTGGTTGACGACTACGGACACCACCCCAGCGAGGTGGCGGCCACACTGTGCACAGCCCAGGGACTGTCGGCCAAGCGGATTGCATGCGTCTTTCAACCTCACCGCTTTAGCCGCACCCAATTGCTCAAACAGGAATTTGGAGCCGCCTTTGATGCTGCCAATCTGCTTTTGGTCACTGACATCTACCCCGCCAGCGAAAAGCCATTGCCTGGCATCAGTGGGCAAACCATCCTCGACGAAGTGCGCGCGCATGACCTTGCCCGGAAATCTCCGCGGCGCAGCGAGCAGCTCATCAGCGCACCATCCCTCATTGAAGCGCGCAACCGCGCCGGCAATCTGCTTCGGCCCGGCGATCTGCTTCTCACGCTGGGCGCTGGCAATGTGCACGAAATCGCGCGCAGCCTGGCTGCTGACTTGCCGCTTCTTGAAGAGATCTGGGCCTTGCTCGCCGCGCATGGCGGTGGTGATGCGAGGATGCATGAACCACTCAACCGTCACACCACCTTCCTGATTGGCGGCCCCGCTCAGTACTGGATCGAGCCGCATGGCATCGAGGGCTTTGCCCGTGTGGTCTCCCTGCTGCGCGCGCGCAAGGTGCCCATCCGAGTCATCGGCCGGGGCTCCAACCTGCTGGTGCGCGATGGTGGAATTCGCGGGGCGGTCATCCACCCGGCCAAGGGAGAGTTCGCCGAAATTCGCGTTGAAGGCGAGCTCCTGCATGTCGCCGCGGGCGTGCGGCTCAAAAAAATTGCTGCTACGGCGCGCAACGCCGGTCTGGGCGATCTGGAGTGGATGGAGGGGATTCCAGGCAACCTCGGCGGTGCCATTCGCATGAATGCTGGCGCCATGGGCTGGGAGATGGCAGACAACTTGGTGAGCGTGACCTACCTTGATGACAACGGCTGCCTGAAAGAAAAGAACATCGCAGACATTGATCATCGCTATCGCAGCATCCCTGAGTTTGAAACCAACCTCATTGTCTCCGCCGTGCTGCGCGGACGCCCCTGTGCAGTTGATGGCATTGACCAAGCCCTGGAGGCAAGCCGAAACAAGCGGCGTCTGAGTCAGCCCATCGGCGCCAGTGCTGGTTGCATCTTCAAAAATCCTCAAGCCCTCGGCGCGGGCCAGCTGATCGAACAACTCGGGCTCAAGGGCAGCCACCAGGGCGCTGCCAAGGTCTCTGCCGCCCACGGCAATTTCATCGTGAATGGCGGAGGCGCGAAGGCCGGAGATGTGCTTGATCTGGTTGCACAGATTCGCAATCAAGCCCGCGAGCAGCGTTCCATCGAACTTGAGCTCGAGGTCAAGGTTCTCGGCGAGGACGAGGCTCAAGCCCTGTGAAAAACCACTCAAAACCCTGATATTGAGCGGTTTAAAATCCAGAGAAAGCGGCGAGTAAAAAATGCATTCTTTCCTTGCCAGTCCCAACGCCGATGCGGTAGATTTCCAATCCTTCCGCATGAAAACTCGCATTGCCCTTTTCGCCCTCGCGCTGGCCCTGATTGCAGGCACCGCCCAGGCTGACATCCAATCCCCTCCTGGACATCACAACAACTGGAGCCGCAAACTCAGCCGTGGCGTCAGCAACATCCTCTTCGCCTTCATGGAGCCTGCCAATGTCTGGAAGCGCAGTGTGGAAGACGAAGGCTCCACCGCCGCTGCCACCGACTTCCTGATCGAAGGCATCAAGCGCACCGTGGTGCGCGTCGGCTATGGCGCCTATGAGGTCGCCACCTTCCCCGTGCCCTCCTGGAAGCAGAGCTACCGCTCACCCTACTACCGCAAGGCCAAGTCTGACGCATGGTGGGGTTATACCGAGTTCTCACCGCAGTTTGGCGCCGCAGCCGAGGCTTCCTACAGCCGCAGCCAAGGTTGGTAAACCGCGACAATCCTCTCCTCTGGAAAACGCAGGCCCGCAAGGTCCTGCGTTTTTTTTAGCCTCACCCCCTTCACCTTCATGAGCAAGCCCCTCATTGTCATCACCGGCGCCAGCAGCGGAATTGGCGCTGCCACAGCCCAGGTCTTTGCTGCCGCAGGCCATCCCCTGCTCCTGCTGGCGCGACGCCTGGAGCCCATGTTGGAACTGCAACTTCCAAACGCCCTTTGCTGCGCCGTCGACATCAGGGACGCCGAGGCAATGAATCGCGCCCTGGAAGCCGCAGGTGCGCAATACGGTCCGGTAGACTGCCTGGTGAACAATGCAGGCGTGATGCTCAACGCCCCCTTCATTGAGGGTGATCCGCAGCAGTGGTCGGAGATGATTGACATCAATCTCAAGGGCGCCCTCAACGGCATGCGCATCGTCGCACGCGACATGGCCAACAGACAAAGCGGCAGCATCATCAACATTGGCTCGATTGCCGGGCGCAAAACCTTCGACAATCACGCCGTCTATTGCGGCACCAAGTTTGCGCTGCACGCAATCACTGAGACCGTGCGACAGGAATTGGCGGGCAGCAAGGTGCGCCTGATCACCATTGCCCCGGGCATGGTGGAAACGGAGCTCGTGAACCACACCACACACGAGGCGTCGCGAGAGGGTTGGCGCAGCTACGCTGGCCAAATCGGCGGTGCGCTCAGCGCCCAAAGCATCGCACAGGCCATCCTCTGGAGCTATCAGATGCCGCAAAGCGTCTGCGTGCGCGAGATGGTGATTTGCCCCACGGGTCAGGAACCCTGAACCCAGGGAAGGCCTGCATCAACGCCAAAGCAGGGCTGCAAGCAGCAGCATGAGCGGCAGGTAGAGCAGCGTCCCGAGAAACAGTCTTCTGGCCGAGTCGCGACAGGGGTTGCGCTGAAACCCCAACGCACGGGCACACAACCAGAGATTGATCAGTAAGCCGATCACAGCGAAGGGCAGTGGCCGCACCAGGCCATGCCAGATGGGTTGAAAAGTCAAAAGCAGCATCGCCAGCGACCAGGCAAGCGCATGGCGTGAGGTACGCTCACCCTGCTCGTCCTCATTGGCCAGCATCACAAACCCACCGCGCACATATTCGTCGCGGTACATCCAGTTGATCGCCAAAAAGTGCGGAAGCTGCCACAGGAAGAGCAGAGCAAAGAGATACAACGCGCCCGGCTCCACCATCAATTCCCAACGAAAATAGGCATCGCGCGCAGGGTTGGGGCCAGCCGCTCCCACCCATCCGATCAGCGGCGGCAACGCACCTGAAACCGCTCCCACCAAGGTATTGACTGAAGACTGCCGCTTCAACGGCGTGTACACAAAAAGGTAGAGCGCCAGCGTTGCTGCTGTCAGGAAGGCTGCCTCCACATTGACCCGATGCACCAGATGAATGAGACCCAAGGCACTGAGCAACCAGCCGAGACCAAAGGCAGCGCCGATACTGATGCGCCCGGCTGGAAGCGGACGATCTGCGGTGCGTCTCATGCGGGAATCCGGCTCGATCTCCATCAACTGATTGAACACCGCAGAGCCCAATGCCGCCAGCGTACTGCCCAACATGGTATGCAGCATCAGCGTCCAGGACATGGCAGCGCCTGAGCGCAGCCAAAAGGCCACCAGAGTGGTGACAATCACCAGCACACTGAGGCGGAATTTGGTGAGGGCCAGCAAATCCTTGAGTCCGAAGCGCGCCACCTCAGGGGTTGCAGCAGTGCGGCCAGGGCTTGCAGGTGCGGTCATCTCAGAACAGGTCGGGAGTCTTCACGGATCCCTGGGCTTGAAGGAGCGGGTCACTCTGCAGATTTTTTTCTGCGCTTGGAACCTGCCTGACGCAGGACTTTGGGAATGGGATCTTCCTTCTTTTGCAGGGCGCGGCGCAGCTTGCGCAGCGCGATGTTCTGCAACTGGCGGATACGCTCGCGCGTCACGCCAAATTCCTGGCCAACCTCCTCGAGTGTACGGGGCTTCTGTCCAGCCAAACCAAAGCGCGCATCAATGATTTTGCGCTCCCGTTCATCCAGCACGGTGAGCAGACCATCGAGCTGGCCGTGCATGTTTTTGTGCGAGAGCAATTCAAAGGGCGTCTGCGCGTTTTCGTCACCGACAATCTCACCGAACTCGGTGCTGTCATCGTCGCTGATGGGCGCATCCAATGACGCGGGACGCATCGAGGCCACCTTGAGTTGGCTGAGCTTGGCGCGATCAATGCCGATTTCCTCGGAGAGTTCGTCGTCGGTGGGTTCGCGACCCAGCTCCTCAGACATCGCCATGGCAACGCGACGCATCTTGCTGATCTTGTCCACCATGTGCACCGGCAGGCGAATGGTCTTGGATTGGTTGGCCAGCGCCCGCTTGATGGACTGCTTGATCCACCAGGCCGCATAAGTCGAAAGCTTGCCTCCCTTGTTGGGATCGAAGCGCTCCACCGCCTTCATCAGGCCAATATTGCCCGCGGAAATCAGGTCCAGCAGTGGCAGGCCGTAGTTGGCATAGTCCTGGGCAATCTTGACCACCAAGCGCAAATTCGCGCGAATCATGTGCGAGCGCGCTTCGGGGTCGCCGCGCTTGATGCGCTCTGCCAAGTCAACCTCCTGCTCCGGGGTCAGAAGGTCCGTCTTGCCGATTTCTCGCAGGTAAATCTTGATGCCACCGTCCAGTTCCATGTCAGCGTGTTAGAAAATTGATCGTGAGAAAGTTAAGTGAAGAAGAAACGGGGCTTACCGTGCAAACCTGCACTCATTCCATAAACCACAGGCCAAGCGGGGTGTGCAAATGTTTTTGAGACAATCCTCAGAACGACGCCTCGTTGCCACAGCAACCCATCCGAGGAACCACCTCCGTTGGCGACACTGAGCAAATTTTTATGCATCAACTTGCCAAACCCCTCAGTCCCATGCTATGCCAAAGGGCTGATCGCTTCGCGGGTATAGCTTAATGGTAAAGTTCCAGCCTTCCACGCTGGCCATGTGGGTTCGATTCCCACTACCCGCTCCATCAACTCACAAGCATCATGGCAGCGAGTCGCCCCACCCTCACCGCCTCGGACGAGCGGGCGGAGATTGAGGCAATCTACCGCGAGCTAGAGCAGCGCCCCCAGCTCAATCAGTGCACTTCCCTCGCCCAGTGCTGCCAATTTCGGCTGACTGGTCGTGTGCCCATGCTGACCCTTGGCGAAGCCCTTTATGCCGCCAGAGCAGTCCGAGCCAGCGGTCGCCGCAGCTTGCCACAGCGGCAGGACGGGGCCTGCCCCCTGCTTGATGCGCTGGGGCGCTGCAGCATTTACCGCCATCGCCCCTTCGGCTGCCGAACCCATTTCTGCCAACAGGCAGGAGGAGGTTACCCCAGGAAAAAGGTCGCCGATCTGATCCAGCGCCTGGACAGCCTGGATGAGACCTTGGGCGGGAATGGCCCCCGCGCACTGCCCTCCTACTTGCAAGACCTGCTTGTCGGGCGGTCCGCGCCACAAAAACGACGGATCTAAAGCCCGGCGTGTGCTGCCCATTGAGGCTGCCCCGCCTCAATCGCGCCATTCGAGGGTCCCCAATGGCTGCCCAGTCCCATTGACTTAAGCAAGCGATGGTTTTTTCAGCCATCTGATCGCCACCCTAAAGAGATTAACCCCAGCGTAATAAGTACACAATTTAGTCAATATTTTGCGTTTTTCATCGTCTCTCAAGGCATTGCGTGTTAATATTTTAAGCTTCTGACCTAGTTCAGAAGCGAGACACCTATCCGAAGAGCCATGAAATTCTCTCCCCGCCCCCCCCTGCTTGCCCTGATCTGCTCCTTGGCTCTGCCATTGGTTTCGCAGGCTGCCATCAGCATCGTGAGCCAACCTTCTGGAGTCAACGCTGCTCCCAATGCGCCCATCACGCTCAATGTGGTGGCCCAGTCCGATGTCGCTGGCGCAACGCTCCGCTACCAATGGCTCAAGGATGGCGAGGCCATCAGCGGGGCAACTTCCTTTAGCCTGAACATCGGCCCTGCCAAACCCTGGCATATTGGGGATTATGCCGTCGCCATCGAGGAGCTTAACCTCTTTGGCTTTCCCACTGGACAAACCGCGCTCAGCAATGCCGCCACGCTCGCAGTGATCGGCATCGATAGCTCTCTTTGGAGGGGTCTGATTGGCTATTACGACTTCAGCGCTGGCTCAACCAATGACCTGACGGTGATGGCAAACCACCTCAACAACACGGCGGCGACCCCCATCGCGGATCGTTTCAACCGCGCGAACCGAGCCTACGCATTCGACGCCACAAACAACGCCTTCATGGTCAGTCAGCAGAACCTTCCCATCGCCGACGATGATTCCAGATCCTTCGCGTTTTGGATGCGTACCAATACGGTGATCCCCGCAGTGGCGCCGGCCAAGAATTGGATGATCCTTTCCACTGGCTCCGACCTCTTCCTTCGCGCGTCCTTTGACTTGTTGATGCCCAATGACGCGAGATTGCAGATCAACAACTCGGGGGAAAGAACCATCGCCGACACGCCAACTGCCTCGGGCCCAAGCGACTGGATCTATGTCACGGTCACCAATCAGGGCTCCAGCGACACCAGCGCGATCTTCATCAACGGTGTCAAAGTCGCCAACACTCCCGAAGCCATCTTCAGCTTAGCCAGCACTGCAGGCCCCCTGAGGATCAGCGCCAATCGCAACAATGGCACCCTTGTGGGCGCGGGTTTCGATCGCTTCGATGGTGTCCTCGACGATATCCGCGTCTACAACCGAGCGCTGAGCGACAGCGAGGCGAACGCACTTTTCCTGGCCCAATCTGCAGCGCCGAGCCTTCCCGCTGCCGTGCCCAACCCCGCCAGCGGCCTGGTGGCAGCGGGAAACCGTCTGGTTCTGACCCCGCCCAACTATGTGCCCGTCAATGCCGGAGCCAGCGTGGAATACATCTGGCAGCGTTTCAACCTCGGAACGGCATCATGGGTCGGCATCGGCAGCCCCACCTTCACAACGACCGCGCCCTTGACCATCGCGTCCACCAGCGCCGCGCTGCACAGCACCCAGTTCCGCTATGTGGTGCGCGAGGACGGAGACGACTCGCAGACCTACATCGCCGAGCCCTTGTCCATCACGGTGATGAACCCAGTCGTCATCTCAGCCCAGCCCTCCACCTCATTGACTGCCGGAGGCCTGACCCTCAACCCCGCCACGGGTACTGACTTTAATCTTCGCGCCTCGATTCTGGAGTCCGCCTCGCTGCCAATCACCTTCACCTGGGAAAAGCGCACTGCCTCTGGAGCCTTTGTGGCAGTACCTGATGCGGATCTGCTCTCCCTGCCGAATTGCAGCACCACTGACGGCAGCACAATTGTCACCTGCAGCGACTCCGCCGCATTGGCCAAACTTCGCACCAACATGGTGCTCAAGGGCAGCGGCTTGCTGGACAACAGCCGCGTGGTAAGCATTGACACCGTCGCCGGCAGTTTTGTGCTCAACCTGGCCGCCAACGCAACAGGCACTGCCACTTTGACCGTGGACAGCGCAGGCATCCTCACCGGGCGTGCGCCAGGTGACAGTGGCAATTATTCGCTTCTGCTCCCGCTGGTCAATATCCCGATCGGCCCCGCTCCAACCTATCGCCTCACGGTGACCAACCCGGTGACCTCCAAGCCCGTGGTGAGCACCGCAGCGACCATCGTGCTCAATTCGCCTCCTTACCTCTTGCCCGGAAAGGATGTCAACGGCGGCCAGGCGACCCTGGTTCTCACCGAAGGCGGCTCTGGCAGGCTCAGCATCAGCCCCAGCGGCAACGGGCCATTCTTCTATCGCTGGAGAAAGGTGGGGAGCACCGCAGGACCCAACATCATCACGACAGCGCTGGCCAGTAGCCTTTCCATTCGCGCCACTCTGAACAACGCCAGCGGCGTCGCCGAAGGGCCAGGACAGTACCAAGTAGAGGTATTCAATCGCTTCAGCACCAACCCTGCCATGAGCGCCACCTCCACGCGCGATCAGATCCTGGCCGACCCCAGCTTTGTGCCACTTCTGAGCACCGCAGTTCAGGTTCTGGTGATTCGCAGGCCCTCACTCTCCGCAGCTGCGCCCACGCTCAGCAGCCCACTCCCACTCATCGAGGGCCGCGTTCTGAATTACACTGGCACGCTTCCGGAGGCGGTTCCCGCGAACCGCAACCGCATCTCCGTGGCGCTGAACAACGGCACTGCCGATGTGAACTATGGCAACTACACCGTGAGCTGGCAGCGCAACTCCCTGACGCTGGTTTCAACCAGCACCCTCAGTGCTCAGGCCGAGATCGGCTCGACGACACTGCTGCTACCCAGTACCGCAGGCCTGGTCGTTGGCATGAAGGTCTACCTCGCTGATCCTGCGGCTCCCAATCCCTTCCCGGCACTCAACCCCGCCGACCCACTCGATGACAGCTTCATCACCCGCATCAGCGGCCGCGTGATCACGCTGAGTGCCGCCACAACCACGGCTGCGATCACGGCAGGCACTCGCCTGTTGTTCAAGAACCGCTCCGACAAGCTGCCGGCGCTGCTCGCTGACCATGTCGATGCGGTATCGGAGGTCTCTGCCTCAAACCCCAAGCTCATTCTCGATCCCTTGTCCCACCTCGAAGCCTGGAATTTGCGCGGAGCTTACCGTGCCCTGATCGGCAATGAAACCGGCTCAGTGACCAGCGGTTCCTTGAATGTGGATTGCCTGACCCCTCCACTGATCACCGCCACTCTGCCCAATCCACAAACCGCGCCAGACAGCGGTCAGGTCACGGTCTTTGCACCTCTGGGTGGTCGTGTCACCCTGAGCATCGCCACCGCGGGCACTCCCAGACTCACGCAAGCCTGGACGAGGCAGGGCTCGGCCACGGTTCTGGGAACCGGCACGAGTCTCAGCCTCAGCGCGCTCAAAGCCGAACAGGAGGGCATCTACACGGTGACTTTGAACAACCCGGCAACCTCTGCCCCTTTCTCCGTTGCCGCAAAAACCTGCAGCTTCCGAGTTCAGGTGGATCAGGCTCCGCGCCTGACCACCGGCAAAATCGAAGTGTTGCCCGCCAACCTTATCGATCAACCGACCTCCAAGATTCTGGTCACGGGCACCAACGAATTGATTCTGCAAGTCAAGTTTACCGGCACCAACCTGCCCGCCGATGCTGATGGGCGACTGGCCAACCCGATGCTGGTCACTTGGCTGCGCGACGGCGTCCCGCTGAACCCCTCCTTCGGTTCGATCCTGCCGGATTCCACAGGCTGGATTGCCAGGTTTCAGAAGGTGATCGATTTTCCGGATACGGGCAACTACACCTGCGTGATCAGCAACGGCAGTGGCACGGCTCGCACCAGTGCACTGGCCATCGTGGCCGGAGGGCCGCCGGTGATCACCGGACAGCCGCAGTTCCTCGACGCACTCGGCAACACAATCAACACCGTGATGGTGGACGGCAGCATCACCTCCACTCCAGTCCGCGCCTCGGGCTACGGCGCCCTCAAGTACCAGTGGTTCACCCTTGCCACCGTCGCTGGTGTGCCCCAGAAAGTTGCGATTGCCGGACAGACCTCGGCCCAACTGCGGATCACCAATGCTGCGCCGCGAGTCAACACCTCGTATGTCTGCGAGGTCAGCAACATCTTTGGCACCTCTGCGCAAACCGTGCCGATCGTGTTGTCCACCACACCCCTGCCAGCGCCAACCCTCAGAACCGCGCCCAACATTGGGATGTACCCCACTGTGGCCAGGGCCTCCGAGAAAGTGCAAGTTCTCGGCACTGGCTTCAGCTATCTTCGCCGAGTCTACATGGATCGCGACAACAGTGGCAGCTTCAACACGGGAGACATCTCTGTCCCATTCGTCATTGAGTCCGACAGCGCCGCGCTTCTGACCATTCCCGCCACAGCACCACTGAGCTCCACTTCAATGCGCCTTGAGGTGTCCTCTCGCAACGACTACACGGGCCCCGGGGTTGGCGGTGGCACCGCGGTGACCCCGAATTTCAGGCGCACCGAGGTCTACGAAAACAATCTGCCAAACAGCACCATCATTCCCACCCTGTTTTCGCGCAATGTGATCCGGGGCGATTCAACGGAGATGTTCCGCACCTTTGCGGTGTCCACCAACATCAGTGCCTCCTATGTGGTTCGCGTTCCCCGCCGCTCCAGAGTCATTGTTCTCGTGGAAGGCGAGTCCTTCACCAGCGACATCATCAACGCCACCGGACAATCCGACTTTGATCTTCAAGTCTTGGGCAAGGCACCTGATCAGAGCATCACCACAGGCTTTACCCTTGGCCCCGATGGTGTCACCAAGTTTTCTACCAACCCAAGCACGGTGAACTCTCCTGGGCAGGGCAGCGACATTTCGGATGTGCGCGATACCGGCACCACCAGCAGCATGGAACTGCTCATTCGCGTTGGCCCGCCGGCATTTTACATTGACGGGGTCACCCTGCCGCACGGCCCCTTTACCATGACCATCATCACAGATGCACCGCTGCTGACCACCCCCGGGGGCGGCACGATCGGCGCATCGCCAACAGTCAGTGCCAGTCCGGCGTCGGAGTGGGAGGGTGGTGCACTCATGGAATCTGACCCCTTCAGCGGAGAGGCCGCAATCTCGCTTGGAGGAGATTCGAGTCAGAGCACAAGTCTGTGGCGCAGTCAGTCACAGGAACCAGTCAACTCGGGTAGCGTGTCTTACCAGATGAGGTTGGCACTTTCAGGAAGCAATGGCGGAGACGATCAATTCGGTTGGCAACTGCTCAATGCCTCCGGGGCGGCCAGTGCTGCGCTCTGGATTGCAGCAGATGGGAGCTTGCGCCTGGTCAATCAGGCTGGGGAAGTGCAATTGAGCAACCTGCGGCTCGTCGCTGGCGATGCCAACTGGCAGTCTCTCAGCCTGGAGGCCAACCCCTCGCAATCCACCCTGCGCGTCCTGCTCGATGGCGTTGCCATCAGCCCGGCCATCACACTGCCAAGTGGCACCGCCATTTCAGACCTCCAAGCGATCTGGGATTGGGGCACCGACGGCAAGGCTGGCGGCAGCCGCATGAGCATCTCTGGCTTCCAGAGTGTCGTCAGCCCATAGTCGCCTCAAGGGCAGACACCCAGGGACCGCAAGTGGCACGAACCGAACCACAGCGATCCCAGGATGGGCGCGGGCAGCAGGCAGTTGCCGAAGGAAATCGCATTCCCTCGGCGCTGTCGCACCCTGGGGTGGAAGATTCTCAATCCTGAGAAAGAAGGGCAAAAAAGCGGGGGCACCCAGCCATAAACACCTTGCCAGGACAGCATCAGGGGTAACCTATGGGTTGCCTCAAAATGAATGCCACTTGGTTCCTCTGTTTCGGACTTGCCCTCCTTGGCTCCATCTCTTCGCCTCTCATCGGCGCCAATCGGCCCGCGCCTCCGAGCCCAACCTGCAATCCCGCGAGCGGTGAAGTCTCGCTGGGCGAACCCTTTACCCTATCGGCCCAAGCCTATTCCTTAGCACCAAACGGGGCCACCGTGGAATATTACTGGGAGTTCACCACTGCCAGTCTAGCGGATGATCGCGCCATTTGGTACCCCGTACAGGATTGGACTGAGAGCGCCACGGGCAGCCAGATTCAGATCCCCGCAGCGAGCATCAAACCGGTGCCTCATTTTGGCTATTACCGCTATCAGGTGCGCTACATCCTCCCTCAGGACGAAAACTACACCAGCACCGAAAAATCAAGCGCCTTTGCCATTCGCCAAATCCCCTCGAAGCCGCTGGCAAATCCGGTCTCAGGCAATGTCCCCCAGGGGACAACCCTTAAACTCAGCATCGCTGAGTACCTCACCACCCCACAAACTCAAAACGGCCAGAACATCGCGCCACTCTACCGCTGGGAGAAGTGGTCTGAAGCCAGCAAGTCATGGCTTGCCTTGGGAATCGAGAGCGCATCATACCTCAGCCACAGCATCCCAAAGATTCAGGAGTCAGATGCTGGGCGCTATCGCTATTCGCTGCGGTACACTGTGGACAACGGCGCCTTCCAAAACGGCGGCGCTCACGACTTCACGGATTTCAGCTTCACCTCGGCCGAAATCCAGATCAATGTCCTCGTCAAAGTCAGCCTCAAAAGTGGCCTGACCAACCCGCAGAATGGCATCCCTGTCTTCAAGGGTATTGATGCCAACCATACCCTGACATTCACGCTCGCCGATACGGCAAAAGCGCCCATCTCAGTGCAGTGGCAAAAGCGGGTTGGCAGCGCCTTTGTGGAGATCCCTGCCACCGAGTTGCCTGCAGGCGTGGTCAGCAGCAGAACTCTTAATGACCTGTCCGCGGGCCGCGAATACAGCTTGCCAATCACCCGTCTCGGCCTCAACCCCGACGGCAGCAAACCCACCTACCGCGTCGTGCTCAGCAACAGCATCTCGTCGGTCATCAGTTCCGTCACCTTGGACTTGCGTTCGCACCCCGTGATCACTGCCACGGGCGACATCCAACCCGACAAAAAAAACCCCCTCAATCCCCTCATCCTACAACCGGGGAAAAACGGCAGGCTTAGCGTCACTGCCGTTGGAGAGAAGCCCTTCTTTTACCGCTGGATGAAAATGGGGACTGGCCCCGGCGCAACCTTTGCAGAGATCTCCAACAGCAACTCGCCATCCCTCTCCATTCTCGGTGTGGATGGCCCACCGTCCGCAGGCATTGGCGCGGGTCCGGGAAGGTACCGCGTTGAGATCGTGAACGCCTTTAGCTCGCAAACCTTCAATCCAGCAACTCCCTTTGCAGGCAGCAATCCCACTCAAAGCGCTGAGGTTCTCGTCCGCCTTGTTCAACCTCCGGTATTGGCCGATCCCCTTGCAGCTCCACCAAGCGGCCTCAACTACCCCATCAACCGCAGCTTGCCCGAACCCGAGGCTGAGCGACAAAAAATCTCATTGACCATCAAATCACCTGCGCCGGGCACTGAATCTGGAAACTTCACCCATTGCTGGCAAAAGGACAATATCAGCGTGATCGCCCTGACTTCACTGGCTCGCAGTGCGGCACTCGGAGACAGCATGTTGGTCCTGCCAAGCGCTGCAGGCTTGGTGGCTGGCATGGTGGTCAGTGAGGTTTCTGACACGGGGGCCATCGCTGCTCAAACCAGAATCCTCTCCATCGCCGGGCCTCAGATTACCCTGAGCACACCTCTCATCGCCAGCCTCAGCGCAGGCCGCGCCCTGCTTTTGCGCAACTCATCGGAGCGCCTTCCCGCGGGCCTTGCCGACTCCCTGGAGGTGAGTGCTCCTGCACCTGGTCTCCAGAGCCATCTCATCTTTAAACCCCAGAACCACGCACAGGCTTGGGCTTTGCAAGGGCGCTTCCGATGCCTGACCAGCAATGAAAGCGGAAGCGTGACCAGCAACGCCATTCCCATCAATGTGCTCACGCCACCCGTCATTCTTACCCCTGCACCCACAACGGCAGAGGCGCCCCTGGTGGTCTTTGGCAACGAAGGAGGATCCCTCACCATGGGTGTTCAGGCCACCGGAACCCCAAAGCTCGAGTACGCCTGGACGGATAAGACCAACACGACGCTAAGCAGGGGGCCTAGCCTGACCCTGAAGGGCTTATCTGCCAACCATGAAGGAGATTACCGTGTCGAGATTCGCAACCCTAGTGGCTCGGTCGAAACAAGACACTATCGACTGCAAGTCGATCGAGCGCCAACGGTTCTCAGGGGCGCGCTGCAGTTACTACCCTACCACGACAGTGTCCCAACAGTCACCACAACTATTCCCTTGGAAACCGAACAGAATGGCAGTGCCATCAAGTTTCGAGTCAACTTTGCCGGCACCAACCGCCTTAGCAATGACAATGGCAAACAGGCCAACTCCATTCGCGTCCACTGGCTTCGCGATGTCCAAGGAGTTGACGAGGCGGGCAAGAAAATCACCGTTCAAGAACTGCTGTACACCTCCACTGGCGCAGAAATTCTCACTCAAGCTGGGGGCAATTACTCTTGCCAGTTCAGCAAAACGCCAGTCCTTGCCACAGACAGCGGGCGCTACTACTGCCGCATCGAGAACCAGAGTGGCGCGGTCACCATGCCCCCATGGAATTTGATAGCGGCGGGGAGGCCCAGCATTCTTTCCGAGCCTGGATTCCTACTCAACGGAAATATTGTCAGCGATGAAGTCAGCGTGATTGCGGAGAGCCCCGTGATTTCCACCTCGGTTCGGGCCTTGGCAGCCACTCCCATTTCCTACCAATGGGCAGAAATTGACCCTAGGGGTGGGGTGTTTCCCGTTCCTGGCCAGACCTCCGATCGTCTCAACATTCGAACAACGGAATACCGGGACTCAAAACAGCGTCAATTTCGCTGCATTCTCACCAGCAGGGGTGTCAAGAACCCCACCCTTTCACAACCCATCTATGTGACCGTCAATCCCATTCCCTCGCCCGTCCTCAGCACCGCAGAAAAAGTGCCAATGATGCCAAAAGTCGCCCGTACCGGCGAACGGGTTGAGATTTATGGGGCAAACTTCCGCTATGCCAATGCGCTATTTCAGGATCGAAACTCCAACGGTCTCTACGATGCGGATGAAGTCAAGATTCCGTTCACCATTGTGAACGACTCCCAGATTAATTTCAATGTGACTGCCAACATGGCCAACGGCATTTTCAACGGAAAACCTGATCTCTTTTTTCCGGATGGAATGGGAATTACGATCACCACAAAGGGCAAAGTGTATCGCAACTCTGGAGGCGGCTCAGTGGTCACCCCGGATTTCTTCCGCACCGAAATTTACGAAAATGACTTTTTTAACCCCACTCTGATCACTGTGGGAAGCAGCAGGCTGACCGTCATTGGTGATAACACAGACATGCTGACCTTGCCTAAACTCATCGGTCGGTACGGTTTGCCATCACCAACAGGACTCAACGCAAAGGCCACCTACCTTCTGCGCCTGAGCAGTCGCTGCAGCCTTACCATCCTTTGGACCGGCGGAGTGGTGAATGATGAAGGACTGGACCTTTACACCGATGCCAAGTTGCGAATCTTCAGACAAGTCAATGAAGCCAATGGCGTCAACAGTTTCCTTGGCCCAGACGGAGTCACGATCTTTGAAAAGCCAACTGACAGCAGAATCGTGATCAACAACGAGATCGGCTCCGAATATGTCTATATTCCTGACACTGGAAGCTCCAACCAAATCATGCTCATGGTTGACTACCAGTGGATAGGCAACCGTGTGTATGTGTACCGAGGCGCGGTCAACACCAATTTTGTTGGCCCCTACAGCTTCTATATCTTCCCCGGTCTGCCAAAAATCTCCACGCCGAACTAACGCCGTTTGCCGGCGCTGATTCGCGCGTTGGTCGCGTTCATGCAACTCTCCGCGTTGAATCAGGAATCTCGGGGGGCGGGCATGCTGCCACCAGCCAGGCGGGCCAGCCTCAAAACAGGCTCAGGTGGCAGCGCGCCAGGTTCGAGTTCATTGAGGACAATCGCGAAGGCAAGGCCTTGGTCTGGATCGGCAAAGGCGAGACTGCCACCAGCTCCCGGGTGACCAAATGCGCGTAGCCCTGGTCCAAAAAGGCTGCGTCGTTTTCTCTCTTGGCCCGAGCCTATTTCGACGGGGTCCATCATCATTCCCGCTGAAAAGGCGATTTCCTCCTGCAATACCAAGTCCAATTTCTGAGAAAGCGGGCTGCACAGAGCGCTGAGAACCTCAGGCGAAATCCACTGCCGCCCCTGCCATTGCCCTGAATTGGCGAGCACCGAGTAGATCAACGCGAGGCCGCGGGCGCTGCAGACGCCTCCCATGGAGGCAAAACCTGCACGCCAGGTTTCGGCCCGGTTGAAGTCATTGACGGCATGCAATCCACGCGGCGAATGGAAGCTCCGCTGAGTCAGGCTGCCCGAGCTGAGAAAGGCCTTAAAGAAGGCATTTCCCTGCTTTTCCAAGGTTAGTCGGCCCGGAAAGACTCGGGCCACGCGTTCATCGCATGAGGCGGGCAAGCCAAGCCAGAAATCAGCCCCAATGGGCTTGGTGAGAGATTCTGCCATCCAGGCCCCTAAGCTCTCTGCGCCGGTGAGTCGCTGCATGAGCGCCTCGAGCAGAAAGCCGAAGGTGCGTGGGTGATATCCTTGCTGGCAACCCGGTGACCACAACGGTGCTTGTTGCTCCAGAGCTGCGATCACCGCAGCTCGGTCGTGAATGGACACTTCCCGGTCCAAGGCAGAAAGTCCAGCGCGATGACTAAGCAGGTGAGCCAGGGTGATTCTCCCCTTGCCCTGTTGGGCAAACTCAGGCCAAACCTCCGCCACGGCGGTTTCCAAGCCAATTCCAGCCTGCTTGAGAGCCATCAGAACACAGAGCACAGCTGGCCCCTTGCTGGCGGACCAGACGGGCACCAGCGTGTCCGGGGTCCATGGCCGCTGAGTGGTCGGGTCGGCCATGCCTGCGCAGCAATGCAGGATCTCACGGCCATGTTGCCACAAGCTCAGGGCGGCTCCTCCGCGCCCAGCGGCTGGGAAAGAGATTTCGAATGCTTCCGTGATTTGCTCGAGTTGCCCTGCAGTAATTTCCGCCATGGTCTCGAATCAAAGTTGGCCAAGCTGGGCACGCAAGGGATCAAGGTCCGGGTCTCGACGAGCATCACGCCGCAGCTCGGGATCCATCTCAAAGGCCTGCTTGAGGCTCTCCAAAGCTTCCTCATCACGCTCCAGCCTGGCGAGGTAACAACCACGGTTGTAGTGGTAAACCGCCTTGCCACGCAGGCTGGCTGGACCATTCTGCAGGGTCTCCAAGGCATCGGCGGTTCTCCCCATCTCATGCAGACAAAAGCCGGCATGAATAAAACCGCCAGGCTGCGTGGGTTCCAAGGCACAGAGAATCTGGGCAAGCGCCAAAGCCTCCGGCCAGCGCTGGGCGTGCATTTGGCAGAGCAGGGTCAACTCCACCACATCCGGGCGATGATGCAATTCCGCGGGCAGACTGTCGAGTTGGGCGCGCGCTTCATCATGAAGGCCCAACTCAACATAGCCTTGAGCAGCGGTGATGCGGCGGTCGGAGTCCATCGGGGAGGCTGAAGCCCTACGAAAACATTGACCAGGCCCTGCTGGCAAGCGCTTCGTGAGAACAAAATCCCCGCCCCAGCCCTGTCGATGTCCCCGAACTGGCTGCCAGGCTCCTGGGGTGGGCAAGGCCACTTGACCCGAGGGCCAATGGCCGTTATGCCAGACCATCATGCC
>JAURHS010000217.1 GCA_030833205.1 Prosthecobacter sp.
ACTCATGGCAATCTCGTTGCGAGGCTCTTGAAGGCTGCTTGCGGGCACCCAAATAAATGTGGAGGTTTGGGAAGCTTGATGCAGCCCTGCCTCTTTCAGCTTTCATGCCGGGGGGCGGGCGATGCGGTTGTTCATGTGACTGGGCGGGACTGAGAGCCACATTTTTTTGATCCTCGCGGCATTCAGGTCTGAAGGGACAAACCCGACCTTTGCAGTTGGGCAGCCAGCCCTGCCAGGTGCCATTCTTAGAGCTGAGGAACTGGACGCACCACAATGCTGCCCGACTCGCCGCTGCCATCCAGCTTTGCGGGGCGGGGGCTCATGAAATAGCCATAGGCGCCAGGTGTTGAGCCTTTCTGGTAAACCCTTCCCTGGAAAGTGGGCTTGAGTCCATTGCTGTGGGTGAATTGGCCACTGACCTCCCCTGTCGCTGCATTGAGCTTGAAGAGATAGCTCGCAGGTTGGGCCATCCCTTCAACAGCAAGCGGGCTGACCGCATTGATTGCACTGAGGTTGAGCCTGCCAAGAATTGGATCATCAAGCAGACCGCGACTAAGAACAAACTCAGTGTTGCCCTGGGTCTGCGACAGGCCGACTCCAGGAAGAACGCCGTTGCGAAGGTTGGGCACATAGGCTGCAGCGCGAAGGTCGACGCGCAGCCCCTCCTCCCAGCCCCAGGGGTACCACTGAGAAGTGCCGATCCAGGGACGATACCACTGACAGTCTAGAGCACGCATATCGCTTTCCGCCTGGGTTGAATCAAGGGCGAGTAGGCCTCCGAACGAGCCAAGTGCATTGTAGAGCTGTGTGTAGAGCGGGGCTTCAAGACCTTCGGACTCATTGCGATTGAGGGGAGCCGCCATGGTGAAGGAAGTGTCGTCTGCGAGCTTGCCGACAACGCTGACCACGCCTTGATTGCTGACCTTGAGGCTTCCGATCCCGTGTCCCTGTGGGTAATCCACGGACTCCAATCCGTTGTTCTGTGACTTCGCGGCGATGACGAGGGTGTAGGATGGAGCGTTCTTGAGGTAGGCGGCAAAGGTCTCGGCGTTGCTCGTGGCCGTAATGAGGTTCTTCAGCCCAAACTCTGCGCGCCTGAGGGTAAATTGGCTGCGCGAGACCACCGCACGTCTGCGATAGATGGTAACAGCGCCGCTGATCTCAGATCCTTGATCCCAGACTAAGTCTGAAATCTCTACTGCCGGCTTGCTGCCTCGCTCCACTTGCACCGCGCGAGTGGTCAGGCTGCCAAAGCGACCCACCCCAGCCGCCGAGAACTGGCCCGCAGGCAGGTTCAACTTGAACCCGTCCATCATCAGGCTGCCGGTGAAGCTACCCGTCGATGTCATCATCAGTCGCAAGGCACCGAAGCTTGCGTTGCTCGATGGGTAACCGGGAGCGGCTGAAAGCAGCCCATTGAATTCGCCCGTATTGGCAGTGAAGGGATTGATGACAAAACGAGCCTCCGCGGTCGCGCTGCTCTGTGGCATGGTGAAGCTCAGGAGCGGCCCCTGCTCTGAGGCACCCGCAGGCTTGACTGCCCAGTGACTGAAGACATGACCAGCGGGGGCAACTGCAGAGAGCCGAACCGTGGCTCCTGGAAGCACGGCATAGGACTTAGAATTGGGGCCAGGAGCCGCCGAGCTGATCTGCGTTAGGGCTGAAGCTGGCGTGCCAGTTGCCGTAATCGTTCCCATCAAGCCGGAGTTGCCGACCGTCGTTGCGATGACCTCAAGGGCATGCCGTAGGGTGAATGTAAAGCTGCGGACAATCGGCGCGCTTGCGTTGCCGCTGAGATCATGGGCAACCACGGAAATGGAGTTGGTTCCCTCGACAGGGCTAATGGCGAGACTCCATGGAATGCTGTTGCCCGAGGGCGTGCCAAGCACGGCCCGAAGCGGAGCTGCGCCATTCACCGAGACTTCGACACGGTCCACCCCGCGCCCGTCAGAGACAGTGCCGCTGAGGGTGTAGGGCCTTGTTGCACCAACCTGGGTGGCTCCCTGAGAGGGGACGAGCAATTGCAACGATGGGGCCAGCGTGTCAGAGGCGAGGAGCCGCAATTCACTTGAGGAGATGGATCCAATGGAGGAACCCGCACTGGGATCGACAAGGGCAACAGTAAGGCGGCGGTTGGGCGTGGAGGCGGGCCGGG
>JAURHS010000157.1 GCA_030833205.1 Prosthecobacter sp.
ACGCCCCAACGCTTGGCGAGAGAGTAGAAGGTATCGCCCTGCGACACCACATGCTCGGCAGGCAAGGCAGGAGACGCAGCGGGCTCCCTGGCCTCAAGGGCAGCAAGGTCCTCAGCAGTCACGGCGAGAGCCTTGGGAACCTCTTCGTCAGACAGAGCAACCTGGCCGCCAACCTCGCCACGCGATGTTTGCAGGTCAGCGGCTTGGGCGTCCGAAGGCATCGCCCGAATTGAAGCCGACTCGACAGAGGGCTTGCTCACCGCAGCCACCTCGGAGGCCTGGGCCGGGCTTGGCCCGACCGTCAGCACTGCAGGGGGAAGTCGGCTGATGGAGGCCTTAGGCAACAACACGGGCTGCAAGGGCGTTGGAGCCAATGACTCCTCAATCGTGGCAGCAATCAGTGAAACCTTGCCCTTTTCGGACGCTGGCGCGGAGGCCTCCACGAGGAGTTCCTTGGGCTTTGCAGTCTCGGCAGGCAATGGCTCCCCCTCAGCTGGCTTGGCTGGCCTGACCACCGCAGAAACCTTGGCCTGAACCTCCTCTGGAGCGGCAATGGCCGCATTCCCAACCAAGGCTTGAGCGCGCTCCACGGGGGCGCGGGGGTAGCGGATGATGCTGTTGGCCTCAAGCTGAACCCCCTTGTCCAAGAGATTCATCTCAATGAGCACCTCCTCGGTGACGCCGAGCTTTCGCGCCACACTGCCAATGCTATCGCCAGATCTCCATTCGTAGGTGGCGCAATCCTCGATCGGGGGCAACTTGGACAGCGGAACTGCCACCGGCGGCAGAGACGCTTCACGCGGTGGAGACTCCACGGCACTGGCCAGCGAGGATCCCTCACGAGGCAGTGCCGAGCGATCCATCGAGTCATGAACGATGATGGCTGCCACCACCGCAGCATGGACAAGGAAGATCACCAAAAACAACCTCGCCACCCCTGTGCCACCAGTAGCTGGCCCCCAGGAGACTCCCTGAGGAATGGCCACGCGGTGCTTGGTGCGCTTGACCTCCAAAAAATCAATCATCTGTCCGCTGCTGCGATGTCGTTTCATGGTTTTGGGGATTGGAAGTTGAGGGTTGTTCTGCCTGAAAGCTGCGCCACTGCCGCCGCGAAAACCTCACCGCGCTGAGCATAGCCGCGGTACATGTCAAAGGACGAGGTGCCGGGGCTCAACACCACGGCATCGCCTGCCTGCGAGAGATCGTGAGCCAAGCGAACCGCCTCGTTCATGTCATTGGCACAAAGACTGGGCAGCACAGGCTGCAGCAACTCCTGCAACTGCCAGCGAATCTCACCGATGAGCACCACGGCGCGCACGCGTCCAGGCAGCAGGGGTAGCAGCGGCGTGTAATCCAAGCCCTTCTGCTTGCCGCCAAGAATCAACACCAGCGGCTGATCCAGGGACTGCACACAGGCGCTGAGGGCATGCAGATTGGTCGCCTTGGAATCGTTGATGTAATCGCGCCCATCGAGGCTACCCACCCACTGACAACGGTGTGCCGGAGGCTCGTAGCCGCCAAGTGCAGCCAAAGCGCGCCTGGGCTCAATGCCATGCGCGCGCAGCGCCAGAAGGGCCGCAAGCACATTCTCTTGATTGTGCCGCCCGCGCAGGCGCAGAGCGGACAAAGACCCCAAATCCTCGCCATCCAACCACCATCGACCATCCTGCACCCAGGCGTTGGCACCAGTCTGGCTGGCACTGAAGGTCTCACGCCGCGCCGCACCACTGGACACCAACTCTCCATGACGCACCACGGCCACATCCTCGGGCCCGACATTGGCAAAGATCCGCGACTTGGCAGCAAAGTACTCAGCCATGCCCGGATACCGATCGAGATGATCCGCAGCGAAGTTCAGCCAGATGGAGGCACGGGCGCGGAACCTCTCGATGGTCTCGAGTTGAAAACTGCTGACCTCCAGAGCCAACACTCCCTGGTCCTCCTGCGCGGCGACCACCTCGCTCAATGAGCGACCATGATTGCCACAGGGCTGGGATGCCACCCCGCAAGCCGTCAGCAAATGCGCAACCAACTCGGTGCAGGTGCTCTTGCCATTGGTGCCCGTGATCGCCACCAACTCTGCCCGGCACTGACGGAAGCCAAACTCCGTCTCACCCATCAACTCAACCCCGGCGGCACTGAAGCGAGCCGGCAGCGGCCAACTCGCATCCATGCCCGGACTGATGATGGCCAGGCGGCATCGCTCGGCGATGGGATCATAGTCCAAGGCCTGATCACCGGTGCGGCAGTCCTCAAAGCCCTGGGACTTCAGAGTGGCCAGAGCCGCAGCAAGAGCCTCTGGCCGGCCCTCATCAATCACCGTGACGCGCGCGCCCAAACGGCGCGCCAACAGCGCGGCGCCCAGGCCACTGCGGCCCGCGCCCAGCACGGCAATGGATTGGTCCTGCAGATTCATCGCAACTTCAGGGTGGCCAGACCAAGGATGGCAAACAAAAGCGAAAGGATCCAAAAGCGCACAATCACCTGGTTCTCGTGCCAGCCTCCCAACTCGAAATGATGATGGATGGGCGCCATGCGAAACACCCGCTTGCCGCGCAGCTTGAAGCTGGCCACTTGGATCATCACGCTAAGGGCCTCCATCACAAACACGCCGCCGACCAGCACCAACACAATCTCCTGCCGGCAGGCAATGGCCATGCTGGCAATGCAACCGCCAAGAGCCAGCGAGCCGGTATCGCCCATGAACATCCGCGCCGGATGCGCATTGAACCACAGGAACCCAAGGGCTGAACCGGCCAGCGCCATCGCCACGATGGGCACCTCATTGGCAAGGGAATGATGAGGCACCCCCAGATAGCCGGAGTACACCGCGTTGCCGCAGACATAGCCAAAGGCCGCATAGGCCAGGGCCACGACCAGCGAGCAGCCGGAGGCCAAACCATCGAGGCCATCGGTGAGATTCACCGCATTGGAACTGCCCACGATGATCAGGGCGAACAAGGCCACGGCAAGCGGGCCAAGATCCGTCACCAGCGGCTCCTTGAAAAACGGCATGTACAACGCGCGCATGGTCACATCGCCTCCCTTTTCAGTCAGCAGGGCATGGCCCTGACTGGCTGCCGCCTTGAGGGACTCCTCGTTGGGCACCAGATAGCAGAAGGACCAAGCCACCCCCACGGCCACCACGGCCTGCCAAAGCAGCTTGCCCCGGGCAGAAACGCCCTTGCTGTTCTTGCGGCTGATCTTGAGGAAATCATCCCGCAGCCCAAGCGCCCCCAAACCCAGCGTGCACAGCAGAATGTTCCAGAGCATGAGGTTGTCCCACTTGCCCCAGATCAAGGTGGAAAACACGAGCGAGCCAAGGATGAGCACTCCGCCCATGGTTGGAGTCCCGGCCTTGCGCCCGTGCAACTCGTAGAGCTTGTTGATCTCCTGCGCACTGCGAATGGGCTGACCGAGCTTGAGCGAAATCAGGCGACGAATCAGCGGCTCGCCAAGCCAGAGCGAGAGCAAAAAGGCTGTCAGCGCCGCTCCACCGGCTCGGAAGGTGTGGTACTTGCACAGATTCAGTGCCTTGTAGGTCAGCGAATCGGCGCTGATCCAGCCCGCCTGCTCCATCCAGTTTCTCGCCTCAAAAAGCCAGTAAATCATGACGCTTGGTATCTGCTGAAAATGGTTTCCATGGCCGCGGCACGGCTGCCCTTGAGCAACACGGCATCGCCAGCAGCGGTGTTGGCCCGCAGCCACTGCACCGCCTCATCGTGAGTGCCGAAGTGTTGCCAACAGGCCAAGCCCGCCGCCTTCGCCGCCTCACCCAACTGCTGCAAAGCCGGAGAGTCTCCAACGCTCAGCAGGGCGTCCACGCCACACTGCGCAGCCATGCGCCCGACCTGCTCGTGCCCCGCCTGCTCAAAGGCGCCCAACTCGCCCATCCTGCCCAAAACAGCGATGCGCCGGCCCGCACCCTTGAGAGCCATCAGCGCCGCCAAGGCCGCGCAGGCTGAATCCGGGTTGGCATTGTAGGAATCATCGAGGAACCGCAGCCCGCGCGCACTGCGCCACTGCATTCGCCCTGGGGTGATGCTCACCCCTGCCAAGGCCTGCGCGATCTGCTCGGGATGCAGGCCCTGAGCCCAGCCCATGGCCGCAGCAAGCGCTGCATTGCCCATCATGTGCGCGCCAGGCAGAGGCAATTCACAGACCTGACGCCGCCCCTCAAAATCAAGCACAAAGCGACTACCCTTCTCGCTGCACTCAGCATCAAGCACCCGCACACCGGCCGTTGCCGCAAGGCCGGCCAGCAGCACCCGGCCCTGACAGTGACGGGCAATCTTCCCGCTATAATCATCGTCGGCATTGAGCACCACAACCCCCGACTCCGGCACCTGCGCCGCCAGCGTTGCCTTTTCCCAGGCAATCGCATCGCGGCTGCCAAGGTGCTCGATATGCGCCACGCCAATATGCGTGATGATGGCCGCATCGGGGCGTGCAATGTCGCAGAGCGCACGGATTTCCCCAGCGTGATTCATGCCCATCTCCACCACCGCACACCGCTCCTGCTCCTCGAGGGAGAGCAGGGTCAGGGGCAGGCCAATGTGATTGTTGAGGTTGCCCAGCGTGGCGCGGGTGGGCATCTGCTGCGCCATGATGGCAGCGAGAAAATCCTTGGTGCTGGTCTTGCCATTGCTGCCGGTGATTCCAATCAGAAGAGGCTTGAGCAGTTGCCGATAACCCGCAGCCAGCCGCTGCAGGCCGCCAAGCACATCATCAACCTCAATGCAGGCCAGACCAGGCATGGCTCTGCCCCGCTGCACCAGCGCAGCCGCCGCCCCTGCCGAGGCCACCTGCGGCAGATACTCATGGCCATCAAAGCGCTCACCACGCAGGGCCACAAACAAATCCCCCTGCCCCACCTGACGCGAATCACTCACCACTCGACGCGGCACGACACTGCCCACTCCCCGCAGATCTCCTGCGGCAAGACGACATAATGTCTGCAGGTCAAGCGGCTTCATCGGCGGGGAGGAGGGCGGCGCTCTGGCCGACGCGGCGAATCAAAATTGGGCGGAGGCTGAGGCTCGTCACGCGCCAACCGCGCAGCCTCCTGTTCGCGGCGCTCGGCGTCGCGTTCCACACTGAGATCCTCAAGGAGTTGCCGCACCACGCGCCGATCATCAAAGGCAGTGCGCCGGCCCATGACCTCCTGATAATCCTCGTGGCCCTTGCCTGCGATGAGCACCAGATCCTGAGGCTTGGCGTTGCGCAGCACCAAAGCAATGGCCTCGCGGCGATCCAGCACCACCGCATGCTGACGCGGTCTGGCAAAGCCCCGCACCACTTCATCCGCAATGGCCTGAGGATCTTCGCTGCGCGGATTGTCACTGGTCACCACACAGATGTCGCTGCCAGCCTCGGCGGCAGCCGCCATCCTCGCGCGCTTGCTGCGATCGCGGTCGCCTCCACAACCAAACACGGTGAGAATGCGGCGCGGCCGCAGTCCACGCAGGGTCTTGAGCACATTCTCCAGGGCGTCGGGGGTGTGCGCATAATCCACAAAGACCTGGAAGCGGCTGGCATCGGAGCTGACACGCTCCAAACGACCCGGCACCTGCGGAGCACGGCGCAACTGCGTGATGCTCTCACGAAGATTCAGTCCCGCGGCCTGCACGCAGGCCAGTGCCGCAAGAGCGTTGTGCACATTGAAATCCCCAATCAGCGGCATGCGCACCAGAAAGCTTCGCCCCTTGGCCTCAAGCTCAAAAGAGGTGCCGGTGAGGTCATAGCGGGGATTGATGGCGCGAAAATCAAGCCCCACCCCAAATCCGTAACGAATCACACGCCCCGTCGAGCTGAAGCGCTCAATGAGTTTGCGCCCCCAGGAGTCATCGGCATTGATGATCAGGTGGCCACGCTGCTGTTGGGCCACCATCTCAAACAAGCGGCTCTTGGCCTTGAAGTAGGCCTCCATGTTGCGGTGGTAATCGAGGTGATCCTGTGTGAGATTGGTGAACAACGCTGCCGCAAACTCAAGCCCGGCCACCCGCTGCTGATCCAAGGCGTGGGAGCTGACCTCCATCGCGCAGGCCTTGCAGCCCTGTCCAACCATTCGCGCCAGCAGTGCGGACACCTCCAACAACTTCGGCGTGGTGTGCGTGGCGGGCTCAAGCGCGCCGCCACCCACATCGTAATGCACCGTGCCAATCAATCCACAGCGTCTTTGCCCGCCGTTCATGAGGTGGTGCATCAAATAAGCCGTGGTGGTCTTGCCATTGGTGCCAGTGACCCCAAGCAATTGAAGATGGCGCGAGGGGTTGCCATCGGCGAGTGCCGCCGCCTGCGCCAAGGCCAACCGACTGTCGGCAACCTGGACCCAGGGCAGTGAGACATCGTCACCCGGCGCGCGTTCCGCCACGATGCCAGCCGCCCCAGCGGCGATCGCCGCAGCAATGAACTCATGCCCATCAACACTGCCGCCGCGCAGGGCGAAGAACAGCGAACCCGGCTGCACGCCGCGAGAATCATCACACAAGGCGCGCACCTGCACCCCAGCATCGCCACTGCAAAGTGGCCGCTCCCATACTGCAAAAAAGTCCCGTAAAATCATGGTCTCAATCCCTGCTCCCTGCCCTTTTGAATTCCAGCCTTCAATTCGATGAGCCAGGCATCCGCCTGTCCTTCGCGCCAGGGCTGCAATGCCAAGCCCTCACGCCTCAAGGTTGCCTGCGATTGGGGCGCCAAAATCTGATCCCGCACCTGACGCTGCAATTGCGATACCTCCTGCTGAAGCAGGGCCGATTGGTGCTGCAACTGAAGCGCCTGCTGCTGCAGCGCGAGATGACGATGCTGGTCAATGGAGGTGCGCAGCGCCAGCGCCACCACCACCAAGGCAATGAGCAGGAAGCCCACCAGCGCGGACCAACTCAAAAATGGCGCAGACTCACTCATGACGGCGGCAGTTTCTGCGCACCTCGAAGTCGTGCGCTGCGAGCTCGGGGATTGAGTCCAATCTCCTGTTCGGAGGGCTCCAGTGGCTTGCGGCAAAGCA
>JAURHS010000078.1 GCA_030833205.1 Prosthecobacter sp.
AAGGGATGGCAGTGCATCGGATCCATGTTTGCACGCACCAGCAGCAACTTCTCAGCCTCCACCAGATCAGGGCGGCAAAGCCACTCGTTGTGGGTCCAGGGGTTGGTCTCGCGGGCGGCATCGGCAATGCTCACGAAGCGGGCGGGGGAGGTGGCCATGGTCGGTGGAGGGAGGAGGTGGTAGATTGAGACGAAGGGGCTGGGATTTCAAGGTGGCAAATTCCCGACCTGGAGCACCTTTTGACCTTTCTTTCATTGACGGGCTCGGCGGCAGCGGACTAATTGCTTTTCCGCTCATGTCTGCCCTTCACTCGTCCTCCATCCGCCTTCTTGCGGCAGCGTTCCTGGTTGCCTTCTTCCCTCTCAACGCTGCGCCGCTGTCTGAGGATCACCCCTGTGCGGCCCTCGTCAGAAAGTACCTCACCTGCGTGGTCAATCAGGATTGGAAAACCGCCGCCTCAATGCTTGAGGCCGAGTCCCTGGAGCGCAAGCAGAAGGAGACCATTTCCATCATCAAGTCCGCTCCCACCATGAGTGAGGAGGCTGCGATGCTTGAGCGTTTTGCCGTCAGTGACATTCGCGACTTGGAAAAGCTGACCCCCCAGCAATTTTACATCATTGATCGCGAGGCCTGGCACAAGCGCCTCAATGCGGGTGACGAGGTGACCAAGCGCAAGCAGAAGACTCTCAAGATTGATGTGCTTGGCTTGGTCGAGGAAAAGGAAAAGGGCTTCGTTCATGCCACCGTGCGAACATCGCAGGAGACCCTGACCGATCGCATCGAGGAATTGTTTCTGATCTCATTCATCAAGGCCGGTGATCAGTGGACCATCTCTCCAGAGATGAAGGACCGGCCGATCATCACGCCGCTGAAGGCGAATTGATTCAAGCAAAACGGGCCAGCGCGACCGGCACAGCGACTCCTTGGACATGGAGCTGTTTGAGCAGTGACTGGGGGCAGCGGCGCTGCATGGTAAGCGCCCGGTGGAACCTAGGATTGTCCCAACGGCCGCAGCACCAGCTCCTCAACTCCATTGCGATTGCTGCCGTGCTCCTCAAGCCAGTTGGCAAGTGGCTCGCGTGGAGCGGCGTTGCTTCGCGTGCCAACTCGCAGCGTGCGGCGCTGCAGGGCACGACTCAGGCGGCGATCCCAATGGCGCAGCAGTTGCACGCCACCAACGATGACGACAGAGTTGAAGGCGCCAACCAACAGCAGTGCCGAGTAGAACCAAAGCTTCTGAAACAACAGCGCGAAGACATGCAACGCATGCTGCCAAAGTAATGCAGGAACCGATGCGGTTGGTGCGTGCTCAACACTCAAGGCATCTGCGGCGAGCACCGCCACAAGGCTCAGAGCAAACAAGCCAAGAATGGCCAGGACAAAATCGGTCCAGTGCGAGGGCTTGAGGGAAGAGGTGGCGTTGGCGCTAGCGTGCATGGCAAAGGTTCAATAAGAGCCTTTTACGATACACTTAGCCAAAAGTTTAGTAAAACTTGATATTTTATAGCAGTTCAATTGAACTGTCAAGCGATGGTCGTCTGCGCATCCAGATCCAGAACTAGGTGGCCGATTCGCAGCGAATGGCCACGCTGCGGCCGTGCGCGTCAAGGCCTTCGGCTGCGGCAAAGGCATGGGCAATGGGCAGGCTTTTGGCGCAGGATTCGGCATCCAGGCGGATGATGCTGGTGCGGCGCTGGAACATGTCCACGGTTAGGCCTGGAAAGCTCTTGCCCGCGCCGCCGGTGGGCAGGGTGTGGCTTGGGCCGGCGAGGAAGTCGCCGACGGCCACCGGGGAGTGGTTGCCAAGAAAGATGGCGCCTGCGGTGCGGATTTGAGGGAGAATCTCGGCTTCCTTTTCGGCGATCAGCACCAAGTGCTCTGGGGCATAGGCGTTCACCAAGCCGATGCCCTCGCGCAGATTGGGGACGAGGGCCAGAAACACGCCTTGGTCCAGCACGGGGCGCAGTTGCTCCTGACGGCTGAGGCTGACGATTTGGCGCTGAACCTCGCGCTCGACCTCAAGCAGCAGGGCTTCGTCGTCGGTGATGAAGCCGGCCTGACTGTCCTTGCCGTGTTCGGCTTGCGCGAGAATGTCAGCCGCGATGAAGGCCGGATTGCCTGTGCGATCGGCGAGGATGAGGACCTCACTGGGGCCTGGCAGCAGGTCGATGGAAACGGCTCCGATGCACTGGCGCTTGGCCTCGACCACGAAACGGTTGCCCGGCCCAACGATCTTGGCGACCGGCGCGATGCTTTGGGTGCCGTAGGCCATGGCTGCAATGGCCTGGGCCCCGCCGATGGGATACACCTCCGTGGCGCCGGCGATGCGCAGCGCAGCCAGCAGGGCAGGGTGGATTTGTCCGTCCCGTCCACAGGGGGTGCAGACCACGATCTGGGGAACGCCAGCGGCCGCAGCCAGGGTCACGGTCATGATGGCGGTGGAGATCAGCGGTGCGCTGCCTCCGGGGACATAACAGCCGACGCGCTCGAAGGGTTGAAAAATCTCGCCAACCAAGGCGCCCTGCTCGTTTTGCGCGCTCCAGTCGCGGCGCAGGCTGCGGCGGGCGAAGTCCTGCACATTGCGTGCGGAGGCACTGAGGGCCTCGCGCATTGCAGGCTCCAGGGATTGCCAGGCCTGCTCCAAGGCTTGTGCAGGCAGGCGCAGGTTGCCCTCAGGAAGGGTTGCGGCGTCGAACTTCAGAGTCAGATCCCGCAGGGCCTGATCGCCGCCTTTTTTCACGGTCTCAATCAGGGCACCAACCTGCTCGCTCAAGCTCGCAGAGGGTTGGGCCTGACGCTGGAAGGTGGCGGCGCTCTGACTCCAGTTGGCGTCGGTGTGGCGGAGAATCTTCATCGTCGGCTGGCGTGGGGAATACGCACCAGACCTGAGGATTGGGCGCCGGTCAATGCAAAGAAGCGCTGCGGCCGGGGTTGAAGAAGATCTTCACCTGTGGCTCCTCGGTGCCCAGCAGGCCTTGGGCGCGGCGCAGGGCCTTGCGGGTGGCCACATTGGGGTTGCCCGGGCTGGCTGGGAAGACTTGCTCGCGCCCGAGCGTGTCGAGTAGGCCACAATCGCGCAGCACGCGGTACACATCCTTGGTCACGCCGCTGATCAGCAACCAGCGGCCCTGCATTCGCAGTTGCTGGTGCAGTTCCTCAAGGGCCATGGCGCAGGTGGCATCGAGGTGGCGCGCGTTTTTCAGGCGCAGAATGATGACCTGCAGATGGGGGTCTGCGCAGCATTGCATGACCTGGGTGCGGAACAGATCGGCGGCACCAAAAAACAATTCTCCCTCGACATGCACGATGGAGAGCGCGGGGTGGTGGCGCGCGGCGCCCTCGGGTGCGGCGGCCAGATCGCCGCGCTCGTTGAATTCGTACTCCACCAGCGAGGGACGACTGGCCTTGCGCAGATAGAGCATGATGGACAAGCCCACGCCAGTGAAGATGGCCACATGCAGTGGCAGCAGCAGCGTGGCCAGCAGGGTGACGGCAAAGACCAGCGCGTCACTGCCCGTCGCCGTCAGGCAGAGCCGAATCTGGCGGCCGTGGATCAAACCCGCAGCCACCAGAAGAATGGACATGGCCAGCGCGGCCTTTGGCAAGTGGGCAACCCATGGACCCAGGGCCATCACGCCGCCGAGGCAGAGCAGCCCATTGATCCAACAGGCCAAGGGGGATTGAGCGCCGCTGGCCTCGTTGAGGGCGCTGCGGGTCAAGGAGCCCGAGGCGGGCATGGCGCCCATGGCGGCGCAACCCAGGTTGGCCATCCCAAGGGCCAGAAGGTCCTGATTGCCGTTGACGCTTTGACCATGACGAGCCGCCAGGGTTTTGGACATGGAGTGGTTTTCCAGCGTCGAGAGAAAGGCCAGGGCCACGGCCAAACCGAAGAGCTGGCTGCAGTCACCAAAAAAACGGCTGGAAAACAGGCGTGAAAAGTCAGGGACCAAGTCCTGCAGCGTGAAGCTCGCCGCGCGATAGGTCTCCACGGCAATACCTTGATGAATGAGCAACGCAGCCACTGCCGAGCAAAGCAGCAGACTCAAGACCAGCTGCGGCCAGCGCGGCCGCAGTCGGCGCAGCCCCAGCAGACTCAAGGCGGCCAGAGACGCCATGGCCAAGGCACTCCAGCTGATTTGGCCGAGGTTCTGCAACAGCGCCCAGATCATGCCAGGCAGGGTGCGTCGCTGCATGAGAGCCTCCGGGGTTGCGGGCAACTCCAGGCCCAGCACGGTGGGCAGTTGGTTGGCCATGATCAGCAACGAGGCACCGGTGATGTAGGCCACCACCACGGTGCGGCTGATGAGCTGCGCCATCTCCGCCACGCGCAGAAGGCCGCCCAAAATTTGCAGGGCTCCCACCATCAAGACCAAGGCGCTGAGCATGGCAACGCGGTCCAGTCCAGGGTGGATGGCGAAGTAGGAAAAAAGCATGAAGGCCGTGGCATTGGTCGGGCCCATGATCAAACAGCGCGAGGTGCTCAGGGGCGCTCCACAAAGACCGGCGGCAGCGCTGCTCATCGGTCCCAATTGCAGCGGCAGACCTGCCACGGCTGCGTAGGCCATGCTTTGTGGCAGATCCAACAGCGCCACGGAAAGCGCGGCCTTGAAGTCCGCAGCCAAGCCACGCAGGCTCAACTCACGCAGCCAAACTCTGGCCGCCAACCAACGCGCCGCAGAGCCTGATTGTTGATGCTGTCGCCACTGTCGAATTTGCCAAAGCCAGTGCCGCCAGAGATGGCGCAGGCGGATGGGCGGCGGGGCGGTTTCCAAGGCTAGTTGGGGACTGCTGGCAGTGTGAATGACGGCGGGCCCTGATGCAAGCCAAGCTCTGGAGCCTAGGGCCTTGGAGCCTCGGGGATGGCCTGCCTTGCCAGGGGGCTGGAAGGATCGGCACGCGGCCAGCGTTGTTCTGACCTGACTTGATCCCATGACCTCTCCCGCTTTTTCCCGCCGCTTTCTCCTCGCCTTGTTGGCTGGAGGTTTTCTGTTTGCCCAGTCCACGCAGGCTAAGGTCTATGAGTTGAGGACCTATGTGACCCACCCGGGCAAACTCGAGGCCTTGCTCAAGCGATTTGCCGACCACACCTGTGCCCTGTTTGAAAAGCACGGCATGACCAACCTCGGCTACTGGGTTCCCACGGAGCAGGCCGATGGGGCAGACAACAGGCTGATTTATTTGATTGCCCACAATAGCCGCGAGGCCGCCAAGACCAATTGGGCCGCCTTTCAGGCCGACCCGCAGTGGCAGAGCGCGCGCAAGGCCAGCGAGGAGGGCGGCAAGATTTTGCAGAGCGTGGAGGCTCAGTTTTTGGAGCCCAGTGCCTTCTTCCCAAAGCTCAATCGCGAGGGCGGCCCCGCGGGACGCGTCTTTGAGCTGCGCATCTATCGCTGCAACCCCGGCAAATTGGAGGCCCTGCATCAGCGCTTTGCCAATCACACCGTGGCCTTGTTCAGCAAGCATGGCATGGCGCACATCGGCTACTGGAACCCCATCGCTGGCGAGAGGGGACATGGCGAGCAGCTCATCTACCTGTTGGCCCACCCGAGCCGACAGGCCGGTTTGGATGCCTTCAAGGCCTTCCGTGCTGATCCCCAGTGGATCGAGGCCAAGGCTGCCTCAGAGAAGGATGGCTCACTGACGCAGGCCAAGGACGGAGTCAAAAGCATCTACCTGCGCGCCACTGACTTCTCGCCGCTGCGCTAGCCCCATGGCCATGCGTCCCTTGCGCATCACGCCGTCAAGGCCAATGCGCCAGTGGGCGGCGAGTTTTTTCTGCGGTCCTGTTTGACAAAAGCGTCGGCACTCCTAAGATGACGGTTCGCAGCGGGCCGCAAAGCCCTACGCCAAGCACCCGTAGCTCAACGGATTAGAGCATCTGACTACGGATCAGAAGGTTTCAGGTTCGAATCCTGACGGGTGCGCCACCTCTCCTCATCCAAGGGAGGTCCGTGGGCAGATTGAGGGGTAGCTCCTCGACTCCCGGGCAACTTTATCGCGAGAGAGCTGCAGGGCAGCGCGTATGCTTCCCGTGCAGTGGTCTGACCACTGTCTTGCTCCTGTTGTCGCCATGCCCTCTCTACCCAAGTTCTTGGTTGCCAGTTGCCTTTTTCAGGCGCTGCGCGTTGGGCTCTTGCTCGGGCTGGGCGACGCGGCAGGGCAGGCTGCCGCTGCCTTGCCGGACCCAAGTCTTGAGGCCAAAGCCGCGGCCCTGCTGCAGGAGCGCTGCCTGCAGTGTCACGATGCCAACAAGCAGAAGGGCGGTTTGCGCCTGGATGATCGTGCGCGGGCTCTGGAGGGCGGCGAGCATGGGGCGGCCCTGAAACCGGGCAGGTCCTCGCAGTCGCTGCTCATGGAGCGGGTGAAAAGCACGGACCCCGATCTGCGCATGCCGCCCAAGGGGGCAGCGCTTGGAACTGCGGAGGTTGCGTTGCTGGCGCAGTGGATTGATGCCGGTGCCGCCTTTGATCCCAAGTTGGCGCAGTCTGGTGCTGATCCAAGGCTCAAGCATTGGTCCGCACAGCCTCTCCGGGTGACGGATCAGGTCGGAGGGCCGGCCGCCTTGGATGCCCTGGTGCGGGCGGAGCTGGACAAGCATGGGCTCAAGCCCAGTGCGGCTGCGGATCGGCGCAGCTTGATTCGCCGATTGAGCGTGGATCTGCATGGGCTTCTGCCCTCGCCCGAGCGGGTGCTGGCCTTCGAGCAGGACCGCGATCCTCGCGCCTATGAACGGTTGGTCGATGAGATGCTGGCCTCGCCGCATTACGGCGAGCGTTGGGCCCGGCACTGGTTGGACATTGCGCACTACGCCGACACCCATGGTTTTGAGCGCGATCAGATCCGCGCCCAGGCCTGGCGCTACCGCGACTATGTCATTGACTCTTTGAATGCTGATCAACCCTACGACCGCTTTCTCATCGAGCAGATCGCCGGTGATGTGCTTTCGCCAGAGGACCCGCAGGCCGTGATCGCCACCGGTTTTCTTGCGGCGGGGCCATGGGATTTTGTGGGGCAGGTGGAAACCCGCAGCGCCATGCAAAAACGCGCTGCCCGTGCCTTGGACCTCGATGACATGGTGGCGCAGGTCATCACCTCGACGATGGGAGTGACCGTGCATTGCGCGCGTTGCCATGATCACAAACTCGATCCCATCGCGCAGCGCGAGTATTACCAGTTGTGGGCGGTGTTTGCGGGAGTCAGACGGGGCGAGCGCGATGTCAGTCCCAAGGCTGCGGCTGAGTTTGCCGCAGCCAAGAGCAGGCTTGAGAGACAAGCACAGCAACTGCGCGGGCAGGTGGCGGCCTTGAGCGGCGAGGGGCTGTCGCTGGCCGGGCTTCTTCCCGAGGCCAGCGGCATTGATCTGCGCCGTGGCATGGTCACCCGCGACAAGCTGGGCTATCACCGCGACATTCAGACCAACCGCCTGCAGAAGGTTGATGGGCTGCCTGGCATCAAATGGGTCTTTGTGCCCGATGGCCGGACAGCGCTGAAGTTGGACCACAAACTCGAGGTCAAGGGTCTTGCCGCAGGCAGTGGCCACAGTTGGGATGCGATTGCCAATCGGCCGCTCAATGCCCAACAAAGCACAACGCTGGGTGCAGTGGACTACAACAGCAAGGGCCATCGCCTGCTGGCCATGCATGCCAATGGCGGCATCACCTTTGATCTGCCCGCCCTGCGTCTGCAAAGTGGTCACCGCGCGATGCGGCTCTCTGGCGTGTTGGGCTTTGGGGCCTCGGCTCAGGCGGCGGCAACCGTTGCAGACTTTCGTGTCTATGTGGATGGCAGGCTGGCCTTTGAGCGTCTCAAGATGCGCAAGGATGAGACGGCGGTGCTGGAGGTGGCCATCGCTGAGACAGCCAAGACCTTGAGCCTGGTGGCCACGGATGGAGGCGATGGAATCAGTAGTGATCTGCTTTTTCTGGGGGACCCGCAGTTGCTCGCCGATGAGCCGGAGCGGACCTTGAGTCTCCAGCAAAGAGAGCAGTTGGCTCAGCGGCGTCGGCAACTCCATGAGGTGGAGCAGGAGCTCAAGTCCCTCGCGCAGCCTGCCAAGGTCTATGCCGTGTTGCCCGAGCAGGCCCTGCCTGCGGTGCGCGTGCAACGCCGGGGCAATCCGGAGGATGAGGGCGCGGAGGTGCAGCCCGGCGGATTCTCCTGGGCTGCGCATGCGCCCGCCTTGTTTGGTGATGCCTCGCTCTCCGAGGGGCAGAGGCGCTTGAAGTTGGCGCGCTGGATTGCCGACGCGCGCAATCCCTTCACGGCAAGAGTCATGGTCAACCGGCTCTGGCATCATCACTTCGGGCAGGGCTTGGTGGCCACCCCAAGTGATTTTGGGCTGGGTGGCGGCAAACCCTCGCACCCGGCTTTGCTTGATGCCTTGGCCTCAGCATTCATTCGCAGCGGCTGGTCGCTGAAGGCCATGCACAAGCTCATCGTGATGAGTCAGACCTATCAGCAGCAAAGCGGCGGCAGCGGGCCTGGCTTTGAAGGGGCGCGCAGTCTGGATGCGCAAAATCGTCTGTTGTGGCGGCAGAACCCGAGGCGTCTGGATGCGGAGTCCCTGCGCGATGTGGTGCTTGAGGTCAGTGGCAATCTCAATCTTCAGCGCGGCGGTCCAGGTTTTCGAGATTTCCGCTACACCGAGGCTTACGCGCCCATCTACGAGTACATCACGGCTGATGAGCCCGCCTTGTGGCGGCGCAGCATTTACCGCTTTGTGGTGCGCACGACGCCGCATCGCTTCATGAGCACTCTGGATTGCCCTGATCCTGCCAATCTGACTCCGGTGCGCAATCAAACCACCACGGCGCTGCAGGCGCTGGCGCTCTCCAACAACGACTTCATGCTGCGTCAGGCCCGTGCCTTGGCCAAGCGCCTTGAGCGTGAGCAGAGCGGGCTTGAGGCGCAGATCCAACGGGCCTTTGCCCTTTGCTTTCAGCGCCAACCACTGGTTGATGAGCTCGCAGCTGCCATCTCGCTGAGTAGGGCCCAAGGCCTGCTGCCCCTGTGCCGCATGCTGTTGAATGCCAATGAATTCATCTACCTCGATTGAGCCCATGCGAGATCCTCGTGAACCCATGCCTGAGCTTTCGCGCCGTGAGGCCCTGCGCCGCGCTGGTGGCGGTCTTGGCTCGTTGGCCTTGGCAAGTCTGCTGCAGGATGAGGCTCAGGCGCAGAGTTCGCCGCTTTCCGCGCGCAGCCCGCATCATCCGGCCAAGGCGCGGGCAGTGATTCAAATCTTTTGTCCCGGCGGCCTGAGCCACATCGACACCTGGGATTACAAGCCCGTTCTCGCCAAGCGTCAGGGCCAGCCCTTTGACCCCGATGGCAAGCTGGAGTTTTTTGGTGGCAAGGCCGGCAATTGCCAGGGCAGTTGGTGGCCTTTTCGCCAGCATGGCCAGTGCGGGGCTTGGATCAGTGATTTGTTCCCAGGTCTTGCCTCCTTGGCCGATGACATCGCCTTTCTCAAAAGCATGCAAAGCAAGTCGGCGCTGCATGGTCCGGCGATGTTCATGGCCAACAGCGGGTTTGTGTTGCCGGGCTTTCCGAGCATGGGCTCCTGGGTGACCTATGGTCTGGGCAGCAGCAGCGCCGATCTGCCGGCCTTTGTGGTGTTGCCTGACCCCCGTGGTTTGCCCCCAGGTGGCGTGATCAATTGGGGCGCGGGCTTTCTGCCTGCGGTGCATCAGGGCACAGCCTTCAACACCCAGGCTCAAGAGGCCCCGATTGCCGATCTGTTTCCAAGCGCTGAGTTTGGGCAGTGGCGCGGCCCGGCAGAGTTGCAGGGGCGGGAGTTTCTCGGCGCGCTCAACCGCAGACATGCCCAGAGCCGCGCCGACAACAGCGAGCTTGAGGCCCGAATCGCCGCCTATGAGTTGGCCGCCAGGTTGCAGCTCAGTGCGCCAGAGGTGACCGAGATTGGTCAGGAAAGTGCGGCGACCAAGAAGCTTTACCGCCTTGAGGATGCTGAGATCGGGCCCTTTGGCCGCCAGTGTTTGTTGGCAAGGCGCCTGGTGGAGCGCGGGGTGCGCTTTGTGCAGATCTATTGTGGCGCGGAGAACACCACAGCGCGCAAGATTCGGCCCAACTGGGACAGTCACGAGGATCTGCCGCGCGATCACGGCTACTGGGGTGCGGTGCTGGACTCCGGGGCCAGCGCGCTGCTGCGTGACCTCAAGGCGCGTGGACTCCTGGAGAGCACCTTGGTCATTTGCAGCACGGAATTTGGTCGGCAGCCCGCGGCCCAGGGCAAGAACAAGGGACGGGATCACAACCCCGGGGCCTTCACGGCTTGGATGGCAGGGGGCGGCATTGCCGGGGGAAGGTCCTACGGCAATACCGATGAGTTGGGGTTCAAGGCGCAGGAGCATCCGCTCTACTCCTATGATCTGCATGCCACTGCCCTGCATCTCTTGGGGCTGGACCATGAGAGGCTGAGTTTCTATCACAACGGCATCGCCCGCCGCCTGACGGATGTGCATGGGCATGTGATTCGCAGCATTCTGGCCTGAGGTCAGGGGCAGTGCAGCGTTGACGCCATGCCCCTGAGGTCTGCGGCTTCTCAGAGAGGTTTCGCCGTCGGAAAGGATCGCTCTTTACCTCGCGGCTGATTTCAGGCTATGGCTCAATGATGAAGATCTGCACGAGGCTGTTTCAGGCGCTGGTTCTCGCTGCATGCTCAGGATCCCTGCTGCAGGCGGCTACTCCCGTGTTGTGGGTGGATTGCCACACTCACTTCTATGACCCCACGCGCCCGCAGGGCGTGCCATGGCCGTCCAAGGGCACGGCGCTTTATCGCCCCGTGCTGCCAAAGGACCTGCGCGCGCAGCCCATGGCGCAGGGATTGGCCGGGACGGTGATCGTCGAGGCCAGCGCTTGGACGGAGGACAATCAGTGGCTTCTGGATCTCGCCAAGGATGATCCCTTTGTGTTGGGTTTGATTGGGCACCTTGAGCCAGAGGACCCCAGCTTTGCGCAGCATCTGCGTCGCTTTGCCAGAGATCCGCGCTTCCGTGGTATTCGCGTTTCGGCAACCGCGGTGGAGAAGGCGCTGCGCTCCGGCAGGCTTGAGCCCTATCATCTGCTGGCCGGTTTTGATCTGGCCTTGGATGTCAATGGCGGGCCGCAGACGCCGGCCTTGGTGGCGCAGTTGGCCGCGCTTCTGCCGCATCTGCGCATCGTGATCAATCATGTGGGCAATGTGCCTGTGACCAAGGCAGGTCCAGCGCAGGAATGGGTGGCGGGCATGCGTGCTGCTGCCGCGCAGCCGGCGGTGTTTTGCAAGGTGTCGGGTCTGGTGGAGAGTGCGGCCAATCAGGCCAAGGCGGCGGCCCCTCGCGATGCGGCGCTTTATCAGCCCTACCTGGAGGTGGTTTGGCAGTGCTTTGGGGCCAAGCGCCTCATTTATGGCAGCAACTGGCCGGTCTCAGAACGCGGTGCCGATTATGCCTGGTTGCAGCAGTTGGTGATCGACTTTTTTCAAGGCAAGGGCGAGCGGGCCCTGCGCGCCTTTGCCTCGCAAAACAGTGTCAGCGCCTACCATTGGCAGCCGCGTTTGCCATCGCAGGATCCCTTGGCCCAAGCGCGTTGAGGCCACTGCCGCAGTCACTGCGCCTCGCCCTGCTTCAGTGCCTTGAGGAGATCGAGAACCGTGGCGCTGATCTTGTCTGAGGCGTGGCGCTCCACGCGGTTGGTGCCCAGCCAGGTTTCATAACCGCCCAAATCGTGCTGCGCCGGTGTGGGCAGGTAGCCCATGCTGCCGTTGGCCAGTTCAATGGTGAAGGTCTGCTTCCATGGGCTTTTGGCGCGCAACTCCAAGCCAATCTCGGTGAAGACTTCAAAGGGAATGGCGGTCACGGCGAGATCGCCGATGCGAAAGGCTTGCAGGGCGGCCTGCTGCCGATCAGGCTTGGCCTCAAGGGCCGCGATCACCCGCTCCGCGTAAGGCTTTTCAAGGCGATGTTGTTCCGGGGCGTCCTTGGGTTTGGCCAGCACTGTCTTGGCCCAAGTGACCATCTCTGGACTTGGGCGGCGAACTTCCAGAGTCAGATCACGCTGCCTGGCATCCAGTGGCACCCAGTCCTGATGCTGCAGGGTTTTCTGCACGCGCAGGACTTCAGTGGCCAAGTCCCCGGCGACGATGCGGATCTTCTCATAAGGCTTGCGGGCCACGGCCGGCGTCTTGCCGCTGTAGTCGTTGTTGTTGACATCGCCACAGGGGCCATTGGCAAGAATGCCCACCACAGGAGGATGGGCATCGTCTGCGCGCAGGGCTTCCTCGATCAGGCCGCAGAACACGCCGAAGTAATCAGCGCTGAGGTGATCGCGCGGCACCCCGCCCACATAATGCAGCCAGTAATTGGCCAGCAGGGCGATCTGTCGGCCATCGCTTGCCTGCACGCTGATCAGGAAGACCTCAGGGTTGGTGGGGCCTGCCGGTCCGGCAAGGCGCGGCCGCAGCAGGCTGGAGGGGTTCATGACCGCGCGGTCCATGCCGCCAAAGGGATTGGGGTTGGTCATGCCTTCCTTCAGCTTCCATCGACGGTTGTAAACATGCTGAGGCAGTTGCCCACTGCCCCAAGCGATGCGGGCAGGTTCGAGGTTGTTGTGGGCGCGGCGCACGGCATCGATCACGCGCGAGACGATGAAGCGGCGGTAATTGAGTTCGGGGCGGCTGTGGGTGATGGCTGAAACGCTGCTGTGGGTGTGAGTGCCCGAGAGCATGAGGTGCGAGGCGGGGATGCCCGTGGCCTTGGTGATTTCCGCCTTGGCCTCGTCCCAGACCTCGCGCCCCAAAGAGAGGGTGTCCGCCACCACCCAGGCCAGTTTGGTTTGACCGTCATCGAGGACCAGGGCGCGGGCATGCAACTCGTCGTGCACATGCGCGGCGATGGGACGGGGGGCGAAATTGCCCACAATCTCCATGCCAAGGGGCGGGGTGATGTTGCTGGCCGCGGCACCAGCGCGCAATACCTTGGCCGATGGCTTGGTTTCTGCAGCCAAGGAAGGGGCGGTTGCAGCGCTCAGCAAGGCGGCGCAGCCTAGCGCAGTAAGAAGCCAAGCGGCTTGCCGGCTTGGGGAATGGCAGATGGACATGGCAGCACTACGCTGCCACCTGCCCAGAGCTTGCCAAGCCACTCAGGGCCTGGGGCGCTGAGTGGGTGGGCTTGGTCTTACCAGGAATCGGTGCGGAACGGTGATGCCGGCAGCCCGGCCCCATTGACCAGATTGGCCTTGGGGTCGTCTTTCCAGGCATAGCGCAGAGCCAGCGGCTTGGGTACAGCGGGGCTGCTGACCCGCAGTTGATGGTTTTCCACGCTTGCCGATGCGGGATGGAAGATCTTGTCCTCACCTGCCAATTCAAAGCCCTCGATGGCTCCAGCGCGGGCCTTGAGGCCCTCGGCATGACTAAACTCGCAAAGGGCAGAGCCGCCATCAAACAGGGTCTTGAGGGGCAGGGGACCGCTCCAGGCCAGGGTCTGGCCATAGACCTTGGCCAGGGCCCAGAGACCAAGGCGGCGACCGACCTCCTGTTTGTTCTGAGGGTGAATGTCACCGGACTCACCCAGGTCCAGCGCGATGGCCATGCCGGTGTTGGGAAGACTCAGTGTCTTGAGCATGGCCTCGCGAACCTCGCGCCAGCCCTGGAAGCGCTCGTTGTGAAAGTTGGGCAGTTGCACCCAGGCCATCGGGAACTCACCCTGATTCCACTGCGCCCGCCAGTCGCGAAGCAGCATGGGCAGCTGCTCGCCGTAGAACCTGCCTCCCTGCGCGGTGAAGGCGTTGGACTCCCCTTGGTACCAGATGGCGCCCTTGATGGCGTAGCCCACCAGCGGGGCGATTTTGCCATTGAAGAGATTGCCCGGGGAACGACTGCGCGGGTCGGGGTTGCCTGAGGGACGAGCAGGCAGCGGCTTGCCCTCCTGCTTGGCCTTGGCCACTTGCTGGTTCCAGATCTCCAAGTGGCGGCGCTGAAGTTCCTGGGCCTTCGCTGGTGTCCAGTCCTTCATCAGGCGGTCCACGGCTTCAAATGGCTTGGCCATTTCAGGATGCTTCCGCTGGGCCTCTGGGCTGATCCAGCTTTGAATCGGCGTGCCGCCAACGGCGGAGACCAGCAGGCCGATTGGCCGCTTGAGTTCCCGGTGCAGATGCCGCCCAAAAAAATACGCCGTGGCACTGAAATTGGGGAGGTTCTCTGGGCTGGTGAGCTTCCACTCGCCACGGGGCTTGCGGTTGGCCTCACCCGCGCCGCCAGAGGATTCCACGAACATGCGCAGTTGAGGGTACTGGGCCGAGGCCTGCTCCTCCTTGAGTGAACGCAGTCGTCCCACCGTCCAAGCCATGTTGGATTGGCCGGAGCAAAGCCAGACCTCGCCAATGAGCACATCCTTGACCTCGATGCGATTGCTGGCGCTGATCCTCAGGCTCGTGCCTTTGCCGGCGGGCAGGGCAGCGAAATGCACGCGCCAGTCGCCCTTGGCATCGGCGGTGGTGCGTTGCGTTTGGTCGGCAAGGCTCACCTCAACCTCCTCACCAGGCTTGGCCCAACCCCAGACCGGCAGTTTGCTGTCGGCCTGCAGCACCATGTGATCAGAGAAGGTTGCTGGCAGGCTGACCTCAGCGCGTGCGCTGAGAGGGACTGAGGTCAACAGGGCGAGAATGAGGCTGCGATTCATGAGGGCCTGCTTATGCCACGGCAGGCCCTGTCTTGAAAAGCAGGAAGATCGTCGCCCCAAAGCTACCGGGCCCTCTCCATGGCCATGTGCGGGCAGCACTTCGCCGCAGAGCAAGCCGGGGTTTGGGCATGGGCCAGAGAGGATGTGGATTGGCCTCTGCCCGCTTTGATGCGCGAGGGTGCCTGCGGTTTAAAAGGTGATGCTGCAGCCTGCCCCGGCCAGCACGAGATCCTGCGCAGAGCCGTGCAGGGTGATGCTAAAGTTGCGGGTGCCCGCGCTGATGCTTGGGGCCTGATTGCGGTAAGCGAGGTTGCGCAGCAGGGTCTGGGCCTGTGCCGCACTGATGATGGCGTTGTTGGGCAGGGTGAACTCCAGCACTCCACTGTCCTCACCGACGGCAGCCTTGGTGAATTGATACACGAAATTCCAGCTTTGACCGCCGACACTGAGGCTGCTGCTTGGAGTCGTGAAGCTTGCCGCTGCGCCCAGGGCGATGCTGGTGAAGGGCAGGCTGTCGTTGACCATTTCCTCTTTGGCTCCGTCCTTTAATCCGCTGATGCTCAGGCGCAGCTTGGTGCAGACTGGGGCTGCCATTGTGAGTGTCGCACTCTGCAGGGGGTGATCCAAAGAGATCGTTCGGAAGTCGCCATCCGAGAAGTTGGCGGCTTGTGCGGGAGTGTTGACACCATCGGTGTAGGTGGCGCTTGCGGCGTAGTTGGGGGCGCTTGCGTTGGTTGGCCTGCTGTAACCATTGAGGCTGCCGTCAAAGCTGAAGGCAAGGCGCAGGTTGCTGTCGCTGCAATCCACGAATCCAGCCATGTCCTCCCTGATTTGGTTGACGCTGCGCTCGTTGTCGTAGATCCGGACATCTCGGATCGCTCCGTCAAGGAAATTGCCAAAGCTGCTTTTGCCCACATAGCTGTTGGCTCGATTGGTGCTTCCCAAGGCAGTGGTATGGGCGGTGTTGGTGTTGAGTGCAACGGAGTTGCCGTCAACATAGATCTTGTTGGTGTTGGTGCTGCTGATCGTCATCGCCACATGCAGCCATCGTCCGGCGCTGACATCAGCACTGTTGATCACCGCGGCTGTGCTGGTGTATTCCCCGATCACGGTTTCAGCACCATTGAAGGTGGCTGCCGCCATTAAAACTGGTCCGGAAAGAGTGAGAGGAAAAGGTAACCTCAAACTCGAAGACCATGATCAAACAGAAGAGACACAAGCCCGAAGAAATCATCCTGCTTTTGCGGGAATGTGAGACGAGCCAGCTTAGCCAGGAGCAGTTTTGCCAACGCAAGCAGATATCGGTGGCGACGCTGCACCGATGGCGCAAGAAGTTCGGAATGATGGATGTGGCGGATGCCAAGCGTCTCAAGGCGCTTGAGAAGGAAAACGCCGAGCTCAAGAAGATGTATGCCGACGCGATGCTGGGCATCAAGGTGCTGCAGGAAGCACTGGAAAAAAAGTGGTGAGCGCGGCGCATCGCCGCAGCCATGCCCTTGATGCCGTCAGGGGTGGGCACTGCAGCGAGCGCCGCGCATCAGGCTATTTTCGCCTGCATCGTTCGACTCTGCGATACCGGCCGAAGCTGGCCGGTGTCAAGCAGGGGGAGATTGACCGTGCGATTGTGGCGATGAGCGTGGAGTATCCCGAATGGGGAGCCGACAAGGTGGGACGGCTGGTGCGCAAGCGAGGCCACCGTGTCAGCAATGCGCGGGTGCGGCTGGTGAGGCGCGAGGAGGGGCTACAAGTGCCGCCGCCCGTCAGGAAGCTGTGTCGCAGGGGGATGTCCACGGGGCGGTTACCTCGGGAGGCGGATCATCGAGGCAGTGTGTGGACCTGGGACTTCATCCACGACACCACAGTAAAGGGGGGAGCCTACCGGGTGCTGAGCGTGGTGGACGAATCCACCCGGGAGGTGCACGCGCTGCATGCGGCCAGGAGCATCGGAGCAGGAAAAGTGCAGGAGGTGATGAGGGAGCTCATCGAGGCACATGGGGCACCTGGCTACATCCGCAGCGACAACGGGCCTGAGTTCATCGCCAAGTCGCTGCAGAGGTGGCTAGCGCAGGCTGGCATCAAAACTTTGTACATTGAGCCGGGCTGTCCGTGGCAAAACGGCTACGTGGAGAGCTTCCACGACAAGTTCCGCCGGGAATGCTTGGCACGGGAGCTGTTTTACACGCTGGGGGAAGCCCGTGTGGTGATTGGGGCCTGGCGATGGAAGTTTAACCAAGTTCGCCCGCACCGAAGCCTGGGGATGAGGACGCCTGAGGAGTTTGCCCGCGAGCTGGTATGCGAAAGGGAGAGAGTCGCCCAACCGGCTTCTTGCGCTACGGCCTACGGCCTACGCTCCAGAAGCCAATTGACAGGAACTGCGCATCCACTCAGAATTCGTCCAGATCTTCTCACTTTG
>JAURHS010000059.1 GCA_030833205.1 Prosthecobacter sp.
AGACCGGCATCCACCAATACCGTGGTGCGACCATTGCTCACCACAGCAGCGTTGCCGCTGCTGCCACTGCCCAAAACGGTAAGGGTAAGCATGGCGCTTTCTAAAGCGGTGACAGGGCCCCCTGGCAAGCGCCAATTCAACACACCTTGACCGCTGCCCCCTGCCCTGCCAACCTCATGCCCAATGCCCCCGCCCAAGCGCCTTTTTTTGCTCGATGGAATGGCGCTGCTTTACCGCGCGCACTTCGCCTTCATCCGCAGCCCGATTCGCAACAGCGATGGGCTCAACACCTCAGCCCTGTTTGGTTTCACTCTGGCGCTGTTGGACATCATCGAGCAGCAGAACCCAACCCACCTCGCCGTGGTGCTCGACACCCACGCGCCGACGGTTCGCCACGAATACTTTCCGCAGTACAAGGCCCAACGCGATGAAACCCCCGAGGACATCATTGCCGCCAGCGAGGGCCTGGTTGAGCTCTGTGAGGCGATGCGCCTGCCCCTGATCAAGCAGGATGGCCTGGAGGCCGATGACATCATCGGCATTCTGGCCAGACGCGCCGAGGCCAGTGGCGAATTTGAGGTCTTCATGGTCACCCCGGACAAGGACTTCGGTCAGCTGGTCAGCGAGCACATCAAGATCTACAAACCCGGTCGTCAGGGCAGCCCACCCGAAGTGCTTGGCCCCGCCGAGGTCTGCGCGCGCTGGGGCATCCAACGCCCTGAGCAGGTCATTGATGTGCTGGCCCTGATGGGAGATGCCGTGGACAACATCCCTGGCGTGCCTGGCTTTGGCGAGAAAACCGCCACCGCCTTGATCGCCGCCCACGACAATCTGGAAAACCTCATTGCCCAGGCCGACCAACTCAAGGGCAAACAGCGCGAAAAAATCATCGAGCACGCCGAGCAGGCAAGACTCTCGCGCCGTCTGGCCACCATCATCACCGAGGCGCCGCTGCCCCTTGGCATCGAGGATCTGCAGCGCCATGACATGGCCACGCCGCAATTGCGCGAGCTCATGACGCGGCTGGAGTTCAATTCTCTGGGCAAGCGCGTCTTTGGGCCGGAGTTTCAGGTGGCGCGCGGTCTTGCGCGCGGAGGCCATGGCGAATCTTCCCCAAGCCCGGCAGGCGGCGAGGCTCAAGGCATGGCCAAGACTCAGGCGCCGGCTTCAGGCGGCGAGGATCTCTTCACCACGGGAGCCGCACAGGCACGCACCCTCGACAATACGCCCCATGACTACCGCCTCATTGCCGATGAAACCGCACTCGAAGGCCTGCTGGAGGCCTGGCGCAAGCGCGAGGCCTTTTGCTTCGATCTGGAAACCACGGACCTCAATCCCCGCGATGCGCGCATCGTGGCCTTGGCCTTGAGTTGGCAGGCGGGTGAGGGTTTTGTGGTGATCTTCCCCGAGAATGAGATCGAGCGCCGCCGCTGGCTGCAGCGCATGGCCCCGATTTTCCTGGCGGCAGGCGTGGAGAAGATTGGCCACAATCTGAAGTTCGATCTGGCCGTGCTGCATGAGGCCGGCATTGCCGTGGCAGGGCCGTTTTTCGACAGCATGCTGGCGCACAGCCTCATCGAGCCACAGCGCCGCCATGGCATGGATGAGTTGGCGCAGATCTACCTGGGCTACACGCCGATTGCCATTGACCGCCTGATTGACCCCAAGGCCCAGAAGGATTTGTTCAGTGTGCGCACCATGGCCGATGTGGCGCGCGACAATCCCCAACTGCTCTGCGATTACGCTGCCGAGGACGCCGATGTGACCTGGCAGTTGGCACAGAAGTTGAAGCCTCTGCTGCGCGACAGCGGGCAGCAGGAGGTGTTTGAGCGCATTGAATGCCCGCTTCTGCCCGTGCTGGTGGGCATGGAGGCGCGGGGAGTCTGCATTGATGTGCCTGCCCTGCAGGAGTTTGGCCGCGAACTGGAAAAGCAGGCCCATGAGCTGCAACGCCGCATTGAGGGCCATGCTGGCGGCGCCTTCAACCTCAATAGCCCAAGGCAATTGGGCGAGGTGCTCTTTGATCGGTTGCGTCTGCTCGACAAGCCCAAAAAAACCGCCACCGGCCAGTATCAGACCAACGAGCAGGTGCTGCAGTCGCTGCTGGGCAGTCACCCCATCGTCGGCGAGATTCTGGAATACCGCGAGGTCACCAAACTCAAGAACACCTATGTTGATGCACTGCCGCAGTGTGTGCACTCCTGCAGCAGGCGGGTGCACACCTCCTACCAGCAATTGATGACGGCCACCGGCCGCCTGGCCTCAAGCCAACCCAATCTGCAGAACATCCCCATCCGCTCGGAGAACGGCCGCGAGATTCGCCGCGCCTTTGTCTGTGGGGATCCGGATTGGGTGCTGATGAGCGCGGACTACAGCCAGATTGAGCTGCGCGTGATGGCCGCCCTGAGTGGGGATGTGGCGATGATCGAGGCCTTCCGTCAGGGTGTGGACATTCATCAGGCCACTGCAGCCAAGGTCTACGGCGTTGCCCTCGATGCGGTGGAGCCGGAGATGAGGCGCAAGGCCAAGATGGTGAACTTTGGCATCATCTATGGCATCAGCGCCTTTGGCCTTTCCCAACGCCTGGGCATCCCACGCACGGAGGCCGCGCAGATTATCGAGAGCTACTTCCGGCAATTCCCCGGTGTTGCCAGCTTCATGAAGACCCTGGTGGAGGAGGCCCGAGCCAAGGGCTTTGTGCAGACGCTCTGCGGCCGCCGTCGCCGCATCGAGGATATTGCCAGCGCCAATGCCACACTGCGTGCCGCTGCCGAGCGCACGGCCATCAACACGCCCATTCAGGGCAGCGCCGCCGACATGATCAAGTTGGCCATGATCCGCGTGGATGAAGCCCTGAAACAAAGCGGCCTCAAGGCGCGCATGCTGCTGCAGGTGCACGATGAATTGTTGCTGGAGGTGCCGCGCGATGAGGTGGTGGCCTGCCGCAAGCTGGTGGCCAAGGCGATGGAAGAGGCCATGCCACTGCCTGGCGTGGCCGTGGAGGTGGAGATCGGCGAGGGAGACAATTGGCTGCAGGCGCACTAGCCGCCGGTTGCCATTCTGCGGCCCGCTACAGTCAACCGCTTCGGAGGCTCAATCCAGAGGCGGCGGGCCTTGCGTCGCAGGGCCAGGCCGCCGGGCAGATTGAGGCGTGCGGCGGCATCAGGGGCGAGCATGGCCAATGCGGCCTCAATCTCGACCGTGCCAATGTCGGGAACCCGCCTCTGCTTGAACCACATCGCCAGCGCACGCGAGCCCAGTGCCGGATCGGCGGCGGCAAGCCCGCGCGCATCCAATGAGCCATCGGCATGAATCAGGCTCCGCAACAAATCGGCAGCCAGTGCCTCCAGACAGTCCTCATCGCGCGCGGCCTGGGCGGCGAAGCGGCTGAGTTGCGTGGCCACTTCACGGGCAAAAATACCGTCCAGCAGAGGCAGCACTTCATGGCGCAGGCGATTGCGTCGGGCCATCGGCTCGGCGTTGCTGGCGTCCTCACAAAATCGCAACTTCTGCCCGGCAATGAAGGCATCAATCTTGGCGCGGCTCCAGTGCAGCAGCGGTCGGTGCAGCTGCAGGGTGATGCCAGCAACGCGCAGGCTGCTTTTGATGCGCATGGCCCCGGCGCCGCGCAGGCTGCAGCCGCGGCAGAGATTGGCCAACAGGGTCTCGGCTTGGTCGTTGGCGTGATGCCCAAGATAAACCTGCCGCGTGCGATGCCGCCGCGCGCAACGCGCCAGAAACTCATGACGCAGTTGCCTTGCCGCTGTCTCCAGCGAGAGCTTGTGCCGCCGTGCGAAGGCCGCCACATCGGCGGTCTCCAACTCCAGGGGCAGGCCAAGTTGTTTGGCCATGCGGCGCACGAACTGCGCGTCGCGGCCGCTGGCACGCCCGCGCAGTCGGTGATTGAAATGGCAGACCACCAACGGGCTTGAGCCCTGCTGCAGGAGATGATGCAGCAGGACCACGGAATCGCGGCCGCCGGAGACGGCGACGAGAACCGGGCGCTGGACGGTCTTCACAGGCCCTGAGGATGGCCGCAGCAGGGCGGACATTTCAAGGCGTGATTGCGGCTTTGCAGCGACGATGAACAACTCCGATCAACCAAACAGCGCTGTCACCGGTTGGCCCTTGTCGGCGATGGTGAAGGGGCGCTTGCTGGGGCTGTAGATGACCTGATCCAGCGGCAATCCCAGCGCATAGGCGATGCTGGCGTTCATGTCCTGGATCTTGACGGAGTCGGCGACGACTTCGCGGCCTTCGGCATCCGTGCTGCCGTGCACCGCACCGCCGCGCACGCCACCGCCAAACATGGCGGCTGAGAACGCTTTGGGGTAGTGGTCGCGGCCGGCGTTTTGATTGATGTCCGGTGTGCGCCCAAACTCCGTGGTGACCACCACCAGGGTGTCGCGCAGCAAGCCGCGCAGGTGCAGGTCATTGAGCAGGGTGGAGAGGCCCTTGTCCAGAGTCTCACAGAGTTCAGGGGCGCGCACGAAGTTGGCGTTGTGGGTGTCCCAGCCGCCAAGCGAGACTTCAACAAAGCGCACGCCGCGCTCCACCAATCGGCGGGCCAGCAGGCAGCCTTGGCCGAAGGCCTCGCGGCCATAGGCCTGACGCAGTTGCGCATCCTCTTCGCTCAGATCGAAAGCCTTGAGGTCTTCAGAGCGCATCAGGGCGATGGCGTCGTCGTACATGTCGGCGTAGGCCTTGACATTGCGCTGCTTGAAGGTGTTGCGGAAATCCGCGTCGAGTTCACCCGCAAGCTTGAGGCGTGCGTTGAACTTCTCCTCGGTGAGTCCGGGTTGAATCTTCACATTCTTGAGGCCAGCCTCGGGGTTGTTGACGAACAGAGGCGCCTGCGCGGCGGGGAAGAAGCCAGCGCCAGGATGACGGCTGTCGTTGCCAACATAGACATAGTTGGGCAGGGTGCTGTTGCCGCCGCCCTGAAACACATTGAGCCAAGCGCCCATTCCGGGGTGGCGGATGGTGCCGCGCAGCTCGTAGCTGGTGTGCATCATGTAGTTGCCCTGCTCGTGCGCGCCCTGGGTGGAGGACAGGGAGCGAATCACGGTGCCGTGATGCATTTGCTTGGCTGTCAGCGGCAGGTTCTCGGCCAGTTGCACGCCGTCAGCGCTGGTGGCAATCGCCTTGGTGGGGCCGCCGGTGGCGGTGCCTGGCTTTGGATCCCAAGTGTCCAAGTGGGTCTGGCCGCCGCTCATGTAGAGGTAGATCACATTCTTGGCCGTGGCCACCTGCTTGAGCTTCGAGGAGTTTTCAAAGGCCGCGAAGCTGCGGTGGTTGAGGCTGCTGCCCAACATGCCCACTCCAAGCAGGGATGAGGCGGTGCGGGCGGCGAAGTCGCGCCGGGTGATTTCCTGCTGGCGCTGCAGTTTGCTGGCGAGTTCCTGTTTCATGAGTGACGGGCGGTTGAGGTGGCGTGGTGGCGTTTGCCGATGCGTTGCGCTTACTGAATGAAGATGAATTGCTGGGTGTTGAGCAGGGCGTAGATGAGGTCCTCAATCTGGCTCAGGCCGGCTTCCTGCGCCTTTTGCCAGGCCTGCTTCTCGCGCGCGTTGGGCTTGCGGCCAAGCACGGCCTTGTAAATCGTCTCCACCTGATCGTCGGGATACTGGGCCTTGCTGACCGAAAGCATCAACTGGCTGTATTTGGAGAGGATGCTGGGCATGAGGTTGCCATTCATCATGAAGAGGCTCTGCGGCACACTGGCGTCTGCGTTGGCGTTCTCAATCGTTTCGCGGTCGCTCTGACCGAAGTCGCGCAGTGGATGGCCGCGTGGTGCGGGGCTCTCCAACTCCGCGGCGCGCAGGAAGTCGCGCTGCTGCTGGATGCGGCTGCGGAAGTAGTCGCGTTGGCGCTTCTCATCAATGCCGTAATAGGCGGCTTCATCGCGGAAGGATTCGATCACCTTTTCCTCCTGGCTCTTGCGCTCTTCGCGGCTGAGTTCGGGGCGGTCATAACCTGGCACGGGGATGCGCTCCACGCGCAGACCGTTGCCCATCATCATCATGGATTCCCCCGCCATCATGGATGGCACTTCGGCCGTGCCTGCGGCACTCTTGTTGGCCGCCACCAATGTGCCGCCATAAGGCTTGCCGGTGACTTTTTCATACAGGCGCTTTTGCCCCGGCACCAGCACCTCGCTGGCGGTGACCTGCCGGCCGCGGTTCTGCACCTGATTGACCTGCTGACGGATCTCGTCCACGCGCTCGCGGGCCTTGGTGTAGGAGGCTTGGGCCTTCTCTTTCTCAGGGCCTTCCTTGCTGCCTTCCACGGATTCCTGCGCCTTTTTCAAATCGGCACGCGCCTCGGCGTAGATCTTTTGCAGTTTCTCGGTTTGTTCGCGGTTGGTCGCGTAAACGGCAGCGGACTTGAGCATGCCGGCGAGCACTTCCTCAGGGCTGAGCAGGGCCAGGGAGTCATTGATCTTCTGCGCTTGACGAATGCGCTGTTCAATGGCCTCGCGGGCGTTCTTGTTGATCATGTCAGGGTTGGGATTGACCAAGGTGACAAAGCTGTCCCACATCTGCTCGGCGCTCATGCGGCGCAGCACCGGCCCGGTGAAGTGATAGACCACGCCGGGGGGCACTTCCTCGCGGGTGACTTCACCCTGATAGGCGCGCGTCAGATACAGCGTGCGCAGGAAGGCCTTCATGTCGTAGTTGAGGTCCTTAATGAGAGTCTCGAGATGCTTCTGCAACTCGGGAATCATGGGCTGGGTGCTGTCCATGAGTTCGTCCAGCGGCTCAATGAGGGCCAGGCCAAAGGCCCGCTTCCAGAGACGATTGACGATGACAGTGGTGAAGCGCGGGTTGTCCTTGGAGGTCATCCAGCGGGCGTAGGCCTGCAAGGGCGTTTCACCGGGCTGGGTGACGCACTCATGACCCATCATCGTGCCTGCGCTCACGGCGCTGCGGGGTTTGGCGTCGCTGTACTGGTAATCGTGTGGCAGGGTGAGGTTGCGCTCGCGGGTGGACACCGAGGTGTAGCGCATGGTGTCGCGGATGTCGTTCATCGGCTCGTTCAAGCCGCGCATCTCCTTGCGGTACTTGTCGCGGGCTTCCTCAACCTTGCTGCGGTAGGTCTTCATGGAGACATTGTAGGCCTTCTCCTGCGCGGCGTAGGCCTGCATGGCGCGATTGTAGTCGGCACGGGCCTTTTCCTTTTCCTCGGCGCTCATCTTGCCCTTGATGCGCGGGCTCTCCGGGCGTTTGGGGCGCTTGGGCTCGGGTATGGCGGCGGCGGCGTTCTTTTCGCGCTCGCGCAGCAGCTCGCGCACCTGCACCACGCTGTCGCCATAGGAGTCCTGAGTCTCCACGCCGTAGGTGAAGGCCGCCATCTTGAAGAACTGCATTTGGCTCCACTTGTCGAAGGGGTGGTTGTGGCACTGGGCGCACTCAATGCGGGTGCCCAGAAAGATGCGCACCGTATTGGCCATGTTGTCCAGTGGCATGCCGCGGTCGCGCATGTAGTAGCCGATGGCGCCGTTGCTCCAGGCCTTGCCTTGTGAGGCAACCAACTCGCGCACGAGTTGGTCATAGGGCTTGTTGTCGCGCAGGCTTTCCTTGATGAAGCCAGCGTAGGCTGATCCGGTGATCGGGCCAGTCTGATTGCCGTTGGAGGTCAGACGCAGCACATCCGCCCAGTAATTGAAGAAGTGTTGCGCATAGGCCTCGGAGGCCAGCAATTGGTCAATCAGCGCCTCGCGCTTGTTGGGCGCCTTGTCAGCCACGAAGCTCTCCAACTCGCGCACCGTGGGGATGCGCCCGATCACATCGAGGTAGAGGCGACGCACCCAGGCGCTGTCATTGGCTTGGGGATTGGGCTTGAGGCCGGACTTTTGCCAGTCCGCGGCGAGAATGGCGTCGATGCGGGCTGCCGCCTCACGAGGCGTCGGCGCGGCCAACAGGGCGCCGCTGGTCAGAAACAAAAGGGCAAGGAAACGCATGGCAACGGTGGGTTAGGAACGCAGAAAGGAGGCTCGCTTTGCAATTTTTGCCCAAAAACCAGGGAGCAGGCGTGGGCGGGGATTCCTGTGGGCGGGCAGAGGCAACTGCTTTCGCGGTTGAAAGTCGGCCCAATCCGGCTATGGAGAGCACCCCTTTTGCCATGAACTCCTCCCTACTCGCCCAAGCAGCCAATGAAGCCCGTGGTCTGGCCATGGACGCGGTCCACAAGTGCTCCTCGGGCCACTTGGGCCTGCCCCTGGGCGCGGCGGAGGTTGGCGCGGTGCTGTTTGGCGAGAGTTTGCAGTGCAATCCGGCCGATCCGCACTGGCTCAACCGAGACCGCTTCATCCTCTCCGCCGGCCATGGTTCGATGTTTCTGTATTCTTGGCTGCACTTGGCTGGTTACGCCGTGAGCCTTGAGGATGTGGCCGCCTTCCGCAGTCTGCACAGCATCACGCCAGGGCACCCCGAGTACCGCGAAACCCCTGGGGTGGAGTGCACCACAGGGCCCTTGGGGCAGGGCGTGGGCAACGCCGTGGGCTATGCTCTCAGCGGCAAGATGGCCGCTGCCCGCTACAACAGCGCCGAGCATAAAATCCTTGATTATCATGTGATTGCCCTGGCCGGTGACGGCTGCCTTCAGGAAGGCGTGGCCCGTGAGGCCGTGGCCTTTGCGGCGCACCAGCAGCTCGACAACCTCATCCTCATTTACGACAGCAACGATGTCACGCTCGACGCCATGGCGGCGACCACTCAAAGCGAGGACAGCGCTGCGCTCTACAACGCCCTGGGCTGGGAGGTCTGCACCGTGGACGGACACGATCTGCAAGCCCTCTCGCAGGCTCTGGCCAAGGCCAAGGCCTCCGACAACGGCAAGCCCAAGCTGATCATCGCCAAAACCATCATCGCCAAGGGCATCGCTGAAGTGGCGGGCACGGCCAAGGGTCATGGCGAGGGCGGGGCCAAGTTTGTGGATGCGGCCAAGAAGGGTCTGGGCTTGCCCGAGCAGTCCTTTCATGTGAGCAGCGAGGTGCGCGCCTTTTTCGACCAACTCAAGGGCCAACGCGCTCAAGCCCAAGCCGCCTGGCAGGCGCGCTTTGATGCGTGGAGCAAGGCCAACCCAGAGCTGGCCGCGCAGCTGCAGGCCGCACTCAGCGGCAAGCTCGATGCCACGGCGTTGATGGCTGCCATTCCCGCCTACCCTGAGCAGGGCAAGGCTGCCACACGCAACAGCGGCGGCGAGGTGATCAATCATCTGGCCAAGGCGGTGCCTCACCTCATCACCGGCAGCGCCGATTTGTTCGGCTCCACCAAGAACTACCTCAATGGCGCCGGAGACTTCAGCGCCAAGAACCCCACCGGTCGCAACCTGTGGTTTGGCATTCGCGAACACGCCATGGGCGCCATCTGCAATGGCATCGCCTACGATGGCTTGTTCCTGTGCAGTGGTGCCACCTTCATGGTGTTCGCCGATTACCTGCGCCCGGCCATTCGCATTGCCGCCCTGGCTGGCCTGCCCGTGAGCTACATCTTCACCCACGACAGCGTGGGTGTGGGCGAAGACGGCCCCACCCATCAGCCGGTGGAAACCGTCAGCGGACTGCGCGTGATCCCCAACCTCGATGTGATGCGCCCGGCTGACGCTGAGGAAACCGTGGCTGCCTTTGCCCATGCGGCCAGCCGCAGCAACGGCCCCACCGTGCTGGCGCTCTCGCGTCAGGACCTCCCCCATCAGGGTCAGGCCAGCGCGCAAACCCGCCGTGAGGGCACCCTGCGTGGCGCCTATGTGTTGCAGCGTGAAAGCGGCCCGCTTGAGGCCATCGTGCTGGCCACCGGCTCTGAGGTCCAGCACGCCATGGCTGCCGCTGCCGGCAAGGCTGGGGTGCGCGTGGTGAGCATGCCATGCATGGAAGTCTTTGCCCGCCAGCCCCAGGCTTACCGCGACGAAGTCCTGCCGCCCTCCTGCCGCAAGCGCGTGGCCATCGAGGCCGGCGTCAGCGGGCTTTGGTGGCGCTGGGTGGGCGATCAGGGCAAGGTCATTGCCATTGACCGCTTCGGCATCAGCGCCCCTGGACCGGTGGTCTTCAAGGAGTTGGGCATCACGGCGGAAGCCGTCAGCGCCGCCTTGGCCTGAGGTTCCAGGTCCGCAACGCCCTAAACTTCATGCCGCCTGGAGCTGGCGTTTTCCGCTTGCCTCAGGCCTCAGGCTGCCTATGTTTCCTACCCCCCTGTCTTGGGGGTCAACCGCTCCCAATCCAAGGCCCCTACCCCTCCCGATGAAATCCGAACTCGTCGAACAAGCCGCGCAGATCGTCAAAGATCCGCCCATCCTCATCAACATGGTCTCCAAGCGCGTGCGCCAACTCACCAGCGGCCGTTCCGCCCTGGTCGAGCGCCGCCCCGGCATGCGCGAGGCTGATGTTGCCCTCTTGGAAATCATCCACGGCAAGATCAAAGTCGAAGACCTGCAAGACGAGGCCTAAACCGGCCCCATTGACGCGCTCTGAGGCCTGCGACCTGGCGTCTCAGGAACAGAATGTCGCCCCGGCGAGTTCCATCGCCTGAGGACTTGAGCCGTTGAGCACAGTGCCTCGATTGGGCAGGGGCGGATCAAACAACCTCCCAAGCCGATCCAACACGCCCATGAGCGCCAACGCTGACATCGCCACCAACCGCAAAGCGGGTCGCGATTTCCAGATCCTCGAGCGTCTGGAGGCAGGCGTCGAACTCCGCGGCAGCGAGGTCAAATCCATTCGCCAGGGGCGTTTGAATATCAGCGACGCCTTTGCCCGCGTCGAGCGCGGCCAGGTCTGGCTCTACAATCTCGACATCCAACCCTACGAGAAGGCCAGCGCCTTCTCCCAGCACGAACCTCGCCGCACCCGCCGCCTGCTTCTCAACAAGCGCGAGATTCTCAAGCTCTGGGAGCAGACCCAGCAAAAGGGTCTGGCCCTGCCTGTGCTGCGCGCCTACTGGAAGGGCCCGCGCGTGAAGGTGGAAATCGGTGTGGGTCGCGGCCGCAGCAAGGGCGACCAGCGCGAGGCCGTCAAACAAAAGGAGGCTCAGCGCGAGGCGCGTCGCGTGGTGGCCAGCTTCAATCAGCGCGGCAGCCGATAGCAAGCCTGTGAAACCGCTCTCGCCCCGAGGCCGGGGCTGCAGCAACGCCGCATCCGGGGCCTTGGCGCGGCGTTCAAGAAGCCTCAGAGCGAGGAGGAGCATCGGCGAGCCAACGCAGCAAGCGCCCGCCCTGCGGGCAGGGTTCAATGCGGCACCACTGCGTGTGGGCAGGCATCAGTTCTGCGAATCGGTCCGCCCACTCGGCAAGGATCACCACTGGCTCATCCAGCCACTCATCCCAACCCAGACGCAGGAGCTCCTGCGGGCTTTGCAGGCGATAAAAATCCAGGTGGATCACCGGCAGCCTGCCGCTGCGGTACTCGTGCACCAAGCCAAAGGTGGGGCTGCTGACCCAGTCGCTTGAGCCCAGACCCTCGACCACTCCCTGCGTGAAATGGGTCTTGCCCGCTCCCAGTGGACCACAGAGACCAATCACCGCACCACCGCGCAGCGAGGACGCCAAGCGCCGCCCCGCTCCCTGCGTGGCTTGGGCGTCGGGCAGGTGTTCGGCGGGTTGAGGATTCATGACTTCACGAAAGGCTCCCATCCGCCCGCTGTCCAGTCCGTGGGCCTTTGCCCTGCGGGCAGCAGGCGGCCAATGCGAGTGAGCCTCAGGCCCAGACGCTGGGCACAGGCCTGCACGCGGGCATCGCTGACGCGGGCATCCAGGGCAAACAGCAATTCATAATCCTCGCCGTCTTCAAGCGCCTGCTGGACCGTGCAGCCCCGGCGCCGAGGCAGGCGCTTGCCTTCAATCTCAAAACCCAGACCACAGCGCGCCGCCAAGCGCGGCAGATCGCAGCGCAGGCCATCGCTCAAATCCATCATCGCCCGCAGCGGCAACTCGCGGGCAAGTTGCCGGGCCTCATGCAGGCGTGGCTCAAAGCTCCAATGCCAGCGGCGCAGACTGCCGCCCAACACCCCACTGACCCAAAGCGTATCGCCGGCCTTGGCTCCATGCCTGCCCACCCAGCGCCCCGCCGCCACCTCGCCACTGAGGCAGACACTCAAGGTCAGCGCCGCGCTGCGCGAGGTCTCCCCGCCCACCACGGCAATGTCAAAGCGCTTGGCCATCGCGAGTAGACCCTGGTAAAGGGCGCGCACCCGCAGCCACGGAGTCTGCGGTGGTGCCAGCAGCGTCACAAGGGCATGACGCGGTGTGGCGGCCATGGCAGCGAAATCACTGATCACTCGCGCCATGGCCTTGCGTCCCACATGCAGGCCGGAGAGCTCTGGGGTGAAATGCAGACCTTCAATGACCACATCGGTTTTCAGCACCTGAAGGCTGCGAGCGGGCTTGACCAAGGCGCAATCATCGCCGGGGCCCAACAACACATCACGACGAGGCGGAAGCAGCTTGAGGAGTCGCCGCAACAACTCATCCTCGCCCAGATCGGCCAGCGTGCATGGGTTGCCTTTCATCAGGACTGGGGAAACAGAACCATGAGGCCAATGTTGATGGCGTTGAAGATGGCGTGCATGAGCGTGGGCACCCACAGACAACCGCTGCGCTCATAGGCAAGGGTCAACAACACGGAAAACAGCATCAGAGCAGGCAACACGGCCAGATGCCCGTGAATCAGCGCAAACAGCAGGGATGAGCTCAACAGGGCCATGGGCGCAGAACCGAAACGCTTGAGCACGGGGTAAATGAAGCCGCGAAAAAGCATTTCCTCAACCAGCGGCGCCAGAATCACGGCGCACAGCACCATGGCCAAACGGAAGAGCAGGTCGTGATTGTTGGCAAAGGCCCGCACGATCTCCTGCGACTGCACCTGCGGCCAAAAGCCTTCCATCCACCACTGCACCAACTGTTGAACCAACAGCAACAACGGCAAGGCGGGCAACACCCAAAGCGCGCGCAACAACACAACTCGGGGCGGCAGGCGCTGCCAGCCAAACAACTCAGATGCGGAGGGCAGGCCGCGCCAGCGAAGGTAAGTCAACAACAGACCCATCGTCAGCAACTGACCCAGCATGGCCTTGCCCAGCGAGGAGAGATCGAGCAAGGCGGCCTCGACGGGGGATTTGGATAGCGCGAGCAAGGCGTAGCCGCGCCAAATGAGGGTAACCCCAAGCAACACCAGGGCCGCATCCAGGATATTGAAGGCCCCGGTGGACACCTCGCCCTCAACCCTCTGTGGCCCCAGCGGCTCGAGGCGGCAGCGGTTGTACGCCTGCCACAACACACCAAAAATCAGGGCAAGCAGCAGCCAAAGCGAAAGATCGCGCAAAACGGCAGCTGTAGCGGCATCCATAAAACCCAGGGCTCAATGCAACCAATTGGCTGGCAAATAATACGGAATGCCCGGCAACAAACGAGCCTGCGGCAGTGGGCCGAGATGCACCTGCGTCTGCGCGGGCCGCAGCCAAGAGTGCATCTGCATCCGCAGCAGGCTCAGCCAACCCTCATGCTGCGAAAAGCGCACCACGGAGGCCCCGGGCGCCTTGCCCAGTTTGCGCGCCTCCTCATAGGCATCCTCGATAAAGCCGAGCTGATCCACCAACTTGGCGGCCAAAGCCTGATTGCCGGAGAGGATGCGGCCATCGGCCACCGTGTTGCGCAGGGCATCGGCCTTGAGCTTGCGGCCATCGGCAACTACCGAGAGAAAGCGCTCGTACATCTCGCCCACCAGGGCCTTGAGCATCTGCCGCTCGTCCTCGCGCATCGGCCGCGCCCCGTTTAAAATGTCCTTGTATTGACCACTGGTGATTGCCTCGCTTCCCAAGCCCAATTTGCCAAACAACCCGTGGTAGGAGAAGTGCTCCATGATGACACCGATGCTGCCGGTTAGCGTGGTGGGCGAGCACAGGATGCGCGACGCGCCACAGGCAACATAGTAGCCACCGCTGGCCGCCATCCCGTCGAGCATGGCCACGACGGGCTTGACCGATGCAGCCTGCTTGACCGCGCGATGAAGCACATCCGAGGCGGTGACATCGCCGCCGGGCGAGTGGATTCGTAGCACAATGGCCTTAACGGCCGGGTCGGCCTGCGCGCGCTTCAACGAGGCTTTGACCGCCTCAAGCTTGGAACCAGCGGAATGCAGAGAGAAGTCCTCGCTCTCGCCCATTTCGATGATGCCATCGAGGTCAATGCGGGCGATCTTTGCACTGCTTTGCTTCTGTGCCGGTTCCAGCACCTTGCTGCTGAACTCCTCCTGAAGTTTGGCCCGACTGGATCCGAGCTCAAGGGTCGCCGAACTGACCAGCGAGCCAATCAGCAGCGCCACAACAAGAGCAAGCATCAGCAGCACAACCAGGCATCCAACGGCAATGGGTTTCATGGATTTGAGCCACAAGCCTACAATCATTGCCGCAGTTGGCAATCCCCATCACCTGTGAGAAAGCGATGCGACTGCTCTGCAAGCCTGGCGGCGCATTGAATCGGCTCCCCTCCAAGCCACCGGCGTCGGCTTGCCACGGCATCGTAGATCCAGTCCGCCAAGCTTAGGGGCATCCACCCCCAAAGCCTTGCCAGTGCTCTAGGCCAACATCCCGCCAAACTCAGCACTGCCCTCGCGGCCTGGCTGCGCACCAACGGCTGCCCCTCGACCACAACCACCACACTCTGCGGCTCACTTTCATTCAAGCCACAGGCCTTCGCCACCCGCCGACCCGCCTCAGAGTTCAAAGGGCAAAAGCGCAGCACTGCATCGCGGTCATGTCGCAACAGCCACTGCACTGCCCTGCTGCAAAGCATGCAGTTGGAATCATAGAACAGCACCACTCCATCGGCAGGCAACCACGATACCGCTTCGGCTCTCATCGGCCCTTCCTGCGCTGCACCCCATTTCATTAGGGTGGCGGGGGAATGCCGAACTCGACAAGGCCGGAGAGGATTGAGCCCAACTTGAAGGCGGTGCCATTGGCGTCTTCGGGGATCTGCTGAAGCAGGAAATGTCCCACAGCTCGGTGATCTGATGGGGTCATCGGCACCACCAATCCATTGAACGGCACCGTGCGGGTGATCTCCTCCTGTGAGGAAATGTTCAGCGTCGTTGCATCGGGATCCTTGAGCACAAACGAGCCACTGATCAAGCCGGTGGCTCGCGCCGCCGTCAGGACGGTCTTGGCGGCGGTGGCCGGCACCGCCGGAGTCAGCGTAAACTTGCTGGATGCGTCAATGGCCACAGATTGATTGGGGCTAAGCCGATTCTGGGGGCCGAGAGGCTCACCGAGATTGCCCTTGCTGAAGGCCAAGGCCGCCGTAGCGCCGCCCGCTGGCGCGTTGAGCAACACTGCCGGCGCTTCCTTGGGGCTGGGGGCGTACATTCCGCCAGTGACTGCAAGGGCAAGCCCGGAGCTCGCTGTGGGCAATCCGAAGCCCGCACGGTAGGTTCGGGTGGCAGCTACTGCGCTCACGGGACTCAGAGCCGTTTGTGCGGGCTTCGTCCAAGTGGCCGTACCATCGAGCCTGCTGTGGGTCCGCGGCGAGGCCACCACCAACGGCAACTCCGCCAGCAACGATCCCTTCAGCGCCGTGGCATACAGACCTTGGTAGACCAGGATCTGACCGCTTGGGCTGACGAAGGTGGCCCCAGTGATTTTCTCGCCATCGCCCGTTCTGCCCTCGATCCTGACCGCGCCATTGGCAGCCACCGTCACAACAAGAAAACCTGCACCCTGAGGAATCGCAGCATTGTTGCGCGCGCCGCCGCTGACCTGCATGGCAGCATGGTATCGCCCGATCGCATTGGCGAGATAGGTCGGATCGGTCGCGGAAGCCCACGCCCGCACCGCTGCGGTCACCTGATTGCCGTTGCTCGCCGAAACACCGTTGGCACTGATGGCCGTGAGCGTCGCACCATCGCTGAGCCTGCGGGCGTTTTCGGCGATCTCAAATTCCAGCGTGCAGGCAGTCAAGGGAAGGGCTCGGGCAATGGTGGCCACGCCACGGTAGCTGCCCGACGCAGGCGGGTTTTCCTGTGGGTAGATCATGTTTCCCACGAAGGCTGTGGCTGTCGTGCCCACTGTCATGCGCCCGGAGAAGGCTCCTGTCTTGCCGATCGTCAGCTCCAGCCTTGCCCCGCTGTCGTCATTGACGCCAGCCTGACGGGCCACCCATCCATGATACACACCGTCAATGCCAGCGGGCGCCTCAGCGATCAGCACGGTCACATCCTGCAGCGAAGACGCCACCGTGCCCAACCGGGTGCCGAGCTTCACGGCAAAGGAGCCCGCGCGCGAGGGCACCCCAGTGATCGCACCGCTCAGGGCATCAAGCCTTAGCCCGGGAGGCAGACCCGAGGCCACAAATCCATTCACCACGGCGCCCCCTGCCAAATGGGACCGAAGCGAATGCGCGTAAGGAGCGCCGACGCGACCCGCCGGAAGCGTTGGCGCAGAGAGCGCACCTGGCAGATCCGACCCCGCATAGACCACGAGGGTGGTGCTGCCTGCCGTCACGCTTCCTCCAACATTGGACACCAAACAGCGATAGGTGCCCTCGAAGGCATCCGAGACCGCGTTGAGCGTGAGGGTTCGCGTGTTGGCGCCAACACTGCCAGCCGGCAGAGTTCCCCCCAGCAACTCCCACGCATAGGACAAGCCCGCCCCGGCAGCGTTGCAAGTCATGCTGACGCGCGAACCCGCCTTCGCGTGGACCAAGCGCGCTGGGGAGTAATCCTCGGCGACTCCCAAAACCACGGAATTGCTGCTGCCGATGCCCGCGGCCTTGGCCTCCCTGGCGTCACGAGTGAATCTTGCCTGATAGCTTCCGGCGTCGGTGAGCCTTACCGCAGGCAGATACAACTCGGCCTGATCGGCGCGCTGTGGCCCTCCCGCCAAGGCACGGCCATTGAGAAACCACTGCAGGCCCAAGCCCGCAGGATTTCCCAGGGCAGTGGAGGTGGCACTGACCGGAAACCGGGCAGATTCACCAACTCTGCGCATCAGGGGCAAGAGTTGACTGTTGTCTACCGTGGGATCCTTGCTGCAGGTTCCCTTGAGCAGAACCTCGAAGATGGGATTGTCCTCATCGTTGCTCTGGACAATCAACTTGGCCTCGCGCAGGCCACCTTCACGCGGCACAAACTGAATGCCAATGCTCGAGGATTGCTCAAAGGAAAGAGTGTTGGCCGGTGCGGCACGAATCACAAACTCGGCGGCATGAACACCCTCGACGCGGGCCGAAATGCCGCGAATCACCCGACTTCCCACATTGAGAAGACGGACTGAGGAAATGGCGGCATTGCTGCCAAACCTGAGGGCGCCCGCCTCGGTGAGATCAATCGTTGCTTCCGCCGGCACGCTGGGGAGCCCGTAGGCGTTTTGCAGCACCTCAGTGGCGCCAGAGACCTTCGCGTAGGAAAGCTGCATGTCGGCTGCCAGCACTATGCTGCGCGGCTCATCGCCATGAACTTCATCCTGCGCAGTCAGCAGGAGTTCGCGATCGCTGGCCGCCAGCAGCGAGTGTGGCATGGAGGACCCGAGCCCTGCCGTGAACTCAGTGAGGAGGCGGGTGCCCACCAGGGTGCCATCAGAAACCCAGAGCTCTCGCCCATATCCCGGGGTGTTTGCGGCAAAGCAAACCATGTCTCCCACTGCGACGAGATCACTGATGCCTTCGAGGGTCGTCAAGTACTGTGGCTGCCCCCCTGCAGTGGCAATCACCCACAAGCCCCCGACTTGGGTGGCGTCGTCGGCGACAAAGAACAACTTCTCCGCAGCCCGGGTAAGCTTGCGGGGATTGGAACTGGCCGCATTGGGGTTGATGTCCCGAACCAAAACCGTTCCGGCAGCAGTGCCATTGCTGCGCCACAGTTCCACCCCTTTGATCCCGTCATCGGCGGTGAAGTAGAGCAAACGGTCCACTGCCGTGAGATGATTGTCAACGGGGTCAAGAGCGTTGACGATCGTGCCTTGGGCATTCACGGCAATGTCCTTGGTCAGACCAATGCTCTCCAGCAGGCTGAAGCTGCCATTGGCCTTGATCTTGCCTGAAGTGACAAAGACTTCGCGTCCGGCGTTGCGCCAAGTGTCGGCAGATCCGTTTGCCGCAAAGAACAGACGCTTGTAGGGAGCCACCGTTCCCATTCCAGGCAGCTCAATGGCGACCAACTCCCTGACATCACCGTCAAATTCGCCCACACCCAACTCCGCGAGTGGCCCGTTTTCAGAGGATCGCAGGAGGCGTCCCGCTCCCGCATTGGCGGCGGGATCAAAGGCGAACAATTCACTGCCGTAGAAGGTTTCTCCCCCCCCGAAGTTAAGACTGTATTGCGCCGAGAACCATACCTTGCCATCGAATAAGAGCAGATGATCGGGATTGCTGTCGCGTGTACTCCCAGCGTTGATGTCAATGACTTGAGGCGTCACCGCCGCACCCGTGAGGTTTGCGGTGTCAATCCACGCCAACTCAGAGCCCGCAGCCGCAGTCCTGATGCGGAAGTAAAGCCGATCCGTGACTGGAGAGGGTGAAGGCAGGCCTGGGACCCAGAGCGGAGAACCAAAGCCATCCAGCAGCATGAGACTGCTGCAGCTGTATGCGGTTTGCTCCGCGTTGGGAATAGCGAGCATCAGGTGCGTATCGGTGACTTGAGCATCGCCATCATTGGGTCTGGTGGCTTGGAACAGGAACCGGGCCGAACCGATCGAGATGAAGCTGTCTGGAACCGCTGTGAAACCGCCTCCATCCGGCAGTGGGACCCTCACAAATTCCCCGGTGGCAAGGTTCATCACCCGCATCTCCGTCTCAGTGGTCTCGTCTCCGCCTGGGCTGGCCGCAGGAATCACGCGTGTCGTGTTGAGAGCAAATCTGCCCGAGCCAAGGCTGGTGTAATTGGCGGCTGCAGAACCCTGGTTGGTTTGCCGAAACCGGCAGACCTGCCAGGTTTCAAACCCATTGGTTCCCCAGAGCTCATCAACGCCAGCCATGAAGTAAAGGCTGGAACCGACCTTGGCCGCTGCACGAAAGGTTGAATTGGTGAAGGTCCTCAACTTGACCGTGGCATCGCCTGAAGCGCCATTGGTTGCCCAGAGCTCAAGATCAGGCCCGTTCTGGTTGGTGAAGACCACCAGGTGAGAGCTCAGGGATGTGAAATGATCCAGATTGGAGTCTGAGGGGCTGCCGGTGGTGGTGATGTCTTTGAGAAGGGTCAGTTCATTTCTGGCGTTGTTGTATTTGTAGAGTTCGACCCCCAAGTCCCCTCGCGTGTCCTGAGCGGCGAAAATGACTTGATGGCGAAGCCCATTGTCCCTGATTGCTTCGCCCACTGGAGTCTCCATCACACTGATGGGCGCCAGTTCGCCGATTCGCTGGATTGCTGGATTGGAACTCTCCTCACGATTGCCAGCCAACAACTCAAAGTTGTTGAGCGAGTTGCCACTGAGGCGAAACAGGCCGCGGTCTGCAGTTTGACCCAGAAGAGCGGAAAAGTAGAACCTTCCCGAACTGGTGAGGTTGACATATTCATCGGAACTCGTCCCGAGAACGGGAGGACCTGAAACCGTGAGGCTGCGAGGCTCCGAGTCACCAGTCCCTGTGACAACATCAACCACCAATTCCACACTGCTGGCGTCCTGCGAGCAGCGGAACAACTCGCTGCCCGTGGCGTTGTCAGCGTCGACCTGGCCCGAGGCATTGAAGTAAACCGAACCGTTGTAGGCGGTAAACTGGTTCGGAAATGAGCCGGCCTGATCACCATTGACGCCGCGGAGATCCTGAACCTCATAAGCGGTTCTTGGCTGTCCCGGAGCGGCGGGGGCGCTGACCCAAAGCTCCGCGCCATTGTGGCGTTCAATCAATTCGCGCGCGCTCATGAAGAGCCTGTCGCCAACCACGGTCAGCGACGAGGGTTCTGCAATTTTCTCCGAGCCAGGGCTGCTCAGCACTGGCACGGGCTCAGTGGGGTTGCCGCTGGCGTCGAGCGAAAGCTGCCAGAGAATGTCAACGCTCTTGGTTTGATCAACAGCCACGAACAAGAGCGTTTGCCCCAGAGCCGCCATCCCCCCTTCAGGGGACAGGCTGCCCAGCGCCGAGACACTGGCCCCCAGAACCTTGGTGCCGGTTGGTGTGCCGTCACTGCACCACAGTTGACGCTTGCCGGTGTCGTCGAGGGCACTGAAGAAAACGAGGGGGGTGCGCCCCGTTCGTTGCATCGGCACGGGCCTGCTGGGATCGCTGCCCCCACGGCCAAAGACGGCGTCGGTCAACACCACGGGCGGTTCGTTGAGGGCAATGTCAAGCGCGTTGGGATCCGAGCCGCCGTCCATGGAGCCGGAGAGGCCAGGACGCCCACTCCAAAGCGAGACTGTGGCAAGCAGCGGTGCGCTGGCGCTGGTGGGCAGGTCAATCAAACGCAGGCTGTGGTTGCCCGTATCCGCCACAATCAGGTCCTCGCGGAGCATGGTCAGCGCAAAGGGGTTGTTGAATTTCGCTGTAGCTCCGCCTCCATTGACAACCCCTTGGCTGCCGCCGGCAACCAAGGTTGCCGTGCCTGCCAAGGTTGCCGCGCTGGAGATGGCGACACGGCGCACCGAATGGTTGCTGGGCTCGAGGATAAACAACCCTGCCGGACTGGCGGCGGTGGACTTCTGTCGCAGGTCCGAGATCACGGCCTGAGGGGCCTGCAAGTCCACCCCCACCGTCCTCACCGTTGTGGTGGTTGAGATTTGAATGCGCCGAAGCTTTCCGTTGCCGCGATCGGCGACATACAGGACAAAGCCATTCGGCGTGGCGGCAGTTGCCGAGGCATATGTTGCCTCAGCCTCCACTCCTGCTGGCTGGTTGAATCGGGCAGCGGAAAGATCTGAAGACGCCGCAAGCACATCAGCGTAGCCCGAAGTTTTGGTCGCTGGTCCTGCGTAAGTGGTGGTCGTCCACACCTTGGTCAGCGCATTGTACTGAAGGCGTCGAATCGCGTGATTGCCGGTGTCAGCGACAAAAAGAGTGGGGGCCTCGATGTTGAGGGCAGCGCCGGTGATGCCCTCAGGACTTGAGAACAGCGGCGAACCGGCCAGGGAATTGCGGTATCCGTCAGTGGAGCCGGCCACCGTGCTGACCACGCCATCGGAAGCAATCCGGCGGATGCGGTGATTGCCCGTGTCCACCACATACACCGAACCGGCCAGGGGCGAAGATGCGGGGGTGGCCCGATCCACAAACAAGGCCGTCGGGAGGTTGAAGCGCGCATTGAGCCCTAGGCCATCCGTGGTGCCCGAGACACCGGGACGACCGGCCACCGTGGTGACCACACCATCGCTACCCACCCGCCGGATCACATGATTCACAGTGTCAGAGACCCAGACATTTCCTGCGGAATCCGTGGCCAAGCCACGAGCCCCATTG